>JBKBRA010000012.1:0-61477 GCA_046292305.1 Dietzia sp. | reverse complement strand
GTGAGCGGGTCCCCTCTCCCCCGCCCGGATGACCAGATAGACCAGCGGGATGAGGGCCGCTGAGCACGCGAGCGTGGGGGGGGGCCGCCGGCGGGGGGGGGGGGCGCCCCCCCCCGGGGGGGGCCGGGGGGCCCGGGGCCCGCCGCGGGGGGCGGTGGACTCGGACTAGGTCAGTTTCCGGACAGGTCGCCAGCCCAGTCGTAGCCCTCCAGGAACGGGTCGGGCTCGATGGGCTCGCCGGAGCTCCACACCTCGTAGATCAGGCCGTCGGGGCGGATCTCACCCACGAGCGCGGTCTTGGAGATGTGGTTGTTGTCCCCGTTGATCGTCACCGTGCCCTCGGGGGCGTCGAAGCTGACCCCGCCGGCGTTCTCCTGGATCTCGGCGACGTCGAAGCTGCCCGCCTTCTCGACGGTGTTCTTCCACAGGAACACCGATGCGTACGCGGCCTCCATCGGGTCGGAGGTGACCCGGTCCTCGCCGTACTCGGCCTTGAACGCCTCGACGAACGTCGTGTTCTCGGGGCTCTCGATGGTCTGGTAGTAGTTCCACGACGTGAGCTGGCCGGCGATATTGGTCGCGCCGATACCCTGGACCTCCTCCTCGGCGATCGACACGCTCACCACCGGGGTGTCCTCGGCGGTGAGACCGGCGTTGGTGTACTCGCGGAAGAAGGCGACGTTGGAGTCACCGTTGAGCGTGTTGAACACGGCATCCGGATCGGCGGTGCGCACCTTGTTGACGATGGTGGAGAAGTCGGTGGACCCGAGCGGCGTGTAGTCCTCGCCGAGGATCTCGACGTCGTTGGCCTCCGCCCACGCCTTGATCACGCGGTTGGCCGTCTGCGGGAAGACGTAGTCCGAACCGACCAGGTACATGGACTCCGCTCCCTGCTCCTTGAGGTACTCCAGGCCCGGCACGATCTGCTGGTTGGTGGTGGCGCCGGTGTAGAAGATGTTCGGGGACGACTCGAGTCCCTCGTACTGGACCGGGTAGTACAGCAGGGCGTTGCCGTCCTCGACGACCGGCAGCATGGCCTTGCGCGAGGACGAGGTCCAGCCGCCGAAGATCGCGGCCACGCAGTCGCTGGTGATGAGCTTTTCCGCCTTCTCCGCGAAGACGGCCGGGTCGGAGGCGCCGTCCTCGACGATCGGCTCGATTTGCTTGCCCAGCACGCCGCCCTCGGCGTTGATCTGCTCCACGGCGAGCGCGACGGAGTCACGCACCGTCCGCTCGGAGATCGCCATGGTGCCCGACAGGGAGTGCAGGGAACCGATCTTGATGGTGTCGCCGGAGGTGTCCACACACGATTCCGCGGAGGCCGCGGCGGTGTCCGAGGTGCGGCTGCCACAGGCGGTGAGTGCACCGGCCCCGAGGACCACGAGTGCGGCGGCGGCGACGGTGCGTCTGGAGATGGAATTCACGCGGGTTCATCCTTGCCGTGGGCGGGCGGTCGATGGCCCCCGCTTCTCGGGGATCGACGCTCGATGAACACAAAGTTATGAGTCCCATGTGAGCCGCAAGGTTCCAGAGTGTTTCATGTGTGTTGCCTCGATCCACCTCGGGTGAACCCTGCGTTTCGCGCCCGCTCAGGGACTGTTCAGCTCCCGCTCAGCCCTTCCGAAGGTCCGGCGCCGGCGCACCGAGGATGTGCTCGCGCGCGGCAGACCACACCGCGCGCACGGCGGCCTCCACCGACTCCGGGTTCCGGCCCAGCACCCGCGTCCACGCCCCGCATCCCTCGGGCAGTGTGCTCACCCCACAGCGCACGTCACCCCAGCGCACATCTCCCCGGCGCGCGCCCACGCGGGAATCGGTGGCCGCGCGCATCGCGGCCGCCAGGTCCGCCGCCGGCCCCGGCGCCAGGACGAACAGTGTGCCGATGGCGTCGGACCCGCCGGTGACCATCTCGTCGTCGGCCCCCACCCGCCCGGCGCCGGCTGCCCCGACGATCCGCGTGGTGTCCACGACCACCGGCGTGCCGTCGGGACGGGTCAGTTCCACGTGCGAGACCAGCGCGTCCACCGCCCACCGTTCGCCCCGCGCCACCCGGCCGGCGGTGAGGACGTCGGAGACCACCAGCACCGCGTCCTCGGGGACCGTCGCCCGCAGTCGCTGCTGGAACCGGCTCCCGGCGTACGGGATGAGGGGGTCGGGCACCCACTCGCACACCGCGCCATCGCCCAGCGTCAGCGTGACGTTCTGGGTGGCGTAGCCGGCGTCCATGCGGTGGACGCGCGTGGCGGCCTGGGTGGTGATCACCGCGTGGGCCCGGTCGGAGAGCCGGACGTCGATGTCCAGACGGTCCCCGCCCACCACGCCCCCGCCCGTCGACATGAGGTACGTGACCGGCACGTGGGGCAGCACCGGGTCGACGTACAGCGAGCGCATCACCTGTAAAGGCGACTTCTGGTAGCGGTCGGCCAGGACCGTGCGTCCCTCGGCGGAGGCACGGAAGTCCAGGTCCAGGACGCCCACCTTGCCCGGCGAGCCCACGGGCAGCGACCCGGCGGCGTGCACCGGGCCGGCCGCCACGACGGCCGAGACGTGGCCGGGGTCGGCCGCGCGCGCCAGCCGGGAGGCCAGGGAGACGCTGCTCACGCGCTCGGCAGCAGGTCCGCGCGCCGCGACTCGAAGTAGTCCAGCACCTCGCCGACCCCGGTGCCGCTGAGGCAGTCGGTCAGCACGACCGGCTTGCCGGAGCGCACGCGGTCGGCGTCGGAGCTCATCACGCCCAGGTCGCAGCGGACGTACTTGGCTATGTCGATCTTGTTGATCACCAGCAGGTCGCACTCGGTGATGCCGGGACCACGCTTGCGCGGCATCTTCTCACCCTCGGCGGTGTCCAGGACAAAGAGGAACAGGTCGACGAGCACGGGCGAGAACGTCAGGGTGAGGTTGTCGCCGCCGGACTCGAAGATCAGGGTGTCGACGTCCGGGTGCGCCTCGAGCATCTCGGCTCCCACGGCCAGGTTCATGGTGGGGTCGTCGCGGACCGCGGTGTGGGGGCACGACCCGGTCTCCACGCCCACCACCTTGGCGGGGTCCAGGACCCCCGCGAGCGTGCGGCGGACGTGCTCGGCGTCCTCCTGGGTGTAGATGTCGTTGGTGATCACCGCGGGGGCCCGGCCGCGCTCGATGAGCATGGGCACCAGCGCCTCGATCAGCGCGGTCTTCCCCGAGCCCACCGGCCCGCCGATCCCGATGCGCAGCACCTTCTGTCCCTCGGTCATATGTTTTCCTTCCGTCGTGGCGTGTCTGTGGGTGTCAGCTGGCGAAGAGCCGGGCGTCTGAGTTCTCGTGATGGCAACTGGCCAGGTCCAGCACCGGCGCGAAGCCGCCCAGGTCCTCCAGTGCTGCCCCCACGGCGGCGTCGGCGACCTCCTCGACGACGGGCGCGGCGCCGCGGACCAGGGCCTGGGCGCTGCGGTGGTCGGCCAACCGCAGGCGCAGCGCGGCCCCGGCCAGGCTGATCACCACGGCGGTGAGGTCGGCGGCTACGGCGTCGCGCTGATCCAGCCCGCCGCGGGCGTAGACCACGCCCATCACCACGGACTGGGACCCGGGCGACCGACGGGCCTTGACGTGGCTGTTCCAGGCGCTGACCACGGGGTCGTCCAGCAGCTCGGCCGCCAGGTCCAGCACCTGCTTACCGGTGCGGGTGGCGCCGTCGCGCAGCTCCCGCGTCAGCCGGGTGGCGTGCAGGCGGCGGTCGATGCGGGTCACGGCGTCCAGCCACTGTGCCTCATCGGGGGCGTCACCACTGTGCTCCCGGGTGGCCGCCCACGCCAGGGCCAGCGCGGTGGAGTCCGCCGGGCCGATGGCGTGGCGCAGCATCGAGTGCAGCACCTCCGGCAGTCGGCGGGCATCGACCTCCCCGCGCTGGGCAAGGCCCTCGAGCCCGTGGGACAGGGTGTACATCCCGGAGGGGAAGGACGAGTCGGTGAACTGCAGCGCCAGCAGCAGTCGCGACAGGTCGGAGCCGCTCATGCCAGGTAGAACAGCTGGGCCAGCGGCAGCGAGGTGGCCGGTGCGATGGTGGCCGGCTCGCCGTCGACGGTCACCACGTACGTATCGGGGTCCACCTCGATCTGCGGGCAGCGGTCGTTGCGGACCATGTCCTTCTTGCCGATCCCGCGGCACCCCCGCACCGGCAGGCACGGCGAGGTCAGGCCCAGCTGCTCCGGCACGCCGGCCTCGATCGCCGCCGCGGACAGGAACGTCACGCGGGTGGACTGCATCGCACCGCCGTACGCGCCGAACATCGGTCGGTAGATCACCGGCTGCGGGGTGGGCAGCGAGGCGTTGGGGTCGCCCATCGGCGCCCACACGATCATCCCGCCCTTGATCACCAACGACGGCTTGGCACCGAACGACTCGACCGGCCACACCACCAGGTCGGCGAGTTTGCCCGGCTCGATCGAGCCCAGGTGGTCGGCGATGCCCGCGGCGATGGCCGGGTTGATGGTCATCTTGGCGACGTAGCGCAGGACCCGTTCGTTGTCGTTCCGCGCCCCGCCCTGACCATCGGGGGACGCGGCCACGTCCTCGGGCAACGGCCCGCGCTCGACCCGGCAGTGGTGGGCGGTCTGGAACGCCCGCTGCCATGACTCACCGACCCGGCCCATGGCCTGGGAATCCGAGGAGAAGATGGAGATGATGCCCTCGTCGTGGAACACGGTCTCGGCGGCGATGGTCTCGGCCCGCACGCGGGAGTCGGCGAAGCTCACGTCCTCGGGGATGTCGTGCGACAGGTGGTGGCACACCATCACCATGTCCAGCAGCTCGTCCACCGAGTTCACTGTGTACGGCAGCGTGGGGTTGGTGGAGGCCGGCAGCACGTTCGGCTCGCCGCACACGCGCAGGATGTCGGGGGCGTGGCCACCGCCGGCACCCTCGGAGTGGAAGGTGTGGATGGTGGAGTCGCCGATCGCGGCGCGGGTGTCCTCGTAGAAGCCGGACTCGTTGAGGGTGTCGGTGTGGATGGCCACCTGCACGTCGTACTGGTCGGCGACCTCCTGCACGCAGCGGATGGCCGCCGGTGTGGTCCCCCAGTCCTCGTGGATCTTCAGCCCCGCCGCCCCGGCCACGATCTGCTCGACCGCGGACTCGGGCTGCGAGGTGTTGCCCTTGCCCAGGATCCCGATGTTCACCGGCAGCCCGTCGGCGGCCTGCAACATCCGGCCGATGTTCCAGGCGCCCGGCGTGCACGTGGTCCCCTTGGTGCCCTCGGCCGGGCCGGTGCCGCCGCCGAACATCGTGGTGATGCCGTTGGACAGGGCCTCGTCGACCTGCTGCGGGGCTATGAAGTGGATGTGGGAGTCGAACCCGCCCGCGGTGACGATCTTGTGCTCACCCGCCACCACCTCCGTGCCGGGGCCGATCACCAGATCGGGGTGCACGCCGTCCTGCAGGTGCGGGTTGCCGGCCTTGCCCACGGCCACGATCCGGCCGTCGCGCACCCCGATGTCGCCCTTGACCACACCGATCACGGCGTCGAGGATCGTGGCGCCGGTGATCACCAGATCCAGCGCGCCCGAGGCCCGCGTCCCCGCCGGGTCCTGCGCCATGCCGTCGCGGATCGCCTTGCCGCCGCCGTAGACGGCCTCCTCGCCGTAGCCGCTCGAGCCGTCGGTGGTGACGGCGTTGTGGTCTTCTCTGATCTCGACGGTCAACACCGTGTCCGCCAGCGTCAGGCGGTCGCCGATCGTGGGGCCGTAGATGTCGGTGTAGGTGGCGCGCGGGAGCACGGTGGGAGGATGCTCGGTCGGCGGGCCCTCGGCAACGGGAACGCCGCCGGGAGACGGCGCCACCTCGTCGTCGTCGTCGTGGGTCGTGTTGTCCGGCGTATCGCACAGGAACCTCCCGTCGCGCATCCGCTCCATCGCCCGCTCACGCACTGCCGGGTCGTCGAGGGGGCCGTCGACCAGTCCGGAGAAACCGTGGCAGACGCGCTCGCCGGAGTAGTCCACCAGCCGCACCGTGCGGGTCTGGCCTGGTTCGAACCGCACCGCCAGGCCCGCGCCGATCGCCAGGTGGCGCCCGTAGGCGGCCGGTCGGTCGAACCGGAGCTCGCGGTTGGCCTCGAAGAAGTGGTAGTGCGAGCCCACCTGGACGGCGCGGTCGCCGGTGTTGGTCACCGCGAGTTCGACGGTCGCCCGCCCGGCGCCCAGCGTGATGTCGCCCTCGCCGTACTGGTATTTCCCGGATCCGGACATCTCGCTCCTCGGGGTGGGTGGGTGGTGGTGGTGACTAGTGCGAGTGGGTGTAGACGCTGCCGTCGGCCGCCACGTGGGAGTGGGCGTAACCGTGGCCGTCCTCGGCGTCGAGCGCCGCGTCGATGCCGTCGGCGCCGGTGGAACCATCAGTGCCGTGGTCGAGCCGGTGGACCGCCTCACGCACGCGGGTGTCGATGACGCTGCGCAGCACGGCCGGGCCCAGCAGGTACTCGCCCTCGCCGGGCAGCTCGCGGCCGGTGACCGGCGCCGGGGCCAGCGTGGCGGACACCAGCAGCGGCCGCCCACCGTCCAACGCGTCGAGTCGCGCGAGCCCGCCGGCCAGGTCGGGGTCGGGCTCGGAGCCGCCGTGGAACGCGACCTCGACCAGTCCGGGGCGGCCGTACTGCCGCGCGAGCCGGGCCAGCCGGAACAGTTCGGCGTCGGCGAACGGGTCGATCGACGGGCTCACCACCAGCACCGACTCGGCGCCGACGGTGTCCCCCGGGCTGTAGCGTCGGATCGCCGCGCGCAGGCGGGTGACCAACATCGTGGCGTCGCCGAGCGGCGCCGCCAGGGCCAACTGCGCCCCGTCTGCCCGGCCCCGGACGTCGCGAAGGGTGCGGGCGCAGTCGGCGATCACCGCGGGCGCGCGGCCGAACGTCATGGGGACGACGACGACGAGGTCGCCCGACTCCCCCTCCGCCATCACCAGGTCGGACAGTCCACGCCCGGGCGGGGCTGACGGGATGCCGAGATCGGGCATCTGCTCCGCTTCCGGGCCCACCGCCGCGACGATCCGGGCGGTGGCCGGGTCGCGGTGCTGGTGGGCATGCTCGTGGGCGTGCTCGTGCACCGGGGCCTGAGCGCTCACGCCTGCAGCTCCACCGGGCCGACGGGATCGTGCACCGTGACCAGTTTCGAGCCGTCCGGGAAAGTGGCCTCCACCTGGATCATCGGCAGCCGCTCCACCACCCCGGCCATGACCTGACCCGCGTTCAGGACCCGACGGCCCAGGTCCATGCACTCGGCGACGGTGCGCCCGTCGCGGGCGTGCTCGACGATCTCCCACGAGATGAGCGCGGTGGCCTCCGGAACGTTCAGCAACACCCCGCGCCCGAGCCTGCGGCGCGCGACCTCGGCCGCGGTGAACAGGGTGAGTTTGTCCAGCTCGCGGGGGGTGAGCTTCATCCTGAAGGTCCTCTCGTGCTCGGGCACCAGCGCGCCGGGGGATGCGCGCTGCGGCTGCCGATCACGCTAATACTGTCGTGTGTCGGATGTGTTACGTCGGCCCGGCGGGCTCAACGTGTGCGCTCCCCTCGGGCCTACGCCCGACTCCGCCTTGTGTGTCCCCTCTGCTCTGGCCTATTCGACTTGCGTGTCCCCTATGGACCAGACCGCCAGCGCGAACCCACCAGCCCCGGGCAATCCGCCAGCGCAGGCCCAATACGCAGCGCAAGTTCCCGAGCGGGGCAGGAGGGGCGAGGCGGGCAGGCGGGGCCGCGGCACTCAGTGGTGCCGGGCGCCCATGAGGTGCAGGATGCGGTGGACGGTGTCGTCGGCGAGCGAGTAGCGGACCACCCTGCCGTCGTCGGCGTCGCGGGCCGAGCGGACCCAGCCCCTGTCCCGGAGGATCCGCAGGGCCTGGGAGGCGGCGTTGCGGGTGATCCCGGCGGCCTCGGCCAGATCGGAGACTGTCGCGACCCCGGGGCCGACATGGTGCATGTGCGCGAGGAGTCCCAGGCGGGTGGGGTCGCCGAGCAGCTCGAAGCGCTCGGCCCAGTCCGCCAGATCCATCGCTCCCCCTCGTGTCATCGCTGTGGTGTCATCGCTGTGGTGTGAACGCAGTGCCATCGCTCTCTTGTGTGTAACAGCAGCGACACATCCGCTCGCTACGCTCGGCGAACTATGTGTCCGGCCGGACACGTACCCTACCCGGGCAGGAGTGCGTCCTTGAGACCGTTGTACGCCGCCCTTTGCGTCGGCCTCGCGTCGGCCCTCGCCGCCTCGGGCTGCACGACGCCGGCCCCGGCGGCGGACAGCAGCGCCCAGATCGTGTTGGCCGACGCCGGAGACCCCGGCGAGTTCAACCCCGTGTCCGGTTACGGATCGACCGGCGTCTCGCCGCTGTACGAGGGGCTCCTGCGCCCGGCGGCCGACGACGACTCCACGTTGCCCCGGCTCGAGCCCGCCCTGGCCTCGCAGGAGCCGGAGGTCAGCGCGGACGGACTCACCTGGACCGTCCGGTTGCGCGAGCAGGTGCGCTTCCACGACGGCTCGCTGCTGGACTCCGCCGACGTGGCCGCCACCTACCGCGCTGTTGCCGACCCGCGTTCGGCCTCCCCGATCGCCTCGGACTACGCCCCGATCGCGCGCGTGGAGACTCCGGACCCGCTCACTGTGCGCTTCCATCTGCACGCGCCCGACCCGGGGATGCCGGCCCGACTGTTGCTGGGCATCGCGCCCTCGGAGGCGCTGACCCCGGGCCCGGCGTCGGCATCGGCGCTCAACTCCGCGCCCGTCGGCACCGGCCCGTACCGGCTGGCCCGCCTGACCGCCGGAGAGGCCGTGCTGGAGTCCGATCCCGACCACCGCGACGGCCCGCCCGAGGTCACCCGGGTGGTGTTGCGGTCGGTGCCGGACGCCGATGCCCGTGCGCAGATGCTGCTTGCCGGCGAGGTCGACGGCGCCGCGCTGCCGCCCAGGCTCGCCGAGGGCCTGGCCGGACGAGACGGCCTCGAACTGGTCTCGGTGGCCTCTGCCGACTGGCGTGCGGTGGCGCTGCCCATGTCGCATCCCTTCGCCGGCGATCCCGCGGCCCGGCTGGCGCTCAACCTCGCCGTGGACCGCGACGGCCTGGTCAGCCACGTCCTGTCCGGACACGGTCGGCCGGTGGCCTCGCCGATCAGCGACGCCTACCCGGAGTTCGAGCCCTCGCCGTTCACCGTGAACCGGTCCGCCGATGAGCGGAGCACGGAGGCCGCCGAGCGGCTGCGCGAGGCGGGGTGGCGGCCGGGCGCAGACGGCGTCCTGACCCGGAACGGTGCGCGCGCCGAGGTCACGCTGGCCTACCCGGCCGCCGACCCGGTCCGCCGCGAGTTGGCCTCGGCGTTCGCCGACCAGATGCGCGAGTTCGGCGTGGCGGTGACGGTGTGGGGAGGCAGCTGGGATCAGATCGAACAGCGCATCGGCGAGGTGGCGATCTTGCTGGGCGGCGGCGACAACCCCTACACCGTGGACACCCAGGCCTACCGGACCCTGCACTCGCGCACCGCCGCTTCCGGCCCGCTGGACAACCCCGGTGACTACCGCGAACCCCGCGTGGACGCCGCCCTGGACGCGGCCCGCACCACCGCCGACACCGGCGAGCGGACCGAGCTCTACCGCGAGGCGCAGCGGGCCTACGCCGACGCGCCCGGCCACGTCTTCCTGGCCACGCTCGACCACACCTACGTCCTGCGCGACACCGACCACACCCGGCCCGCACCGATCCTCGAGCCGCACGCGCACGGGGTGACGTGGGGCCCGTGGTGGTCGCTGGCCTCCTGGACCCGCGCCCGGTGACCCGCCGACTGCGCGAACGCCGCGCCGACCTCATCCACCTCACGGCCCGCCGCGCCGCCGCGGCGCCGCTGGTCCTGCTCGCGGTGACCCTCGGCGCGTTCGTGCTGGCCGCGGCGTCCCCGCTCAACCCGTTGGCCGCCCACTTCGGCTCCGGGTACGAGCGCACCACCGGGGCCGACCGGGCCGCGGCCGCCGCCGCACTGGGGACGGACCTGACGTGGTGGCAGGCGTGGTGGAGTTGGGTGGCCGGTCTGGCCGCCGGTGACGCGGGGTTCTCTCATGCCTACCGGCAGCCGGTGCTCGAGGTTCTGACGGAGCGGCTGCCGTGGACGATCCTGCTCTCGGCCACCGCGCTCGCCCTGGCGCTGGCGGTGACGCTCCTGGCCGGTGTCGCCGCCGCCCGCCGCCCGCACGGCTCCCTCGACCGCACTCTGGCGGCGATGGCCGTGGCGCTCAGCGCGGTACCCCCGTTCGTGCTGGCCATGGGCTCCGTCGCGGTGTTCGCGGTGACGCTGGGCTGGCTGCCCGTCACCGGGGCGGCCCCGCCCGGGCAGGACCCCACGGTCGCGACCGTCGCCCGCCACCTGGTCCTGCCCGCGGTGGCACTGGCCGCGGGGCAGGTCCCGTGGATGCTGCTGGCCCTGCGCCGAGCGGTCCTCGACGCCGAGGCCTCCGCCCCCGTGGCCGAGGCCCGCGCCCGCGGGCTGGACGAGCACACGGTGCTCACCGGGCACATCGCGGCCGTGTCGTGGACGCCCCTCATCGCGTTGCTCGGCGCGAGGCTGCCCGAACTCATCGCGGGGTCGCTGGTCGTGGAGAGCGTCTTTGCCTGGCCCGGCCTCGCCGCCGCGACCGTGGACGCCGCCCTGGAGGCCGACTTCGCACTGCTGGCCGCCGTCACCCTGGGCGCCTCCGCGACCGTCCTGGTGGGCACCTGGTTGGCCGACTGCCTGCTCTTGCTTGCCGACCCGCGGGTGCGAATCGATGCGTAATCACCCGGCCAACCGTGAGCACCCGGCCCTCCGCCGCCACCTGACTCCCCGGCGCATCCTCGCGATGCTGCTCCTGGCACTGGTCATCGCGTACGCGGTCACCTGGCCGCTGCTCGCCCCAGCGGGGTGGGCGGCCACGGACTATCTGCGCGCCGGGCTGGCCCCGAGCTGGCCACACCTCATGGGCACCGACACCCTGGGCCATGACACCTCCGTGCGCGTGGCGCAGGCGCTGCAGGTCTCCCTGGCGGTGGCCGCCGGTTCGGCCGTGGCGGCCACGGCGATCGGGGTGGCCGTGGGCGCCGCCGCCTCCGCGGGCGGCGCGCGGGTCGACGCTCTGCTCATGCGTCTGACCGACGCGGTGGCCGCAGTCCCACACCTGCTGGCGACGGTCGTGGTGGTGGCGATGTTCAGAGGGTCGATCACCGCATTGGTGCTGGCCCTGGCGCTGACCCACTGGCCCCCGGTGGCGAGGATCGTGCGCGCCGAGACCCAGAAGGTCATGGCCTCCGGGTACGTTGCCGCCTCCCGCGTGGCCGGGGCCTCGCCCTCAAGGGTGGTGCGCCACCACGTGCTCCCGGCCGTCGCCGGGCAGGCCGGGTTGGCGGTGGTGGTGATGCTCCCCCACGCCGTGTGGCACGAGTCCACCCTGTCGTTCCTGGGCATCGGCCTGCCGCCCGAGGAGGCGAGCCTGGGCACGCTCATCGCCCTGTCCCGCGCGGATCTGCTGCTGGGCCGCTGGTGGGCGCTGGCCTTCCCCGCCGCCGCGCTGATCGTGGTGACCGTGGCGGTGGCGCTGCTCGCCCCCGCGGGACGGCGCCGGGGTCGGCGGGATCGTGGGGGTCGTGGGGGATCGGCGCAACAGATTCACGACGACGACGAGGCCGGCCCCTCCCCCGAGACGATGCCGTCCAGCCCTGCGCTGTCTACACCTGGGCCGTCTGACCCGGCGCTGGACATCGTCGGGCTGACGGTGTCGCTGCACGACCCGGACGGCGACCCGGTCCGCATCCTCGACGACGTCACCCTGCGGGTTCTGCAGGGGCGGGTCCTGGGCGTGGTCGGCGAGTCAGGGGCAGGAAAGTCGACGCTCGCCGATGCGTGCTGCGGACTGCTCCCCCTGCAGGCGCAGGTGCGAGGACACCTCACGGTTGGTGGCAAGAAAGCTGGTGGCACGGCAGTTGATGGCACGGCAGGAGCCGGAAATCAGGTGGGCCATGTTCCGCAGTCGGCGGCCTCAGCGTTCACGCCCACCCGTCACCTGCGCGGGCAGCTCGCAGAAGCTCTCGCCGCGGCCGGTCGGGGCCCGGATGCCCGCCGGTCGGTGGCCGAAATGTGCCTCGAAGTGGGCCTCGACCCGGCTCTGGTGGACCGCTACCCGCACCAGTTGTCCGGCGGGCAGTTGCGACGTGCGGCGATCGCGGCCGCCTTGGCCACGGCGCCGGCCGTGCTCATGGCGGACGAGCCCACCGCAGGCCTGGATGCAGGGCCCGCGCTCACCACGCTGCGTCTGCTGCGCCGCCTGGCCGACGAGCGCGGCATCGGCGTAGTGGTGATCACCCATGACCTGGCCACCCTCGCTTCCGCGGACGCTGCCGACGAGGTGGCCGTACTCCGGGCCGGTCAGCTCTGCGACCTCGGCCCCGCGCCGAGCCTGCTCGTCGACCCCGACGATCCGTACACCCGGGAACTCCTGGCCGCCGCGCTGCACACCGAGTCGCCGGAAGTCCGCGGCACGGAGGTCCGCGACGCCGTGGTCCTCAACGCCGTGGTCCTCAACGCAGCGGTGGGGTCGTCGTCGTCATGACCCTCGTCGCCAACCAGGTCACCTATCGTCGTCCCGGCGGCGAATTCGCTCTCCCGCCAACCGACCTGACCGTTCGACCAGGGCAGATCACCGTCCTCGTCGGCCCCTCGGGTTGCGGCAAGACGACGGTGGCGCACCTGATGGCAGGTCTACTCTCGCCTCGCTCCGGCTCGGTGACCGCTGGGGGTGTGCGCGTGCGCCGTCGCCGGGGTCGCCTTCCCGGGCACACCGCGCTGCTGGACCAGGATCCGTCGGCCGCCTCCGACCCTCACCTGACGCTGCGCCGGGCCATCACCCTGCCGGCGGCGCCGCGCGGGGTGCCCGTCGACGCCGTCGACCTGGCCGGCGAGGTCGGCCTGGACCCGGTGCTGCTGGACCGCCGCCCTTCGGAGGTCTCAGGCGGACAGCTCCAGCGCGCCTGTCTGGCCCGTGCCCTCGCGCAGTCTCCCCGCTACCTGATCGCAGACGAGGCCACCGCTCACCTGGACCCACTGAGCACGGCCGCGATCGCCCGCACTCTTCGCCGGCGTGCCGATGCTGGGCTGGGCGTCCTGGCGATCACCCACGATCTGCGGCTGGCCGAGCACTGGGCGGATGAGGTGGTGGCGCTGGGTGCGGGGACGTAGCCGGGCCCCCATCGTTCCGTGACGACTCCGAGACACAACTGCGACCCGACGCCTCTGGACATCACCGGATCACAGGCGCACAATCCTAACCATGTTAGGCACTCCGAATCGCAATAGGTCAGCCGAACGGCGTGAGGCCACAAGGCTCGAGATCATCGATGCCGCGTGGGAGGTGGCTCGTGAACAGGGCCTGGCCCAGCTCACCCTTCGCGATGTCGCTGCCCGGGTGGGGATGAAGGCGCCGTCGCTGTACTCACACGTGGACTCCAAGAACGCCATCTACGACGCGATGTTCGCCCAGGCCTGGACCGAGTGCCTGGAACGGATGTTGGCCCTGGACGAGCGGTGCCCTGCAGATGCCCGGGGGACGGTCCGCATGTACGCGCGGGCGTACTTCGATTTCTGCGTGAGCGACCTCGCCCGGTTCCAGCTGATGAACCAGCGCACCATCCCCGGCTTCGAACCCAGCCCCGAGTCCTACGCGCCAGCAGTGCTCGTGCTCGACGGACTGCGCGAGCGGCTGGCCGCGATCGGGATCACCGCCCGGGAGGACATCGACCTCTACGTGGCGGTGGTCGGCGGCATGGCAGATGCCCAGCTCGCCAACGATCCCGGCGGCGACCGCTGGGCCCGCCTGTTCGACCGCGCGGTCGACATGTACCTGCACGACGTCGGCATTCCGGCTGACGTCCCGGTCACCACCACACAGGAAGGCACACCGCCATGACCACGACAACAGGGCAACACCGCTCGAAGAAGGACCCCCGCCTGCCGCAGTTGCAGCGGGAGGTCGCGGAGCGCCTCGCCGCGACCGAATACGACCGGGTCGCCGACATGCTCGAGGGCCTGCGCCCCGAGCAGTGGGGGGTCCAGACCGACTGCACCGAGTGGGATGTGCGCGCGATGGCGGGGCACATGCTGGGGATGGTGCAGATGCTCGCCAGCTGGCCGGAGCTGATCCGTCAGCAGGTGGTGTCCGGCCGGCGAGCCAAGCGCGAGGGCTGCGTTCCGGTCGACGCGATGACCGCTCTACAGGTGGAGAAGAACGCCGGCCTGTCAACGGATGAGCTCATCGCGCAGGTTCGCCGGCTGGCCCCCAACGCCGCCAAGATCCGACGAGGCGCACCGGGTCTGCTGAGAAAGCAGACCATGCCGGACAACGACGAGTGGTGGTCCCTGGGATATCTGGTCGACGTGATCCTCACCCGCGATCCGTTCATGCACCGCATCGACATCGCCACCGCGACGGGAGCCCCCATGACGGCGACCGCGGAACACGAGGGCGTGATCGTCGACGACGTGGTCGCCGAATGGGCCAGCCGCCACGGGCAGGCCTATGACCTAGAACTGACCGGACCGGCCGGCGGGCACTGGCAGCACGGAGGGAACGCGGGAGCGGGCGAGAGCATCACCATGGACGCGTTCGAGTTCTGCCGCGCCCTCAGCGGACGGGCCCCGGCGGAGGGCCTGCTCCGGACCCAGGTCCCGTTCTGATCGTGAAAACGCCTTTACCCCATCGAATGTGAATTAGGTTACATCCAGGGCACAACGCGCTGGTAAAGCGCACTTCTCCGGCTCGTCGCCGCCCCAGATCCGACCCCGGAAGAAGGCCGTCGCCATGCCCCCGTCAGACCCCCTCCCCCCGCCCCTGCCCGCAACCCGAGTCAGCCGCCGCTCCCTCCTCTCCGCCGTTGGCGGGGCGGTAGCGGCGACCGGCTTCGTGAGCCTCGGAACCGGGGCCGCCGGACCCCAGAGCCTCACTGGTTCACTGGGCTCCGGCTCCCTCGGGTCGTCCGGCGGCACCCCGCCGGACGGCATCCCCTCGGCGCAGCGTGAACCACTCGAGCTGCTGTTGCTGGGAACGCTCGCCGGCCCGATGGTGGAGAAAACGCGGGTGGGGATCGCGTCGGTCCTCGTGGTCAACGGCGCCGCCTACGTGATCGACTGCGGCCGCTCCTCGGTCACGCAGTACGGGCTCACCGGACTCGAACTGTCGGCGATCCGCGACATCTTTCTCACCCACCTGCACGCCGACCACATCGCGGACTACTACAACTTCGCGCTCATCGGTGGGGTGGTCGCCAACGCCGCGGGTGACAAGCTCGCGGGCCCGGTCGGGGTGTACGGCCCGGGCTCGGCGGGTGGTCTGCGACCGCCCAATTTCGACTACCCGGATTTCCCGGTGGTCGCCCCACAGAGTCCGACCCCGGGCACTGCGGAGATGACGCAGCGGCTGCACGAGGCCTACGCCTACACATCCAATATCTTCCTCCGCGACAACGGCCCCACCGGCGGCCCGCCCGACCCGCGGACCCTGTTCGACGTCCACGAGATCGAGGTCCCCGACGTCGGCGCGAGCTACACCGACACCTCGCCGCCGATGGACCCGTTTTTCGTCATGGAGGACGAGAACGTCCGGGTCACCGCGACCCTCGTCCCGCACGGGCCGGTCTTCCCCGCGTTCGCCTTCCGCTTCGACACCGCCCACGGGTCGGTGACGTTCTCCGGGGACACCAGCCTGAGCGAGAACCTGGACCGGTTGGCGCTCGGCACCGACACGCTCGTGCACGAGGCGATCAACGTGCGCGGCGGGAACCTGCCGCCACCGTTGGTGGAACACAATCTGGAGTCGCACGTGGAGGTCCAGGTGGTGGGGCAGGTCGCCGAGCGCGCTGGCGCCCAGCGACTGGTCTTGACGCACCTCGGCGACTACTCCGGCGTCGTCGACGTGCGCCAATGGCACGACTGGGCCCAGCAGGGCTACAGCGGGCACGTGATCGTGGGCAACGACCTGCAGCGGATCGTCCTGGCCACCCGCTGACCGCCCAGCACGTCCAACTCGCCTCATCGCCCGACGCACCTGAAGTGCCGAACGGCCCGATCCTCACTCGGAGGATCGGGCCGTCACTGTCGGGCTGCGGTGGTCAGACGCGCGGGTTTCCGGCGGCACCACCGGGGTCGCCGGGGTGGGCATCAGGGCCGCGCGCCGTGGTGTCGCGACGGAGGTTCTCGGTGGGAGTGTGCTGGTCACGACGCTTGAGGCCGGCCAGCCCGAGCAGGCCGAGTAGGCCGAGCAGGCCCCACAGTCCCGTGTTGTCGCTCTCCTGCTCCTCGGTGGTGGTGGTCTGGGTGGTCTCCGTGTCGGGGGTCTGGGCGACGGCGGTCGCGGGAACCAGAACGAGCCCCGTGGCGATGGCGGCCGCGGCGATTGTCTTGCGCATGGTGGTGACTTCCTTTCGTCGGTCGGCGAGGGCCGACCCTTGTTGAGACCCTCCAATGCCAACACGGATATGTGCAGGGAGACACCGGTTGACAGGCCGAATTGCTGCAGCTGTCACAGGACCCCGGACAGTGGCAAGTTACGCTTCAGAATCCACCCATCCGACGGGCTCTGACCGATGGCATCGATCTGTGCCGCGGCCTGCCGCCGCCGCGAGAAAGCCTGCGCGGAGCTGCTCAGCGCGATCGGGTGACGGGAACACCGCGGTGGGGGCTCAGCGTTCTGTCGCGGTGGGGATCGTGATGGTGAAGCGTGCGCCGCGTCCGGGGCCGTCGCTTGCCACGCTGACGCGGCCACCGTGGGCCTCTACAAGTGCCCGGGTGATGGCCAGCCCGATGCCGCTGCCCCCGCCGTGTCTGCCCCCGCCGTGGCGGCCGCGGGCGGTGTCCACGCGGTAGAAGCGATCGAAGAGGTGGTCCAGGTGGTGCGCGGCCACCCCCTCGCCGGTGTCGGAGACCGTGACGGACACCCGGCCCTCCCCCACTGGGTCTGTGCCCGCGGTGCTCGGACCGGTGCTGGTGCTGGTGCTGGTGCTGGTGCTGGTGCTGACGGTGACGGCGCCACAGGCCGGAGTGTGCCGCAGCGCGTTGTCCAGCAGGTTCCCCAGCACCTGCCCCATGCGGTCGACGTCCACGGTGACCTCGGCGGTGGCGACATCGCGTGCCGAGAGCTCGACCCCCTTGTCGGCGAACCGCTCGCGGGCGGCGTCGATCGCGGTCCCCACCAGCACTGCGGTGGTGGTGCGGACGGGATCGAGGCGGGCCAGATGCTCCTCGACGTCGGAGACCGCCACGATGTCCGACGCCAGGCGCTCGAGGCGCCGGGTGGCCGTCCACAGCACCTCCCTGGTGTCGTCGTCGTAGTCGCGGACACCGTCGTCGATGGCCTCGAGGTAGGAGTCGATTGTGGCCAGCGGGGTGCGCATCTCGTGACCGAGGTCGGCGAGCATCCGGCGCCGTGAGGTGTCGGTGGCGTCCAGCCTGCGGGCGAGTTCGTTGACGCTCGTCGCCAGGTCGTCGAATTCGCGCCCCAGCTCTGGGCTCGCGACCCGCGTGTCGTAGCGTCCGCCGGCGATCTCGGCGGTCGAGGTGGTGACCACGGCGACTGAACGCTGGACCCGGCGGGTGAGGTACCAGCTCGCCAGCAGTGCCAGGAGCACCGCGACACCCACCGCCAACCCCAGGGCCAGGACTATCGAGTCCGTGAACGCCTCCTCGACGTGGGCGGCCTCCGCGGAGTCGTGGTCGATCCCGGCCTGCCCCAGATGGTCGTGGAAGATCTCCGGTGCCAGTACCGAGGCGACGAGCCATGCACTGCCCGCGCAGCCCACCACCACCCCGGCCATGACCATGAGTAGACGCGTGCCGAAACTCGCCCCGGCGAGCCGACCGCGCTGCAGCTCGACCCCGGCGCCACCGTTCACCGCCCGGCCCCCATCCGGTAGCCCACGCCGCGGACGGTACGGACGTAGCGGCCCCGAGTGGCGTCGTCGCCGAGCTTGCGGCGCAGGTGCGCGATGTGGACATCCACCAGGTGATCGTCACCGACCCAGTTCGGGCCCCACACCGCCTCGATCAACCGGGACCTGGTGAACACGACACCCGGGTCGCGGGACAGGGCGGCGAGCACGTCGAACTCGGTGCGCGTCAGCGCGACCGCGTCCCCGTCGACGCTCACCTCGCGGCCGGCGACGTCGATGGTCAGGCCCCCGATCGTGCGCGGACGCGCCTCCACCGGGCTGCTGCCAGCGGGATCGGCGGCGGCCACCTCGTCGTCGTACCCCGTCGCGGGCCCGCGCGGTCTGCGCAACATCGCCTGGATCCTGGCCATGAGTTCGCGTGGGCTGAACGGCTTGGTCATGTAGTCGTCCGCGCCGACGGACAGCCCGATCAGCGTGTCGACCTCGTCGGTCCGGGCGGTGAGCATCACCACGTACGCGTCGGAGTGGGCCCGGATCCGCCGGCAGACCTCGACCCCGTCCAGCCCTGGCAGGCCCAGGTCCAGGACGATCACATCCGGGTCCACCGACCGGGCCAGCGTGACCGCCTCGGCCCCGTCCCCGGTGACGGTGACCTCGAATCCGTCGCGCCGGAGGTACGAGGCGACCAGGTCGGCGAGGGACTGCTCGTCGTCGACGACCATCGCGCGCAACCCGGTGGGAGGGCGCGGGCCGGAACCGTGGGCACCGGCCTGTCCGGGTTCGCCAGGGGTGGGGGGCATGGGTCCCATCATCGCGTCCCGCCGGGGGTTCCGCCGCCGCCGCGGCAGCCTTGACCAAACCTTCACACGACCTCCACCGAGGCCACGGGGTTCGGCGGGCACGATGGTCCACAGCAGACCGGGCGCCCGGCCGCTCCGCTCGAAAGGATCTCGACGATGACCAGCAGGATCTTCCTCGCCGCCGCAGCCGTGGCCGTCCTCACGCTCTCCGCCTGCGCCGACGACGGCGACGACACGACGGCCGCCCCGCCGGCCACGCCCACCACCGCCGAGAACGGCGCCCCCGCCACTGCCGATGAGGGCGCCGGGACCGAGCACTCCGCCGCGGACGTGAGGTTCGCGCGGATGATGATCCCGCACCACGAGCAGGCCGTCGAGATGAGCGACATCATCCTGGCCAAGGACGACATCCCCGACGACGTGACGGAGCTGGCCGAGGAGATCAAGGCCGCCCAGGGCCCGGAGATCGAGCAACTCAACGAATGGCTCGAGGAGTGGGGCGAGCCCGGAGTGGGCCACGACGACCACGGGGACCATGGCGGCCACGGGACGGGTGACCACATGGGCGATCACATGGGTGACGCCGGGGAGATGCACATGATGGACGGCATGCTCTCGCCCGAGGAGATGCAGGAGTTGGCCGACGCCGAGGGCACCGACGCCGCGCGGTTGTTCCTGGAGCAGATGATCGTCCACCACGAGGGCGCGATCGACATGGCAGAGGACCAGGTGGAGAGTGGCACCCACCCGCAGGCGGTCGAGTTGGCCCAGACCATCATCGACACCCAGCAGCGGGAGATCGACCAGATGCGTGAGATGATCGCCGCACTGTGAGTGAGGTGGGAGTTATGAGTGTGATGGGGGTTGTTCCCCGCCCGGCCGCGCGCCGGAGCCTCCTCCTCTCGGCCGTGGTCGCGGGCGCGCTGGCGCTGACCGCCTGTACCTCTGCAGAGCCGGATTCGGACACTGCGCCCGAGCCGACCGCGGCGACGCTCGTCGAGCAGCACGATCTGGAGGAGCTGGACGCCCGCCAGGTGATCGAGCGGCTCGACACGATGCCCGTGGCCGAGCGACCCGACGACCTGTGGGCCTCGGTCGAGCCCGACCAGCTGGTGCTGAGCGATCCCACCGGCGATCTCGACGAGACGGCGCTGCCGATGCCGGCGGACGAGTTCTACCTCTCCGTGGCCCCGTACCGGACCTTCACCCACGATTGCTACTTCCACAGCCTCACCACCTGCCTCGGCGAGCTGGGGGGCGAGACCGTGCAGGTGACCGTGACGGACGAGGCGACCGGCCAGACCGTGCTCGACGAGACCCGGACGACCTACGACAACGGCTTCGTGGGCATGTGGCTCCCTCGCGACCTCACCGGCACCCTGACGGTCGAGCACGAGGGCGACTCGACGACCTCGCCCATCTCCACCGGCGACGATGACCTGACCTGCCTGACCACGATGCAGGTGGCTTGACCGCTGCACTCGTCCGCGTCCCCGATCGAGCGCCGACCCGACACTCTCCGCCGGGATAGGGGCAAACCCTGAGGCAACAGTGTCGGGGTACCCGGATCTTTGACCGATTCTGGTCGTCAGCGGTGTGAACAGGACCCACACCACGGTTAGGTTGGGCACCATGAACGAGCAGTATCCGCCCTGGCCGCACGATCCGTCCGCCGTCGGCCGCGACCACCTGCCTGAGGTCACGGATCAGTTCTCTCCCCTGGAGCGGTTCCCCCCTGAGCAGTTCCCGACCGAGCGATTCCCCACGGAGCAGTTTCCCGCCGAGCCCTTCTCAACCGAGCACTTCTCCACCGAGCGGTTCCCGACCCGCCCGGCCGCCGGGCCCGTCGAACCTCTGGCGCACGAGGGCGGCCTGCCCTACGGCAACTCGCCCGCGGCACCGTACCGTCCGGAACAGGACTACGTCCCCCAGCATCTGGCGGTGCCCCAGCCGCTGGCCCCCTACGCTCCCGGACCGTACCCCGCGGGCCATTTCGCGCCGTGGCCCTACGCCCACGGCCAGTACCAGCGGCACTTCATGCCGCAGCCCTTCTCGCCGCAGCCCTTCGCGCCGCACCAGTACCCAATGCAGCAGACCGTGTTCGTCACCAACGGCGGCGGCAGGCGGGTCAATCACGTCCTGCACCTGATCTTGACCATCCTGACGTTCGGCCTATGGCTCCCGGTGTGGGCCGTCCTCGCGATCGCCGATTCCTAGAACCCGCTCCCAGGCCGCAGCTCACGCCACCGAACATCGCCACTGAACATCGCCAAGTACGGTTATCATCGCTCAATGGCGATCAATACCGAAGGTGCGCGCACGCCGTCTAACGGGGCCGGGGTCGTGTCTGAACTCGACGCCGCTGTCGCTCTGTTCCACAGCTTGTCCGACGGCACGCGGCTCGCCATCGTCCGTCGCCTCGCCCACGGTGAGACGCGGGTGGCCGACCTGGTGGCCGAGCTCGGGTTGGCGCAGTCCACGGTGTCCGCCCATGTGGCGTGCCTGCGGGACTGCGGGCTCGTGGAGGGGCGACCGCAGGGTCGGCAGGTGTTCTACTCGCTCACCCGTCCCGAGCTGATGGACCTGCTCTCCTCGGCCGAGACGCTCCTGGCGGCGACGGGATCCGCGGTCGCGCTGTGCCCCAACCACGCCTCATGAGCGACGCGTGCGGCTGCGGCCACGATGAACCGCTGACCGACGGCGACGAGGACCGCGGGCCCGAGAAGTTGTGGCAGATCACCGAGATCCGAGCCGCCGCCGCGGCCGGGATACTAATGCTGGCGGGGCTGATCCTCGGCTGGACGATCGGCTCCCACGGGGCCGTGCTCGTGCCGTACGTGCTCGCCCTGCTCGTGGCCGGCTACACCTTCGTCCCCTCGACACTCGCACGGCTGGCACGCGGAAAGATCGGCGTGGGCACGCTCATGACCATCGCGGCCGTGGGCGCGGTGATCCTCGGACAGGTCGAGGAGGCCGCCATGCTGGCGTTCCTCTTCGCGATCAGCGAGGGACTCGAGGAGTACTCGGTCGCCCGCGCCCGTCGCGGGCTGCGCTCCCTGCTGTCCCTGGTGCCGGCGACGGCCACCGTGGTGCGCGGTGGGCGGGAGCAGAGCGTCGAGCCGGGCGACCTCCGCCTGGGCGAGGTGATGATCGTCAGACCGGGCGAGCGCATCGCCACCGACGGCACCATCCGGACCGGCCGGACCGCCCTGGACAACTCGGCGATCACCGGCGAATCGGTGCCGGTCGAGGCCGGTCCGGGAGACGAGGTGTTCGCGGGGTCGATCAACGGCAGCGGCGCCCTGGAGGTCACCGTCACCGCGGAGGCGCGGGACAACTCGCTGGCCAGGATCGTCCGGATCGTCGAGGCCGAACAGTCCCGCAAGGGCGAAGCCCAACGGCTGGCCGACACCGTCGCCAGACCGCTGGTGCCGGGGATCATCGTGGCGGCTGCCCTGATCGCCGCGGTGGGCAGCATCCTTGGCGACCCGCGGGTGTGGATCGAACGCGCCCTCGTCGTGCTGGTGGCGGCCTCACCGTGCGCGCTGGCGATCTCGGTGCCCGTCACCGTGTACGCCGCCGTCGGCGCCGCCAGCCGCTTCGGTGTCCTGATCAAGGGCGGCGCCGCCCTGGAGGCCCTCGGCCGCATCCGCGGAATCGCGCTGGACAAGACCGGCACCCTGACGCGCAACCGGCCCGCGGTCGTCGAGGTGCTGGCCGCAGACAGAGTCTCCGGCGACGAGGTCCTGGCCGTGGCGGCGGCGCTGGAGTCGCGCAGCGAACATCCGCTGGCGGCGGCGATCCTGGACGCGGCCGGTGAGGATATCTCCGCTGCTCAGGACGTCACCGCCGTCACCGGCGCCGGTCTGACCGGTCGTCTCGGCGGCACGGACGTCCGGTTGGGGCGGCCCGGGTGGATCGAGCCAGGGTCCCTGGCGTCGGAGGTGGAACGGATGCAGCACGCGGGTGCGACCGCCGTGCTGATCGAGCGTGAGGCCGTGGTGCTGGGGGCGATCGCGGTCCGCGACGAACCGCGGCCCGAGGCCGCGGAGGTGGTCGCCGGATTGCGGCGCGACGGCTACCGGGTGGCGATGCTCACCGGGGACAACCACCGCACCGCCCGCGCGCTGGCGGCCGAGGTGGGGATCGACGACGTCCACGCGGACCTGCGACCGGAGGACAAGGCCCGCATCGTGGCCCGGCTGGGCCGCGAGAGGTCGACGGCGATGGTCGGCGACGGCGTCAACGACGCCCCCGCCCTGGCGACCGCCGATCTGGGAATCGCGATGGGGGCGATGGGCAACGACGTCGCCATGGAGACGGCCGACGTCGCTCTCCTGGGCGAGGACCTGCAGCACCTGCCGCAGGCGCTGCACCACGCTCGCCGCTCCCGCCGGATCATGGTGCAGAACATCGGGCTCTCGCTCGCGATCATCATCGTGCTGATGCCGCTGGCCCTGTTCGGCGTCCTGGGCCTGGCCGCGGTCGTGCTGGTGCACGAGTTGGCAGAGATCCTCGTGATCGCCAACGGTGTCCGCGCCGGTCGCAGGCGGCAGCTCACCTCGGCCTCACCCCCTGTCGAGCGACTGCACCCGCACCTCCAGCTCGGTGCCGTCCGGCACGGTGCTACCTAGCGCATTCCGCAGGACGGACTGGATCTCCCGGACGCTCTGCCTGACCGATCGTGAGGGGTCGAGGCACACCTCCACCGTGACCTTGCGTTCGGCGCGGTCGATATGGAGGCCGAAGTGGCTCGAATCGGAACCGGCCCGCCGGATGCGGGCGTCGAGCGCCCTCAGGGTGGTGCCGATGCCGGGTTCTATGCCGTTGACCCCGGGGATCGCCACGACGAGGGCGATCACCTCGGCGGTGGTGGGCTTTCTGATGGCGTCAGATCTCATGGAGGTCCTCGATGTGGATGTCGACCACGAGGTCGGGCAGGTCGAGTTCACGGGCGCAGGCATCACGGACCGCCTCGCGGGCGACGTCGGCCAGAACGGGCAGGACCGGCAGGCTCCGTGGGGAGGCCGCGACGGCGACACGGCACGCGACGCGCTCGGGGGCCCCTCGTGTCCCCCAGTCCGGGCTCGGGGCGTACTCGACGGAGGTCCGCAGACTCGCGATCCCCTCGGTCCCGTCGATGGCGTCGCGGATCAGGGTGCGCAGCGCGAGCTCGCTCAGCGAGTAGGGGCCGAGGTCGGTGGGCGGCATCTGCACCCTCGCTCCGTGACGGGCGTCCGCGCGCACGGACTCCGACAGTGCCGACCGCGCGCGCCGGGACAGCTGCACGGAGTCGTCGCCCCGCTGTTCGAGCTCGTCCCAGTCCCGGTGCAGGGAGCGGATCTGGTCGAGGTAGCGCCGGGTGATCTCCCTGTCGTCCGGCCCGCCGGGTCCGGAGGGTGCGTCCATGGTGCTCACCGCCATTCCTTCATATGGTCCATAACGTGCGTCCGGGCGCGCGCGATTCTGCCTCGCGCGGTGGATTCGGTGATGTCGAGTGCGGTCGCCACCTCACGGTAGGACATGCCGTCGATCTCCCTCAGGGTCCAGCACGACCGCAGCTCGGGTTCCATGGTCCCCAACACCCGTGCGAGCGACTGCATCTGCACGTTGACCTCCATCATGCGCGCCGGGTCCGACCTGGGGGCGGCGTCGCTGTGGACCAGGAGTACCTCGGGGGGTTGGGAATCGGTGGCCCGCCGGGCCCGCTGGCGGGCCACGTCCAGGGCCCGCCGCGAACAGATCTGGGACAGCCAGCTGCGCACCGCGGAGGGATCGTCGAGCAGGTGCAGGCGCTTCCACACCGTCAACAGGGTCTCCTGGACCACGTCCTCGCTCTCCTGGCGGTCCCCCAACACCAGGTAGGCGATCCGGAACAACCGGCCCTGGTGACGGTCGATCAGACGGTCGAAGGCCTCCGCGTCGCCGTCCTGCGCGCGCAGGACCAGGGTCCGGTCGGGTCGGTGGTCTGGTCGGTGGTCGGGTGGCGTGGGCTGGGTGGTCATGCCGGCTCGGGAACAGATTGCCTGGCCTCGGCGGGCTGGCCCACGGCGACCCGGTCGGAGCGCGAGGTCGACCGGGGGCTGCGCAACCGGACCAACAGGTCGATGGTCTCGGGGGCCCTGCCGAGCACGGTCTCCACGTCGGCGGCGAGCACCTGCCGGGTCTGGTCGACCGCCCACTCGACCTCGGCGCCGTCGGACACCGTCACCTCACCCACCACGCGCAGCGCTGCGGCCGATCCGCACACCCGTAGAGACACCTCGACGACCCCCGGCACGGCCTCCACCCGCTCGACCAGCGCCCGCTCGAGGACCTGTGGTTCCAGCGTGGCCAGGACCGTGCCGTCCTGGTCGTGGAATCGCAACACCGTGTGGGCGGGCGCCTTGGGGAACTGCGACACCGCCAGACCGAGTCCGGCCAGCACCGCGAGCGCCGCCGCGACGCTCGCGGCCGGCAGCAGCCATCCGCGGTGATCCTGCACCACCGCGGCGACGGTCGACTCGGTGGGCACGACCAGGCCGCCGAGGGCCGTTCCGGGCACCACCAGGTCAAAGGCCACCACGGCCAACCACGCCGCCGCCAGCAGGGCCAACAGACCGGCCAGTGCCAACGCGAGGCGGTTCCGGGATCCGGACAGGGTACGCATGGGCGTGACTCCCTTCAGTTTCGTCGGTGGATTCGTACGCGGGAGCGCGGCGAGTCGGCCGGACGCAACTCGCGGACCGCGTCGTCGACTGCGGCGGTGGCGGCGCGCGAGACCGGGGCGGTGTCGTCCACCACCGTGTCGACCCGCACGTCGATGGCGCGCGGACCGGCGGCGACGCGCGCACTGTGCACCCCGTCGACGTTCTCGGCGCGCCGCTGGATCCGGCGGGCCAGGTCGCGGCGGGAGAGGGCGGTCTCGCCCGGGATGTCGTCGGCGAGGATCGGGACGCGGGACGGGCGCCCCGGCACGATCGCGGCGAGGATCATCGCCAACCCCACCACGGCCGTCACGACCGCGACCGCCTGCATCACCGGGTCTCCGAGACTGGTCTCGGAGACGCCGGAGATCGTGGAGGACGCGGGCCCGGGCCAGGTGCCGTTGACCAGGTAGGTCCCCAGCAGCCAGACGCCCAGACCTCCCAGGACCAGGAGCGTCACGGCGAGCAGGCTGGCGGGGATCGTGCGTGTGGGGCGACCCACCAGCCCCGCAGTGCCCTGTCGTCGACTCATCGCAAGTTTCCTCTCGTCCCGGTGGCGGGGTGGAGCCAGGAGATCTCGATGTCCAGGCGTCCCACCTTCAGGCCGGTGAGCCTCTCCACCCGGTTGCGGACGTGCTCCCGAAGTCCGCGGCAGGTCGCGGCCAGGTCGACGGGGAACGCGATCCCCACATCGAGCCTGAGCGCGGCGACCGTCCCGTAGAGGTCGCACTCCGCGGACGGCCGCGAATCGAAATCCCGGCGGGCCCCGAGGCCCAGGACGCCTCCGGCCGACCCACCGATGTGGGAGTACTCGGATGCGACCTGTTCCGCGATGCGGGCGACCACCGACGACGGGATGGTGGTGGCCCCTCGTTGCTCGGTCGGCGCGATGGTCATGGCTCAGCGCCTCCAGCGATCGGTGACGCCCTTGACCTCGATGCGGCCCTCCATGGTCAGGCCCACGGCCAACCCGATCAGCCCGAAGAGCAGCACGATCAGGAACTGACCCAGCGAACCGAAGGCGGCGACGGCGCCGAGGAACAGCCCCACCAGCAGCGTGAGATGGGTTGTCTTCATGAGAACTCCTCGCTCGGGGGCGGGGGGGGCCGCGGCCCCCCCCCGCGTGGTGCAGCGGTGTCAGCGCAGTTCGGGGGTGGGTGCGGAGGCGGAGCCCCTGCTCGCGTCGTCGTCGTCGGGCAGGTGGACGTCGACGACGTTGACGTTGACCTCCGTCACCTCGAGGCCGGTGGTCCCCTCGACCTGCTCGATGACGTTGCACCGGATGGCGTTGCCCACGTCGACGATCGAGGCGCCGTACTCCACGACCACCGTCACGTCGACGGCCGCCTGGGTCTCGCCCTTCTGGATGCTGATGCCGCCGGAGACGTTGGTCTGCGCGTTGGGGATGCGGTCGGACACGGCGGAGAAGGCGCGCCGCGCGGCACTGCCCATGTCGTAGACGCCCGGCACCTCGCGGGCGGCCATCCCGGCGACCTTGGCCACCACGGTGTCGTCCAGGGTCGTCACGCCGCGGCTGGTCTGCAGGGGACCGCGGGGGGTGAACTCCTCCACGGAGTCATCCTGCCGGCGCGCGGCCGCGCGCTCGGCGTCCTGCTCGGCCTTGCTCTTCTCGCGGCCGGTCTGGGGAACTGCGTTGGACATGATTCCTCCTCGTTGAGACGACCGGCCCTGGGCCGGCGCTCTGACGGATACCTACACAACTAAGACGACTCGAGTCGCGGATTCGTCACGGCGAATTTCGGAAAAGTCGGAATTCTGCAGAAATCACGCGCGCGGAGCGCATGCAGGCAGAGTTCAGAGGGCGGAGTCCAGACTGACGGCGTCTACAGGGAGTGGTCGATCACCGGTCGGAGTGGATCTTCTCAAAACGCTTCGGTTCTTTGGCCATGAGCCGATGGTGTCACCGGGGCGCGCGGCGCAGAGCGGAATCCGCCCCTGCCGATGGCGTCTGACCCGATCGACCGGGGGCGCGGCTACCCGACGTACCGAAGCATCCCCTTACCCGCCTCGGCCAACGCCTTCTCCGGGGATCGGAGTTCGAACGAGGCCGGCAGCGCGCCGGCGCCGTCACGCGGGGTCAGAGAAGTCTGGGCCTGCGCCTTGGGCGTGCGTATGAACAGGAGGACCAGCCCCACGGTCATGGCGAACACGGTCAGGGTGAACACCGTCGGCAGCGCCCATCCGTTCTGCGCCTGCATCACCACGCCGGTGGCCATCTCGGCAGATCCCACGAGGCCGTACACCCGGGGCGCGAGGGTGAACAATGCATAACCCGCCGCGGCGATCCCCACGGCCGCGGCCAGGGCGAGCATGCCCGCCACCTCGAGCGACAGACGGATTCGGGTTCCGGGGAGAGAACGCATCGGGGTTCTCCTTTCAGGCGTCTGCCAGCTATTCGGAGTCGCCACCACCCCGGATTGGACGTCGACGACCCCGTCCCCGCCGTCGCCCCCTCCGCCAGCTCCACGACCCGTTGACCTATCGATTATCGTGTGCAACGATTATCGATAGGCAATCGATTATCGTTCTATCACGAGGGCGGGGAGAGACCATGTTCGGCAACAGCAACACCACGTCATCCGGCGTGACGGCACCGGGGCAGGCCGACGGCAGGAAGGAACGCACCGACGTCTCGGCGACGGCGTTCGGCGCGATAGTAGGTTTCCTGATCGTCGCGGTGTCCGTGTGGCAGAGGGTCACTGCGGGCGGTGTGCCGTCGGCGTTAGCGCCGCTCGCGGGGGAACACGCCATGGCCGGAGGTCGGACGATCGACCCGGCGGCACTCCAACCGGTCGCAACCTGGCTGCTGTGGGGCGTCTTCGCCCTAGACGTCGTGCTCATCTCCGCGGTCATCGGTCTGGTCGCGGTGCTCTCGGTCCAGTGCCTCAAGGGGCGGTTCTTCACCGGTGGCACCATTCGTCTTCTCACCGCCACCTCCTGGGTACTGCTCGCCTACCTGGTCGTCCCCGTGATCCCGCGGGCGATCGGCACCAACCTGGCGCGCCACGACCTGGGCCTGACCGATCTCCAGGTGGACGCGACCGATTGGGAGCACTTCGTGCTCACCTACGTCCTGCTGATGCTCATCTCCCTCATCACCGTTGCGTTCCGTCGGGCGAAGGTCATGCGGGAGGACCAGGAGGGGCTTGTCTGATGCCGGCACAGGACGGGGACACGAGGGTTCGATGCCACCTCGACTCGCTGCTGGCGGACAGGGGGATGACGCTGGCACGACTGTCCGAGATCGTCGGGGTGAGCACGGTCAACCTCTCGGTTCTCAAGAACGATCGCGCCAAGGCGATCCGCTTCACCACGCTCGTCGCCCTCTGCGACGCGCTCGAATGCCAACCCGGGGAGCTGTTCTCCGTGGAGTGAACTCCACGCGAGACCACCTGCGCACCGGGCGCCGCCAGCACGGGCACTGCGCGATTCTCCTTCCCCGAGGCGGACCCCTATCCCGGACGATGCCTGAGGGTTTATGGTCATGCGCGTCCACGATGGATCGGCAGTCGTCCCGGAAAAGGAGATCGATGTCCACCTCCGCCACGCCGCCCCAGCTACTGGGTCAGCGAGCACAGTTCTCGGTTCTCGAGTTGGGGATCGGCGCATCGCTCGCCGCCACCGCAGCACTCGGGGTCACCCTGCTGGCCCTCACCCAGGGCCCGTCGGATTCCTCGTCCGGAGCGTCCAGCACCTCCCCGCCCGCGGCCGTGGTCTCCGCCCCATAGCCTCGGCTTCCCGGGCGCGGTCGAGTCGGTCGAGTCCCTCACCCGCGGCCACCCAACTCGCCGGCCTTTCGTCCCAGGTATCGGCGCTCGGGGAGCGAGGTCGCCTCCGCCGCCGCCAGACGGTAGAGCTCGGCGGCCCGCGCCCGGTCCCCCGCCGACTCGTGCAGATAGGCCTCGGCCGCGGTGCGCCGGGGCAGCGACCCGGGCACCTCCTCAAGCGCGGCCAACCCCGCGTGCGGTCCGTCGGCCTGCCCCACCGCCACTGCACGGTTCAGGCGGGCCACCGGGCTGTCGTTGAGCGCGAGCAGCTCGTCGTACCACTCGACCACCTGCACCCAGTCGGTCTCGGCGGTGGACGGGGCGTCGGCGTGCAGGGCGGCGATCGCGGCCTGGGCCTGGTACTCCCCCAGCTCGTCGCGGGCCAACGCCGCCTGCAGGATCTCCACCCCTTCCGCGATCGCGCGGGTGTCCCATCTACTGCGGTCCTGTCGTGCCAGCGGGATCAGCTCGCCGTCGTCGTCTCTCCGCGCGGCCCGGCGGGCGTGGTGCAGCAGCATCAGCGCGAGCAGCCCCCGCACCTCGGGATGGTCGATGGACGCCGACAGTTGCCGGGTCAGCCGCAGTGCCTCCACCGCCAGGTCCACCTCGCCCGGTGTAGCCCTCGTTGAACACCAGGTACAGCACCCGCAGCACGGTGGCCACATCCCCCGGCCGGTCCAGGCGCTCGCCGGAGATCGTGCGTTTGGCGCGGCTGATGCGCTGCGCCATGGTGGCCTCGGGCACCAGGAACGCCCGCGCGATCTGCCGGGTGGTCAGCCCGCCCACCGCGCGCAGCGTCAGCGCCACCGCCGAGGGGATGGGCAGCGCCGGGTGGGCGCACAGGAAGTACAGCCACAGGGTGTCGTCGACCTCGCGCCCCGGCCCCTCCCCTGCCGCCGGGTCGGCGCCCGGCCCACCGGAGGAGGTCGACGACGACGAGCCCAGCACCTGCTCCGCCGCCGCCTGTTCCTCTCGGCGCCGACGAGCGGCCTCCGAGCGGGCGGAGTCCAGGAACCTGCGCCACGCCACGGCGATCAACCAGCCGCGGGGACTGCGCGGCGGGTCGGCGGGCCAGACGCGCAGCGCCTCGAGCAGGGCGTCCTGCGCGGCGTCCTCGGCCGCCGCGAAGTCGGCCCCGCGGCGGACGAGCACGCCGATCACCTGCGGGGTCAGCTCGCGCAGTTCCGGGCCGACCGTGGTTGGCCCGTCTGCGGCAGGCCCAGCTGCGGTTGGCCCGTCTGCGGCAGGCCCAGCTGCGGTTGGCCCGTCTGTGGCAGGCCCGGCCATGGCACGCCCTCGCATCGCGGGTTCAGCCCTCGAACTCCGGCGGCGACTCGAGGAACGGCCGCAGTTCGAGCCACTCATGGATCGGCTTCCCGCCGGCGCCCGGGGCCGCGGACAGCTCCCCGGCGAGCTCCAGGGCCCGCTCGTAACTGGCGGCCTCGATGATCATCCAGCCGGCGATGAGGTCCTTGGTCTCGGGGAACGGGCCATCGGTCAGCGGCGGGCGGCCCTCGCCGTCGTACCGCACCCACGTCCCCGACTCCGACAGCGCATTGGCGTCCACGAACTCACCGGTCCCCTCCAACCGGGCGGCGAAGTCGTTCATGTACTGGACGTGAGCGGACACCTCCTCGGGCGTCCACTCGGTCATGGGCACGTTGTTGGGCGGCTCCGGCGCGCCCCGGTAGTGCTTGAGCAACAGGTACTTGGCCATGGCGATCCTCCTCGTACGGTGCGACCCAGTCTGGTCGCTGCACTAGGAGGACGGAACCGGATCCGGGTTCTCGACATCAGTCCATCGCGGGTTCTCGCCGCTGCGGTTGCGCTGCGGTTGCAATGTCCCACACCCTCGGTTCGTACCGCCAGATCACCCTCGCCTGCCTACCAGCTGCCACGCACAGTAGGCCTCGTGAGCACGCCTCGGTGCGCGTTGCGCGACCCGGCGACCCGGCTTGCGTTGCGCAACCCGGCGTGCGTTGCGCGACCTGGCAAGCCCGGCGGCCCGCATCGTCGTCGGCACCGGCACCTGTTCACCACCCGCCGCGTGGTCACTTCTGATCACGTTCTCCCAGGGCGGGCTCAGGTGGGCTCTGCAGAAATCCCCCAGGTGTGTCCACTCGCCGAGTAGACACAACTATCGCGAGTGCCGCACTGGCCACTGGGGTGAGCGGACGCGGCGTTGCCGGACAATATCCACCGATTTCGTGCGGCGTCGCTCGACGAAATCGCCCTCCGGGGGCGTTCCCGGAGCACGCAGCCCTTCACTGCGGTCGTGCGCTAAAGCCCGCGCCGCCGTCGCCGCCGTCGCCGTTCTCGTCGTCGCCGTTGTCGGCATGGCCCCCACCTGCCCCTTCACACGGGAGCTTTACAAACAGCTGCCGTATGTCTAATACTCTCCGTCATCCGGCGTGAGCAGATTCACGCCGAGCATGTTTGAGGAGGCGACGTGGCAACCACCGAGAAGAACCGCATCGACGAGGGGCTGTTCGGCCCGGGTTCCGTGGCGTGGAAGGTGTGGACGTTCCCGGCGTCCGCCCTGCAGGGTTTCGCGCGGGCCGTGACGATCGAGCACCTGGACCCGGACCTCACGGCCGCGGTCGACGAGACCGGCCAGGTGATCCAGCGGACGCAGCTACGCTACGACCGCACGATGGAGTACTTCTCCGCCGTCCTGTTCGCGGACACCCCGACGGTCATCAAGATGTCGGACATCCTCATGAAGGTCCACTCGCGCGCCTACGGGATCAACAAGGTCACGGGGAACGAGTACGACTCCAACAACCCTGACTCGCAGCTGTGGATCCACATGACGGCGTGGCACTCGATCCTGTACGTGTACGAGGTGTTCGGACCGGGCAGGCTCAGCCGCGATGAGGAGAACGAGTACTGGCGCCAGTGCGCGATCGCCGCCGAGGTGCAGCCGATCCGGCAGGAGGACGTGCCCCGCACGCGCGGCGAGGTGCAGAAGTACTTCGACGACTGGCGGGACAAGCTGTCGGCGTCGGAGGCGGCGATCTCGAACGTCGACCACATCCTCAACGGCTTCGAGACCATCGAACCGCGTCTCCCGACGATCGTGAAGAAGGCGGGGCGGCCGATCCTGCGGGCGAGCATCATCGCCACCTACCCGCGGTGGATGCGCCCGATGCTGGGCGTGCAGCAGTCGCGGGCCGTGGACACGGCGTCGATCGCCCTGTGGCGGACGTTCTACAAGGCCGCCCACAACAAGCCCGACGTGATGATGGCCATGGTCGAGCGGATCAGCCCGCGCGCGGTCCGGTACATCGAGCCCGCGATCCGCGGGATCAAGGCGGACAGCCCGCGGACGCATTCGCCGTCGTGGGCGCGCGAGCGCTACGGCGACCCGCGCACCCCGCTCGAGCAGTACCGCGACATCAGGGCCGCTCGCTCCCAGGGCTCCGCCGAGACGCCGTATCAGCACAACCACCACGAGCCGGTGCTCGAGTTCGCGGAGGCGGACCAGAGTCCGGTGTCCGTGTGTGGGGGTTTGGGGGTTGGGCGCCCGTCTCACGCGGGCGCCCTACCCAACGGCCCTTCTCAACGGACCGGCCCGGTTCCCGCTAGGACGCCCCGGCCCGCGGGTTGCCCATCTGCAGGCGGTCGATGTGCTCCGAGGCCTCCGCCTTGGTCAGGTTCGCGCTGAGTTCCTCGCCGGCCTCACGCGCGAGCGTGTCGAGGTAACTCTTCTGCGCCGCCGTCATGGGCTCATCGCCGGTCACCCAGTCGTTCGGGTCACGCTGCACGGAGGTGTCACCGGAGCCGGGGGTCTCGGGGACGGGGGCGCCGAGGGTTTCCTCTGACGAGTCGCGGTTCGGGTCCTGCACGGGGTTGGTCATCCCCGCACGGTACGCCGCGCCCGGGGTCGGGACCACCGAGCTCACGCCCGGGACCGCGGCCCGGATCCGGGCTCCCGATACGGGGCGGCGGAGTTCTGCGGCCGCATCGGTCGGACCTATCCGCCCCCGAGGGACTCGACCGACTCGATGAACGCCCGCCACCGGGCGCGCAACTGCTCCAACTGCTCGAGCCCGGCGTCGGTGAGTTCGTAGACCTTGCGCGCCGGGCCCGACTCGCTGGCCTGCCAGTGCGCCACGATCGCGCCCTGATCCTCCAAGCGGACCAGCGCGGGGTAGAGCTGTGCACCCTTGATCGGGTTGAGTCCCGCGGACTCCAGTGCCTGCGAGATGCCGTACCCGTGCCGGGGTGCCGCCTCGAGCACGGAGAGCACGAGCATGGGCACGGAGGCGCGTTGCCAGGCGGCAGTGCTCACCACGTGCCTCCTCGGGGCCGGGCGCTCCAGCCGAGGAGCAACGAGATCAGGGCGACCATCATCAGCAGCACCGCCACCGGGATGGTCCACGCCCCCCAACCGTTCCCGGCGACGACCATCGCGGCGACCACCAGCGGGATTCCCGTACCGGTCACGATCGACACCCACCATCGTCGCATCCGCGCGGTCCGATCCGCATCGGCCAGTTCACGGGCCAGGACCAACGGGTGGCCGAACTCCGCCGAGGCGGTTCCTGATCCCGAGGACGCCGCGATCTCGGCGACATGGCCCCGGGCCACGGCCGCCGGCACCAACCGGGCCCGCAGGCCACCTCGGAAACGCTCCAACCACCGGGCGTCGTCCCAGTCCTCACGCAGTGCCGGCCGGGGCGCCAGGCTCCCGAGTGCCCTCACCGCGATGCCGGGAGCCAGCATCCCCACCGCCAACACAAGGACAGGCGCATCGTGCACCGCGATATGCCCGGTTCCCATGCTCGCCGCCGTGGCGATGCCTACGGCTGCGAGCACGCCGGCCAGTGACAACACCCCGGTCATCGCGCCCGTCATTCCGGCCGCGAACAGCGTCCGCCCGATGGTCACCCCCGCGATGAGGACAGCCACGCTCACGGCCACCAGAACCAGAGCGACATCGACGTCAACCCGCCAACCGCTACGGATGGCCAACAGCACCACCGACACCGCCCCGACCCCCAGCAGGGTGTCGCCCACTTCGCGACACGCTGACCGCAGCCCGCCACCCTCGCCCGTGCGCACCACGTCGGTTGCCGTCACCAGCTCCGCTGCGTCGTCCTCGGCCAGCTCCTGCGCGTCACCGAACAGTTCGACCGCCGAACCGCCGGCCCTGAGGACCACAGCACGCAGTTCACGCTCGCGCTCATCCACCGTCTCGCGGGCGACATTCTTCCCGGTCATCGCATTCCGATAGCGCCTCACCCAGTGACGATCGTGCTCCGGCCACGCATCCACATCCGCACCTCGTGTTCCTTATCTAAGTCGAGTTTGTACCTAGATACAAGCATGAAGTGGGTCGCGGCGCAAGGCATCGTCGTGTCAACTCCTGGGAACTCATCGCCCGCGCGGCCGGCACGAGCAGGCAGGCTGCACACAATCGATGGAGCCCGCAGGTGCGGGCCACCCTGGACCGGTACGGCACTGGCGAGATGGGAGGCCCGGTGGCCGACGACGAGCACGACCTCTCCGGATAGTCGACCCGGGAGCTGCGCATTCGGCCCATCCCGGCGCGCGACCCCACCCCTCCGGCGGACAATAACCGCGTGACCACGACCGAGGCGGAGACCTACCGCCGCGAGATCCTCGGCTATTGCTACCGCTACTTCGGCTGTGTGGCAGAGGCTGAGGACGCGACGCAGGAGACGATGCTCCGCGCCTGGAAGGCCCGGGACGAGGCGGACTTCCAGGGCCGCTCCTCGCTCCGCACGTGGCTGTACTCCATCGCCACGAACGTCTGCCTGGACATGACGCGCGCGCCGCAGCGGCGCAGCCTCCCGGTGGACCTCACCGAACCCGGCCGCGTCCCGGCCGACCCCACGACGCTGGCGACCCTGCCCGAGCAGGTGTGGATCGGCCCGGCGAGCGACGCCCACCTCGGCATCGACCCGTCGGCCACCGCCCTCGCCCGCGAGTCGGTCCGGCTGGCCTTTGTCGCCGCGCTGCAATACCTGCCACCCCGCCAACGGGTCGTGCTGATCCTCCGCGACGTCCTGGTGCTCTCGGCGGCCGAGTGCGCGGAGCTGCTCGACATGACCGTGGCCTCGGTCAACTCCGCGCTCGCCCGGGCCCGCACGACCATGGCGCAACACGGGGCCACGCTCCCGAACGACACCGCGCACGACGCCCCCGCCTACGAAACCCGCCTACTCGAGAAGTACGTCGCCGCCTTCGAGGCCTACGACGTCGATCGCCTGGTCTCGCTGCTCGCCGAGGACGCGGAATTCAGCATGCCGCCGTTCGAGCTCTGGCTACGCGGCACCGCCGAGATCGAACACTGGTGGCGCGGTCCCGGACAGGTGTGCCGCGACTCGCGCACCATCGTCACGTCCGCCAACGGCCGGCCCGCCGTCGCGGTCTATCACGATGTCGGCGGTGTCGACGCCGGCAGTGTCGACGCCGGCGGTGTCGACGGCAGCAGTGTCGACGCCAGCAGTGTCGACGCCGGCGGTGTCGACACCGGCGACGGCCGCTGGGAACCGTTCGCGATCCACGTCCTCGAGTCCCACGCCGGCCGCATCTCGTCCATCACCCACTTCATCGGCGCGGGCCACTTCTCCAAGTTCGGCCTGCCCGCGCACCTGCCGTAGAAGAAGTTCCCGCCACACCGATCAGTTTCGTCGCCTCGGACCGTCTAACCCTGTGAAGGCAGCTCCTTCAGGCCCCGAGCACCCGCTCGACCAGGCCCCTGAGCCCTGACCCTCCGGCCCCGACCCACGAGGCCCGACGAGAGGAAATCCCATGACCCGCAAGACCACGGCGCACATGTTCTACACGCTCAACGGTGTGGCCGAGCACCCCGACCGCTGGCAGTTCGACTCCTTCGGCCCCGACGAGATGCAGGGAATGGCCGAGATGACGGCCGCGACCACGGACCTCGTGCTGGGCCGCACGCTCTGGCAGGAGTGGTCCGGGTACTGGCCCGGCGCGCAGGACCCGTTCGCCGAGTGGGTCAACCCGGTCCGCAAGCACGTGCTCACCTCCACCCTGACGGGCGAGTTGCCGTGGAACAGCTCGATCGTCACCGGCGATCCGGCGGAGTACCTCGAGCAGCTGCGCCGGGAACCCGGCGGCGACATCGCGATCGCGGGCGGCGTGGAGACCACGCGGCGGATCGTGTCGGCCGGACTGGTGGACGAGCTCACGCTGACCATCCACCCGGTGATCGCCGGGGAGGGCCGCAGACTGTTCGACGACTCCGTCCCCACCACGCGCCTGCATCTGCTGAGCTCGACCCAGACGCAGGCGGGAAATATTATCGCGACCTACACGCTGCGACCCGAGAGCTCAGCCGCCTGACCAGACCCCAAAACTACCCACTACCCACTACCCAGAGGAGAACTCAATGTCATTCCAGGCGTACCTCGACACCATCGAGAGCAAGACCGGCCTCACCCCGCGACAACTCGTGGACCGGGCCACCGACCGCGGCTTCGGCCCCGGGACCAAGGCCGGCCCGATCCTCGAGTGGTTGAAGACCGACTACGACCTCGGTCGCGGCCACGGCATGGCGCTCGTCCACGTGATCACCAAGGGCCCGCAGATCAGCGCCAAGCACGTGGGGACCACCGGCACGCACGCCGACGCGACCGACACGCTCTGGCTCGACGGCGCGGCCACCAACCCGAACCGCTGAGACGGGCGCTCCCCCACGACCCACGGTCGCCGGAAACAACGCACCCGATATAGAGAAAAGAGGGGACGACGACAACGTCCTCATCGCTCGACCGTCCCGCCGTCCGCCCGCCGGATCTCGTCAAGCCGATCCTCGTCCAGACCGGACCATTCGACGTAGTCGGCCCAGGCGCGGTCGTAGGAGGCCTGGTCGGGCTCGGCTGGGGTGGGCGGAGCGGGTGCAGCACGCGGCCTGCGTGCGGACCGACGAGGCCAGAAGGCTCTCACGCCCTTATTCGGTGGCGCGGCCGCCTTGGACGGTAGGGCAACCCCCATCAACGGCACATCACCCGATCAAGTGCGGTTTTCCCCGACGATCCGCACTCGCCAGAGCCAGCGAAGGCGAAGGCGTAGTAGTAGTCGACCACCTATTGCTCGTCGTCGTCCCCGTGCCGTGCGTCGGGAATCCCGGCTTCGTCCAGCCCCGACCATTCGACATAGTCGGCCCAGGCGCGCTCATAGGACACCTGCTCGTCCTGAGCTGCTGGCGGTTGAACGAGGGGGGTAATTCTCCCACGTCTGGAACGGAATGGTCGGAACACTGGATCCCCCGGGCGCCTCTGTGAACAAAAAGTCATAAACACTGTCGCCGTAGCAACAAGAACTGTTACAGATCGCTCCGATTTGTTTCGGTGCCTACTCAATTGGCCGAGACGACGCCCGATCCCCCGCCGGCCTGGGCCGCGTCACCGCTCACACGGGAAGCTCTCGATCCCGGCCACACCAGCCACCACCGCAGGTAGCGTCCGACACCATGCAGCCCTCGCCCGACCAGGCATCCGAGAGCACACCCGACCAACCCGAGGTCGTCCTCGAGCGCCACGACGAGGTGGCAGTGATCCGGCTCAACCGCCCGGACCGGCTCAACGCGGTGACCACGCGGAACCTCACCGACATCATTGCCGCCCTCGACACCTGCGACGCCGATGACGACATCCGGGCGGTCGTCCTGACCGGCACCGGTCGGGCGTTCTGCGCAGGAGCCGACATCTCGGGCGGGGGCGACACCTTCGCGATGGATCCGGAACAGGACACCGGCACAGCCCCACCGGACACCGGCGGCCTCGTCTCGCTGCGCATCTTCCGGATGACCACACCGGTCGTCTCGGCGATCAACGGGTCGGCCGCCGGGGTCGGGGTGACCATGACCCTGCCGACGGACGTGCGCATCGCCGCGGACAACGCCAGGTTCGGGTTCGTCTTCACGCGCCGCGGCTTGGTGCCGGAGGCGTGTTCGACATGGTTCCTCCCCCGGGTGGTGGGAATCTCCGCTGCCGTCGAGTGGACCGTCGGCGGCAAGACGATCTCCGCCACGGAGGCACTCGAGCGCGGGCTGGTCCGCGAGCTGGTCCCGGCCGACGAGGTCCTGCCCCGCGCCATCGAGATCGCCCGCGAGATGACGCGCGGCACGGCACCGGTGTCGGCGGCACTGACCCGTCAGCTCATGTGGCGGATGCTCGGCGCGCCCGACCCCGAGGTGGCCCACCGCGCCGAGTCCATCGGTATCTACACCCGCGGCACGTCCCCCGATGTCCGCGAAGGTGTCTCCGCGTTCCTGGCCAAGGAGGAACCGGCCTTCCCGGACCGCGTCTCCGACGGCCTGCCCGACCTCTTCGCCTGAACCGAGCCTGCACCCTCACACCACGGATAGGACACCCCATGACTGCTGTCGACCTCACCGGTCGCGTCGCGATCGTCACCGGATCGACCGCCGGCCTCGGTACCCGGTTCGCCCACGTGCTCGCGGACGCGGGGGCAACGGTCGTCGTGACCGGGCGACGTACCGAGAGGATCACGGAGGTCGTGGAGGCGATCGGCAGGCGCGGAGGTAGAGCACACGGAATTCGGCTCGACGTCGCCGATCCGGACTCCGTCGAGTCCTGCCTCACGGAGGTGACCGAGCAACTCGGCGCTCCACAGATACTGATCAACAACGCCGGCATCCCCGACGCGCAGCGCGCGCACAAGATGTCGCTGGAACTCGTGGATGCCGTTCTGGACACCAATGTCCGTGGTCCGTGGCTCATGGCGACCGGGGTCGCCCGGCGGTTGCTCGCGGCCGAACTCCCGGGCCGGATCGTCAACATCTCCTCGATGGCGGCGTACCACTACGCCGGCGACGGGGCCGCGCTCTACTCGACCACCAAGGCGGCGGTCAGCCGGATGACCGAGGCGCTCGCCGTGGAGTGGTCGCGCAAGTTCATCAACGTCAACGCCATCGCGCCGGGGGTCTTCGAGTCGGAGATGACGGACGGCATGCTCTCGCGGGTCGGCGACATCGCACCCGGGTTCCCGCGCAAGCGTCTCGGCGTGGCCGACCAGCTCGATTCGACCCTGCTCTACCTCGTGTCCGACGCGTCGGAGGCGGTCACCGGGACCGTCATCAAGATCGACGACGGGCAACTCCCACGCTGACCTGCCCCGCTGGCCCTAGAGACGCTGACCCTAGAGATCAGCGCCGGCGGTGTAGGCGGCCGCGTACCTCCGCAGTGTGTCGTGGTCTACGCCCAGCAATTCCACCGGCGGGCACCGACCGGGCAGGGAGGCGGACGGCGTGGTCCACCAGTTGGTCGCCACGTCCGGATAGCGACCGGCGTCGAGCATCCGGTTGACCGCGCAGATGATGTTGTTCGGGTCGCGCGGATCGACGTGGTCCAGTTGGAACCGTGGGTACACCCACCGCCGGTCACCGCGGAGGACGATGAGGCGACCGTCGCGTGCGAACGCGCGCAGGGCTTCGGCGGCAGTGGGACCGTCCAGCACGCCACGCCGTGCGAGGATCTCTACCGCTTCGATCGAGCACGCGTGCGGCACCTGCATCACGGCGCCCCGGGCGACGGCGACACGCAGCGCGCCGGCACGACGAGAGACAGTGCCTGCAGTGGCGGCGGCAGCCGCGGCACCTCCGGGTCCCCCGGCCGGGTCACCGACCGGAGCCCGGACCGTCTTCATGGCCCGATCGATCTGCCGGGCGACTCTGCCGAACGCTCCGCGGCGATGCACTTCACGCAGGACGACGTCCGAGAAGATCTGGTCGTCGAGTTCCCGCAACGCCCGATTCGCTCTGTCCCCCGGCGCGACGGAACTCTGGGACAACGCTCGATTCCGAGAAGCCATAGACGACCACCCCGCCTTCTGGGGAAGAACTCTAGACCGTCCGGGCGGTTCCGGCGAGGAAAAATCTCGGCACACGGCCGTGGTCGGTGGCCTGGTGAGCCGTGGGTGCGTGGGTGACGAGGACGACAACCTCGACAACCTCGACGACCCGCGATCTACCCGGATCAGGCCTCGATGCGACGCCACCAGTTGCTGATCGCGACGGCCAATTCCTCGGGCGCCTCCACGGGCAGCATGTGACCCGTCTCCGGGATCTCCACGTAAGCCACGCTGGCCACCTGGTCACCATTCGCCTCGGCACTGTTGGACTCAGCCCACCGCCGCTGCTCCTCGGTGGGCACCACCTGGTCGTGCGAGGCCCCCACGATCAGCACCGGACAGGGCGCCTGCGCGGGGAAGACGCTGCGATCCGGGCGCGTACCGATGGCCACTGAGTGTGCGGCGAACCGCTCCGGCCCGTACACCTGCGCTGCGCGCAGCCGTTCGGCCCGCACTTGACGGTCCCGGCCGCGGTCGCCGTAGTACACCGCCTCCATGCCGTCGAGCGCGATCTCTTCGTACGACTCTGCGCTCAGGTCCGCCGCGCGGGCGGCGCGCGCCGCGGCTGCCTCCGGGTCCTCGGCGCCCACGGGCGCGGTGACCAGGACGAGTCCGGCCAGGAGGGACGGGTGTCGCTCGGCGAGGTGCATGGCCACCACGCCGCCGAGGGAGTGTCCGACCACGACGCTGCCGGTCGCGATCTGCCGGGCCACCTCGTCGACGAGCGCGTCGAGGTCGGGCTCGGCCGGCAGATCCATTGCGGTGGTGGTCCAATCGTCCGGCAGCGCACGCAGGACCGGGGCCCACGTCTGCGCGTCGCCGTGGAGGCCGGGCAGGAACACGAGGGTCGTCATGCCGGCGACCCTACGCGCGACCGCCGAGTCGGCCGGAGATACTCGACCACATCGAGATTTTGTTAGCACGACTGTATTAGCATGGCCGTGTGCCCAAGTTGATTGATCGTGCGGAACGAGAGCGGGAGCTCGCCGAGGCGGTGTGGCGGGTCGTGCTGCGCGACGGCGTTCCGGCGGTGTCGGTCCGGACGGTGGCGGCGGAGGCCGGATTGTCCGCGGGGTCCCTGCGCCACGTCTTTCCCACTCAGGCCGAGTTGCTCGAAGTCGCGCTGGACCTTGTCCAGGAGAACGTCCGCGCGCGAGTGCTCGGGATCCCGGAGACCGTCACCGGGTTGGATCGATCGCTACGGATCGCCGCCGAACTCCTCCCCCTCGACCAAGCTCGTGCCGCCGAGCTGCAGGTCCAGATGTCCCTGTCCGCGCTGGCCTTCACGCAGGAGCGGTTGCGACGAGTCCGCGACGAGGCAGACCTCGCGGTGCGGCTGGGATGCCGGCAGATAATCGAGCACGCCACCAGCCCCGATCTTCCACCACCGGCCCGACTGGAGCGGGAGACCCAGGTGCTCCACGCCCTCCTCGACGGCCTGGCCCTGCACCTGCTGCACGGCCCGCACCTGGTCGACCCGGAAGGTGCGCTGACCGTGGTGCGCGCGCATCTCCAGCGTCTCGGTCCGGAGTCACACCGCGACGTGAACGAGACGTCGTGACCGATCGCAGCCAGACGTTCCGACGCCGCAACCGGACGTCCCGGGGTCGCGAGTGGCTCTACCCGACGGCCCTGCTCCTCGTCGCGGCCGGGATCTGGTGGGGCGTTCTCCAGCTCTCCTACGCACTGTTCGGACCCGGTTACGCACACCTGCTGGCCCACGCCGTCCGGGCGGTCAGCATCGCCGTGCTGGTGCTCCTCACCCTCGGCGTCCTTATGCGGTTCCATCCGGCCGCACGATGCTACGGACTCATCCCGGACCGCCGTAGCCTCCGGCACCTGTTGGCGGGGGCTGCCGCCTACGCGGTGCCGATGGCGGTAGTCGGGGCGGTGATCCTTGCCCTGGGCGTCGCGCGGATCGAGCTCCCCCAGGGGGTGACGACCGCCGCCGGTCAGCTCCTCGCGGTACTGGTGCTGGTGCTCCTCTACGAGGCGATCCCGGAGGAGCTGATCTTCCGCGGATACCTCTTCGGCTTTCTTGCCGAGCGTTGGCCGACCTGGGCGACAGTCGTCACACAGTCGCTGGTCTTCTGCGCCTGGGGCTTCCTCATCGGCGCCGCCCGCACCCCGGACCGGCTGCTGCTCTTCTTCCTGATGTCCATGAGCATCGGCGTCATCCGCGCGATCACCGGCAGCGTCTACGCGGCGATCGGGTTCCACATGGCCTTTCAGACGGCCACCCAACCTCTGCTCGGGGACCACTGGACCGCGCTGACGCTCGACGACCCGGACCTCTGGTTCACCGACCTGGCCTTCGGTCTCGGTCCGATGCTCCTCGGCCCGCTCCTGGTCCTTCTGGTCTACCGAGGTCGGCGCTGCCGATGACCCGAGCATCCGCCCGCGCTACACGAGTCGCCTCTCGGAATGGGACCGGGCGAGCTCGTACGTCTTGACCAACCAGAACGCGGCGAACGCGTAGAGCGCCGCCGACTCCCCCGCGAACAGTGCCACAGACGGACCCGCCAGCCATGCCACGAGAACAGCCGCGGCCGGGAACGCCACGACCAGCACCGCCAGGACCCTGTAGGCCATGCGATATCTCCGCCGCTGGTCAGGATCCGTGATGGACACGAGGGTTTCCTGCCCGTAGAAGAAGATCGACAGCGCAGCCAGGAGAAAAAAGCCCGCGGCAGCCACCACATGGATGACACTCGCCGGGTCCGGACCGGGTAGCGCGGAATCACCCGTCGGGACCAGAGCCACGACGACAGAGAGAATACCGGCGACGTTGAGCAGCGCGTTCTCTCCACGGGTGTAACCGCGGTAGGCCACCAGCGCGACGCCGATCGCCACGAGTACGCCCACGAAGAGGCTGCGGGCCGGCGAGTAATAGAAGGCACTGAGCGAGCCCATCATGGGCAGATCGGGGTCAACCGCGACCCACGCGAGAAGGGCAGTCGGCAGGACTATCGCGCCGAACGCGATGACCATCCGGAGAACGAAGTAGGTCTCCACGATGTAGGCCGCCGGCGCCTCACAGAAGGTAGCCGGATCACCCTGTACCGGATCGCTGTGTGTTGGGTCGCTCGGTGTTGGGTCGCTCGGTGTTGGGTCGCTCGGTGTTGGGTCGCTCGGTGTTGGGTCGCTCGGTGACTGCTGCACGCTCACACCTCGATTCGGTCTCCCTTTCACCCTGTGCCTGCCGTTCACCCTCGCAGTCGAGTGCCGGTCTTGGTGTAGATCCGGTTGAGGTGGCCCTCCACGGTCCGCTTGGACAGGTGGAGCTCGGCCGCGATCTCGGCGTTCGTCAGCCCCTGCCCCACCAACTCCGCGACCTCGGATTCGCGGCGGGTCAGCGAGACTCCGGGCGGGACCGGGCCGGCGGGACCTCCGGGTCCCGTGAGGCCGGCCAGTGACCCGCTGATCTCAGTGGTGGCGAGCATCCGCTCGGCGTGGGTGTGGTGCTGCGATCCCGGGGTTGCCAGGCTGCGGGCGCGGTCGGCGGCCGCCGCGGCCACCAGGAGCAGACCGAAGCCCCGGGCTCGCCGAGCCGCGTCGAGCAATCGTCGGGGATTCTCGGCCAGGTTGGCGGCGGCCAGGTCGCGCACCAGCACGGGAACGTCCCCGCTGACCTCCAGCTCGGCCACGATCCGGCAGGTCTCTGGATCGGCCGCCAGCACGCCGGCCAGTGCGGCGCGGACGGCGGCGCCGTGGAGTCCGTCGTCGATGAGCGATCGGACGATGCCGCGCGCCCCGTCGTGCTCGCCCAGGCAGAACAAGACTCCCGCTTCCGCTCCGCGGATCTCCGGACCGACAGGCGAGTTGGTGTACCCGGGGATGGCTCGAAGGCGCCGCAGCTGAACCCTCGCGGTGGCCGTCTGCCCGGACAGGACCGAGGCGAACGCATACAGAGAGACTGCGCGGGGCAGGAAATCCTCGGGGCCGTCCACCTCGATGGTGTCGACCGCGTCGGATGCGGCGCTCACGGCGGCCGGTAGATCGCCGGCCGCCAGCGCGATCTCCGCATCGGCTGCCCGGCGCACGCCGTGATCCACGCGGACGGACTCGTCCTGCTCCACCGCGACGAAAGGCGCGAGCTCCGCGAACAGGGCGTTGACCCCGAAACCGTGGAGGACCACGTACAGCAACGCCCCGAGGTACTCCTCCGACGCCCACGCCTGGCGCTCCATCGTGCGGGCCCGGCGGGCGAGGCGGCGCAGGACGGCCAGCGCGGCGTCGGACTGCCCGAGGGAGTCCAGTGCCAGGGCGTGGATCGCCTCGAGTCGCCTCTCCCACTCGGCCGGCAGGGATGAGGGAAGTGACGGCGAGCCGAGTTCGGTGTACGCCCGGACCGCGTCGCGGGATCGCCCCGAGTAGTTCAGGTGCACCACGGTCAGCCCGTCCAGCACCGTGTGCGCGGGGTGGCCCGGCGCCAGGAGTCCGTGCGCCGCCTCGATCAGCGGCAGCGAGTTCTGTGGACCCCGGTCGCGGTAGTGCGCGAGGTCTGCCCGGGCTGTCACGTTGTCGATCAGCACTCTGGTGAAGTCGGGCCCACCCGGCTCGTCGTCGTCGACACGTGGCCCGGCCGATGCCTGCAGACACTCCAAGGACCGCTCGAGCATGGCGGCCGCCTCCTGCACCCTGTCCAGCAACCGCAGGCACGAGCCCGCGACCAGGGCGAGTTCGGCCTGCTGCAGCGGCGTCATATCCAGGCCCGCACGCTGGGCCGCCTCATACAGTTCGACCCCGGTGCGGTAGTCGTGCCCGTCGAGCGCGGCGCGGGCTGCTGCCAGGGCCGCCGGGGCGTCCACGGGCCTGGCGTCAGCGGGGCGAGCGTTGGCCAGCGCCCACAGCACGATATGCGGGTCCGGCTGAGGAGCCCCCGGAAGAGAGAGCACGGCGTCGTAGGCCTCCCGGCGTCGCCGATGGTCCGCACCGGCCCGGAGCGCGGAAGCCAGGAGGGGCGGGTGCACGACCAGAACCTCCGCGCCGTCGTGTCGGCCCTCCACCAGCAGCGCCCGGGCCACCAGGTCACTGACCACGTCGCAGCCGTGGAGGTGCGCGAGGTCCTGGCTACCGATGCGGCGGGCGAGCGCGGCGGTGGTCAGGGCGTCGGCGGCGGTGGTGGCATCGGTATTGGTGCTGGTCGTGCCGGTGTTGATGTCGGTGGTGGTGTCAATGCCACCGGGGCCGATCCACAGCTGCGGGTCCACGGCCACGCCCGCGATCGCGGTGGCCGGATCCACGGTCAGTTCCAGCCGGTCGCGCGTACGACGGGTCAGGCCGCGCGTCGCCAGGTCATCGTAGGTGGCGCGAAGGGCGGTGAGGTTGCCGTGGGAGCTGGCCCAGAGTGCCTCGACCAGCCGCACCGACAGCGGCATGCCGACGGCCTCCGAGACCGCGGCCTCAGACTCGCCGCGCGTGAGGTTCCGCAGCGGAAGCCGCGTGGTGCGGGCGCTCACCTCGTCGTCGTACTCAGGCGGTAGCGCCGCGCCCACCCTGGCCGAGGCCACCACCAGCGCGCCGTCCGGCAGCGCCCGGGGTCCACCGAGTCTGTCCAGGTCGTCCCACACCGACACGGGGACTCCGGCGGCGCGCAATCCGGCCGCGATATCGCCGGCGCACCGGCTGGCACCAGCGCCCGGCGGCCCCACCACCAGCACACCGCGCCGGGTGTCGACGCACAGCGACACCGCGCGGGCCACAGTGTCGGCACGCAGTACGGCACGGGACTTCTTCCACGCGGGCACCAGAACCTCCTCCAGTCCGACCGCGTCGGGACGCCGAGGAGCGCCACGTCGGTGTGAGGGGATTTGGGCACGCGGTCATACAGGCACGCGGGCGCGCGGAGCCACCGAGGGAACCGCACGCCACCACAGCGCACCAAGAATCAGGTGTGCCGCACTCTACCGACACCTGTCTACTCCGTCAGACGATATGCGCAACCTGAACAGAGTCGCTCCACGAGGGTGCGGCCGCCTGCCCGAGAGGCCCATCTATGAGCCGACCGCTCTCCGTGTCGATCGCATCCTGGATCTGGCTGTTCTGTGGCCTGTTCACCACCGTCACCATCGTCAGCGTCCTCACCGCGACCAACGTTCTGGCGATGGCAGTGGGGATGGGTGCCGAAGAGGGCGAGCGTGGCGTGGTCGAGGCGGTCGGCTGGTTCGGCTGGGCGCTCGCCGTCGGCCTGTTCGCCGCGATGGTGGTGCAGGTGGTGGCCGCCGTGAGGCTCCGCGAGGGGGCGCGGTGGAGCCGGGCACTGCTGACGACCGCCGCGAGCTTCTCGCTGCTGGCAGTGCTGTACGACCCGACGTTGTGGTCAGCCTGGGTGCTGCTCGTCGCCAACGCCGTGGCGCTGGTCCTCACCTACGACGACAGCGCGTTGGACTACCTCGACGCCCGGCAGGAGCGCCTCGTGTCGGTGTGACGGGGGGCGACGCCACGCGACGGGGTGGCTGCTCGGCGGGCGGTGGCGGCCGGGCGGGCGCAGGCGGAATCCGCCGCCTGGTCAATTCCGTTCACGTTTTCCCAGGTCACTTTTTCCGGAAACCCGCGCTTGCGACCACTCGACGAGGGTGTGGGTGACGCGACGAGGGCGAAGGCCCGACTGGCGCGGCGTCGAATCCGAATCAGCTCAGAACGGCGCGCAACTGGGCCGCGAGCTCATGGGGCCGACGGTAGAAGAGAGTCGCCGTCACGGTGATGACCGTCCAGCCCGCCGCGCGAAAGCGGTTCCACCGGCGTACGTCGTTGCCGTGTTGGGCAGCGTCCCGGTGGCCGGCTCCGTCGTACTCGACCGCGACCATGTGCTCCGGGAAGGCGAAGTCCAGACGGTACGGCAACCCAGGAACCCGGTACTGAACTCGGAAACCGGTCAACCCGAGATCGATCAGAAACAGCCGTAGGCGCGTCTCCATTGGCGATTCGGTCATCGGCTCGACCAACGCGCAGCGCTCGAGGGCGATCCTGCGGCCCCGCAACCCCGGGTACCGGGCGAGCAGCTTCGGTAGCGAGTGTCTGACGTCGTAGCCCGGCCCCATCCGGGATGCGCCATCCAGGGCGATCACCGCCTCGGATTTCTCAGTGTGCCTGGCCAGGTCGAACAGTGCCCATTCCGGGCTTGCGAGACGGAGGGGAGCGCCGTCGCTGCCGAGGATCGACTCGACCTCATCGTCCGGAACGACGTAGCGGCGCGCGACTATCCCCTCCCGGCGCACCCGCCTACCGCCGACCGCCAGTTCGATCGGATACTCGGGCGGCACCCACGGATGGCCGTGGATCGCGGCAGCCAGCCACCCGGTGGCCACCGCACCTGGGCAGACCAGTGTCGCCGCAGCCAGCCGCGTGATCGGTGTGATGACGGCAGTTTCCGGTTCCCATACGCCGTGGTGGGCTCTGCGATAGCCGTTCGTTGCCCGGTGCGTCCCGTAGGTCGCCTGCAGATCGCCACGACGTCGCGGGCCGTTCGGTGTTGATGCCATGGGGAAACCGTTGCGCATCGCGCGCGTTCCCGGCCCGGCGAACGGCCGGTTGGCGGACCAGCTGTGGAGTAGCCGGGGCCTGTGGAAAAGGGCCGGCTGAGTTCCCGTCGACGCGGCTTCTAGCTAACGAGCGGGCGGCCTCTCGCAAACCAGCAGGCGGCTGACCTTCTGCCATCCACCTGACACCGTCGAGTGGGCGATTCCGTTCACGTTCTCCATTGGTCGCGTCAGACGAATTCACGCAGTTCAGACCACTCGCAGAATTGGCTCGCCGACCGCGAGTGGCGCACGGGATACTCCCCAGCACCGAGTGGTAGCAGGCCTCGGCGGCGAGTCCCAACTGATCACGCACCCCGGCCGGACCGGCATCCGCTACACAGCGGTCCCATGACGATCCACCGGTGTCCGCCAAACGTCCGACCGCCGTGCGGCTGCCCCCTCCGACCGGGCGAGCGGGGACGTGGGGACGTGGGGACGTGGGCATGAGACCAGGTCAGGAGATTTCGCATGTCGAGGGGTCGACGATTCTGGCCTGATCGCCACCCGTGACTTCCACCATGCCCTTCGACTCCGCGATCGCCGTGGCTCCGGGCATGGCGACAGTGCACAACTGCGTCCCGTCGGAGGTCACGATGACGTGCGGCGACCCGTCGACCAGGTCGAGTCGCACCCGGAACATGCCCACCGCGATGGGGTCGTTGCCGAGTGTGGCCTCTTGCCTGGTCTCCGTCGCGCTGTCGTCCGGCAGCGGAAGGTCCGGGGACGCTGTTGCGGTCGATGGCGTGTCGGTCAACGGGTCGGTGGTCGTTGGAGACGCCGTGGCCGCCCCGTTGGTCGACGATGGCGCTGAGGTCGACAATGGCTCTCTGGTCGACGATGGCTCTCTGGTCGACGTCTCGGTACCCGACGGCGGCGAAGCCCCGGATTCGGGATCAGGCGACGCTGCTTCCGCTGGCGCCGACGCTGGTGCGGCAGGCGCGGCAGGCGTCCAGGGTGCTTGGTTCTCCCATTCGAACACGTTCGGGGTGACGGCCTGCGAATCCGCCACACAGAGCGACACGGGGCTCGTGACGAGGGTGATGTCGTGGGTTCGCGAACCAGTCGAGACGACCCTGTCGTCGTTTCTTCCTCCGCTGCTGGTGTTCACGGTGGAGACCGCTACTCGGTAGGTCTGGTCGAGGAGTCCGCCGGGCCGGAAGGATGTCTGGTCCGTGTAGGCGGTCTGGGCGAGGGTGGTGCCGGTCCAGACCTGCACCCGGTAGCTCATCCCAGGCCCGGCGCTCGACCAAGACACAAGCGCCCCGGTGAGGCCACTCGCGTCGTCCGTGCAGCCGATCGATTCCGGAAGCGGTGTGGGGAAGTAATTCGATGTGGAAGCCGGGAGCGTGGCCGTCCGCACCGCGGCAGGCGCCGCCATCGTTCCGACCACCTGCGTCATGCTGGCCGCGACAGTAGCCACCCCGGCCAGAGCGAGGGCGCCGCGTAGGCCGAGCACTCTGCGATTCAGCTCAGCCATGTCCAATACCTCCCCTGACCGGTGCGCGCGCCTCGGGAACCGAGGCGTCTTCTTGATCCAGTTCCGGATCCCTTCTCCGCCAGAAGGCGAACACCACCAACCCGCCGGCCGCCATCCCGCCAAGGAAGGTGGCGACCGGACTGGACAACCACGCCACCGCGTAGCCGAGCGAGTTGACGTGGAAGAAGACCCGGTCGACTTCGCGCACGACGTATGGTGCCGGGTCCCCCGTGTTGTTCGCATCGCCACGTGTCGTGATGCTCACGCTGCCGTCTCCGACAGGCTCTACGCCGCTCACGCGATGGGTGATCCGGACGTCCGAGGGGTCGATCACGCTGACGATGTCCCCCACTTCGAGCTTGTCGGCGGCCACCGGCCTGGCCAGTCCGAGCGCACCGGTCGTGATGGTCGGCGCCATGGACCCCGAACGGAACACCAGGGTCGTGATGCCGAAGAACATGGACAACGATGCGGCAATGACACACAGCAGTCCCAGTGCGGCGCCCAGGTTGAGCGCCAGCTCGCGGCCTCGACTGTTGAGCGCCTGCTCACGCTCCCGCCGTGTGGGCGCGTCGCCCATTCGGCCCTTCACTAGTGAACTCATCGCGCGATCACCGGGCCTCCGCGTTGACTATGAAGGCCACGTCGATCTGGGCCAGGCGCGTCGCCCGGGGCGCCGCCGGGTCCAGCGAGACCTTCACGCACAGGTCGTCGGAGCTGCCGCTGTCGACGTTGCGGTAAGTGCTGAGCAGTTCGCGGGTAGCCCCGTCAGCGGTCAGTCGCTGCACGGTGGCGATCGCGGTTCCGCCGATGCAGTCGGTCCCCGTGCTCGTTCCTCCGGCGACCACATCCAGGGTGAGGTTGTCTCCGAGCGCTGCTGCGTCGCCTCGTTCCAGACCTGTCGTGGTCACCGCGGTGGTGATCGCCTTGACCCTCATGTCCATGAGGTACTCGAGGTGCGTGGAACCGGCATTACGCAGGGTGAGCATCCCGGAACCGCTGGCAGGGCCCGTCGGCTGAAGGTTGGTCATCGGGGTGAACGCGAACGTGGGCGATTCTTCATTGATCGTCAGGTCGATTGACCCGCTGGTGAAGAGTCCGGTCTCGGCGGTGACGGTCTGCGACCACTGGGCAGTGGTCCCCACCGCCCCGAGTCCGACGACCATACCGAGGGACAGCGCTGCTCTGGTCCGGGTCCACGCGGATTCGCACCAGCGATGTCCGTGCCAGAGGGGTGATCTACGGGGCAGCATCGGGGTCGCCCTCCCGGCCGGAAGGGTATCGGGCACAGTCGCCGCGGCCCACACGCGCGGCCTTCTTCCGACTCGACCGATCCCGCAGCCCGCTGCCGAACATGGCCACCGAGTAGATGATCAATCCGCCGGCCACGACGGTGATGCCGAGAGCTCGTGTATCCCCGGTGAGCAGCAGGTTGACTCGGCCGAGTTGCGGGACGGTGTACCAGAGGACGCCGCGCACCTGCTCGGGTACCAATGCCCAGTCGTCGGGGGTGTTATTGGCGTCTCCCTGCGTGTGAACGAGAGGCCGACCCGACATGTCGTAGTAGATCCCGGTGATGCGGTGGGTCACCACGGTCGGGTCTCCGGAGTGCGGTTGGAACGTGATCACGTCTCCTGCACGGAGCTCATCCAGTGGGGTGTGCCTGACCACTACGAGCGCGCCCGGGGAGATCGTTGGTTCCATGGATCCGGTCAGCACCGTGTAGGCCTGCGCTCCGCTGGCCCTGGGTATCACGATCAGCAGGAGCAGGACTGCGGCCGCAACCAGGAGAAGCAGCCATCCCCCGACCGTCCGCAACCACCAGCCGATCGTGGTGCGCTCGTCGGCCGGGGGTTCGGGCTCGCCCGACTCGCGGTGGCCTCCGCCGAGGGGATGCTCGGCGTGTGTGGTGTGCATGGTCCGGTCCGTCATCGTTGAGTGGCCTGAAAGGTGAAGACGTAGCGTCCGCTCTGCCCGGGTGTCACCGGAAGGGCCGTGGTGGTGAGGCAGAGGATGTCGCTCGCGTCAGTGGCGAGGGTCGTTGTGGGGGTGCTGGCTCCGGTGATGGCGCCCGAGTAGACCTGAGTCCCCTGGGTGCCCAGGACTCCGGATGTGGGGCAGGCGGAAACTTCGGCGACCCTGGCCACCCGCAGGTCCAGCGCCGGCGGGGTGGTGTGCGCCAGAGCGTCGACGCCGGTGAGCCGGTAGTCCACCGCCACGGTGCCGTCGTTGACCACGGTCAGCGGAATCTGGACCTGCTCGCCGGTGATCATGTTCTCTCTGGCCAGGCCGGAGAGATCCAGGTCGGTCTGCCCGGCTCCGGTGATTCTCAGGTGACCGGTGTCGATGGTGTTGCTCTGTCCACCCACCGAATCCCGCCAGGCGGCGTCGGTGGCCTGCTGTGAGGCGAACCCCAGCAGAACCACCGACGCCCCGACGAGCACCCATGTCACATGGGCATTCACTTCTGACCTATGCCATGGGGGTCTGCGTGATGGTGACGGTCAGATCGTCAACGGCGACGGTCTCATCCATCGACCCCTCTGCGCTGGCGTCGAATGCCAGGGTGCCGCCGACTGTGACGGTGTCCCCGTCATTCGCCTCGGTCAGGTTGGCGAGGTTGTTTCCCTCGTCGGCCGTCCAGGTCATGCCTGCGGGAAGGGCGCCGGTGCCACTGGTCGCGATGAGCTCAGCCGACAGGTTGGTTCCTTCGATAGCGAGATCGTATGAGCCGGTGAACCGGACCGAATCGCCCGGCGCGAGGGTGTCGGTGGCGGGGTCGAAGATCTCCCCGGCAACCCCCGGGCTCTGCCAGGTCCAGGAGGCGCTGTCGGCGACCTGGTCGACCGCCAGGTGTCCGGTCGTCACACTTGCGCCATCGGTGTCGGGCGCGGTATCAGTCCATGCGGCGTACGTCCCGGCACCGCCTGCGAGGAGCAGAGCGGCGGCGCCGGCGGCGAGTGCGCCCTTGGTGGTCTTGTTCATGGGTTTCCTTAAGGAATGGACACCGCGGATCGCGGGTCGAGGGGATCACGTCCGCGACGCGGGCCGTGAGGGTGGCCAGCTTTCTGGCCTGCGGTTATCCGGGATGGGGTCCCGGGATACCTGTGAGGGGTCGAACCGGAATCGAGTGGCGCATCAGCACCACCATTAATGTTTCCGTAACTAAGTGTTGGACTTCATACCATTCCCCGTCAAGCTGACATGTCATTATTAATCATTTACTCACTTAGGCCCTCGCGAATGCGCTTCGCCATCAAAGCTCCCGCCTCGGTGTTCGCCAGTCGCTTTCTAGCGCAACGAATTTCGACTTGGACGCTTGTCCTGAAGAAAAACTGAGACAAGACACTTACTGTTCCATCAGTTTTCGGGAGTGTGCACTCAGGACAGTGCCGCGGAACAGGCGACGACGACGGCACGTAGTTCGACGCCCTGATCCACGGCAGCCGCCCGGTGGGAACAGACCTCGGGAACCGCGGACGACTGCGCACCCGTGCGCTTCACCCGCACCGGCGCCGAGGTCATCGCGGTCACCCTGTGCACGCTCAGGAGCACGTAACCGGTTTTCCCTGGGGTGGTCGCAGACCGGGGTGCGGGCGCTGCTGGCGTCCACAGGGCACGAGACGAAGGTCAGCGGCCACGGCGATGGAGTCCGCGTGCGGCTGCCCGGGAGGTTCCCGGTCCCGCGGGCCCACGTGATGCGACTGAGTGGGCGCGCGCGCCCGGGGCCGTAGGGGTGAGGCAGCCGAGGCTGCGGGCGGGCGCCGGGTCCGCCGACAGGTCGATCCCGTTCACGTTGTCGCAGGTCACTTCTTCTGGGAACTCGCGTTTGCGACCACTCGGCGAATGGCGCGGCAGTCGCGGCGAGGTCGAGGGATCGAGTCAGCAGACGGCCAGTCGAACACTGAGCTAGGCGGGCCGTTTCGCGCGGTCCGCGGCGCCCTACGGCGCTGTCACTCCATACACAGGCAGAACGGATGTCCGACCGGGTCGAGGTACACCACAAAGCGCCCGTCGGGGCTGGGCTGGAACTCGTGCCGTCGGGCGCCCGCGGCGAGGACGGCCGGCTCGGCGTCGTCGATCGACTCCACGTAGAAGTCCAGGTGCAGTTGCGGCGGGACCGGGCCCTCGGGCCAGGTGGGCGCGCGGAAGTCGGGGACGGTCTGGAACCCGAGTGCGACGACGTCCGACTCCCCTTCCGGCGGTAGGACGTCCACCCATCCCGGGTACTCGGGGTCTGAACGGACCCGCCATCCGAGCATCGACGCGTAGAAGTCGGCGAGCTCTCGAGCATCAGGACAATCGAGGGCGACGACCACTCGCCGCGTGGTGATCCCAGGCATGCCGCCACGCTAGCGACCGGAAAGGCGCTTCCTCAAGACCCCGCCGGCTCCCGGCCCGACCCGTCGCCGTCACACCCGCGGGCACGCCGGGGGAAGCTCGTGTAGAGGTGGGGCATGGCCAACAACCTCCCGTCCGACCCGGATCCCAGCGACTCCCCCGACCTCGATGCCGGCGGCTCGCCCACCGGACCGCAGACACCGGACTCGGATTCCACCTCGCTGGCCTCCGACAGCGCACGGACCGGACAGAGCCCCACCAAGTCCAGCTCACGCATCGGGATCTACGTGCTGCTGGGGATCATCGTGCTGGTGGTCCTGATCATGGCGGTGGGCCTCGTGGGAAGACTGTTCGGCCTGGGATGACCCGTTAAACCGTCACCGGCCGGCGCTGACCGCCTGCCCGTCATCCGCTCGACCCGGATCCGACAGTCCGTGATCCGACAGTCCGTGATCCGCCTGTCCCTGATCAGATGATCCGCGACCGGACTGCCGGGTGAGATCCGCGGTGGCAGAGGTGCCTCGCAGGGTGACGGCGGTCCAGATTGCGGCGACCACCATGATGATCGACCCGAGCACGCCCACAGTGGTCAGCGCGTCGGTGAACGCCGCCTGCGCCGCGGTGATCAGTACTTCCGCAGCGGACCCCGGGTACTCGCCGGCGACGGTGATGGCCTCGGCGATCGTCGCGCTCGCCCGCTCCAGCTGCGCCGGCGGGATAACGACGGCGGCCCCGGAGTCACCCATCAACTGACTGCGGTACACCGCGGCCAGCACCGAACCCAGGATGGCGGTACCCAGGGCGGTGCCGAGCTCGTAGGCAGTCTCCGAGATCGCGGCCGCCCGGCCGGCTCGGGCGGGCGGCGCCGAACTCATGATGATGTCGTTGGTCAGCGTCATGCCCACCCCACCGCCGAGGGAGACCAGGCTCAGAGCCACGATCACCGGGACCGGGCCGGAGTCGGGGGTCAGGCCCAACATGAGCCCGAAGCCGACCGCCGCCACCAGCAATCCCACCGTCACCAGGATCGCCGCGCTGATGCGTTTGACCAGGGCTGCGGCCAGGAACGCCGCCGCCGCGGAGACCACCATCGCCGGCAGGAGCCACAGGCCCGCCTGCAACGGGGAGAGCCCCACGACCAGCTGCAGGTACTGGGTCAGGGCCCAGAGCGCGCCGATCAGGGCGAAGATCGACAGCAGATCGGCGACCACCGCGCCTCGGAACGCCCGCGCACGGAACAGGTCCACGTCCAGCAACGGGTTCGCGAGCCGCAGCTGACGGCGCACGAACACCGCTCCCACGGCCAGCCCCACCGCCACGCACAGCACTCCGGTGACAGTCCCGTGTCCGGCTACGAGGGTCTTGAGCCCGTAGACGGAGCTGAGCATGGCCACCAGCGACATGGCCGCACTGGCCAGGTCCAGCGACCCGGGTGAGGGATCCCGGCTCTCGGTGAGCAACACCGGTCCGAGCACCAGGAGCACCACCATCACCGGGATGTTGATCAGGAACGCCGACCCCCACCAGAAGTGCTCGAGCATCCAGCCGCCCACGATCGGTCCGGCCGCCGCGCCGAGTGTCCCCGCCATCGACCACACGGCAATAGCGAAGCGCCGCTGCGCACGATCGATGAACATGGCGCGGATCAACGACAGCGTCGAGGGCATGATGGTCGCCCCGGCCATCCCCAGGAACGCCCGGGCCATGATCAGCTGCTCGGAACTGGTGGCAAAGGCCCCCACCACGGAGGCGGCGGTGAACAGCACCGCGCCGATGAGCAGCAACCTCTTCTTGCCGATCCGGTCGCCGACCGCCCCCATGGTCACCAGCAGCCCGGCGATCATGAACGAGTAGATGTCCATGATCCACAACTGCTCGGTGGCCGAGGGCGACAGGTCCGCGGCGATCCCCGGCATCGCGAAAATCAGCACGGTGGCGTCGATGGCCAGCAACAGCATCGGCAGGGCGAGCACGCCCAGAGCCGCCCACGTCCGGGCCGTGGCGCGCGGCGGGGTCTGTACGGAAGTCATGAGGACCTTTCACTGACGCGTCGAGTCACGGACCGAGTACCCGACGATGGCGATGCGGATGGTGCGAGACAGCCCCGGACCGGAGCTGTCGATCCTGTTATGGAACACCAATGTTCCATAACAGTCAACCATCGGCCCGTTCTGGGCGAGGGGGCTATCGTGGAGGCGATGACTTCGCCGCACCCGCCCCAGACCGGGGCCCGCGCCCGCACCCGGAATGCGATCCTCGACGCCGCCGTGGACGTGCTGGGCGCCGATCACCAGGCCTCCCTGGCAGACGTGGCGACGGCGGCCCAGGTGGGGCGCACGACCGTGCACCGCTACTTCCCGGAACGCGCCGATCTGATCCACGCCGTCGTACACGACGTCGTGGAGCGCAGCCGTCAGGCCATCCAGCGGGCCGAACCGCACTCCGGCCCGGTGCACGATGCCCTGCGACGGGTGGTGGAGGAGCACGTCGACCTGGGCTCGATCCTGATGTACCTGTTCCACGAGCCCCTGATAGCCACGGAGCCGTCGCTGCTCAGCGCATTGCAGACGATGGAGCAGGCGATCGAGCAGGTGCTGGGACGCCCTGACGCCGGCCTCAATCCCGACTTCTCCCTCGCGTGGGTGCGCCGCACCTTCTGGGGACTGCTCTACGCCGGTTGGGAAACCGCGCAAGCCGGCGAGATGCCCCGGCACCAGATCGTCGACTCGATCATCACGACCCTGCGGCACGGCGTGTACGACCCGGCCACGTCCTGAGGTTCGCGGTCGCTCCCAGCGGGGCAACCGGGCACTACCCCAACCGGGTTCACTTCTCGCCCAAGCTACAACCGTTGCGCCCGAACGCGTGACAGAGTGAACGCCATGCACACGCACGCCCCCTCTTCCGCTCACATCCGCTTCCGCCGTCCGGCAACCGCAGCCATGGCGGCCGCGCTCGCCGCTGCCGGCCTCGTCGTCGTCGCCCAGGCCACCGCACCCACCGCCCACGCCGAGCCCGTGTGGGGACCGTGCCCCGAGACCGTCACGACCCCGTCCGCGGTGTGCACGAGCGTGAGCGTCCCCGTGGACTACTCCGTCCCCGACGGAGACCGCATCGACGTGACGGTGTCCCGGCTCCCGGCGCAGAACCCGGGCGCAAAGCGGGGCGTGCTGTTCGGCAACGCGGGCGGTCCGGGCGGGGATTCGCTCACATATTACGACGACAACGAGCTGTTCACCTGGCCACAAGCCCTGCGGGATGAGTGGGACCTGATCGGGGTCCAGCCGCGTGGGCTGGCACATGCGGGCCCGCTGCAGTGCGAGCTGCTGAATCCCGCCGACTCGGTCATGCTCGCCACCAACCTGGGCGGCGCCCACCGGGCCGCGTGCGAGCAGGCGAGCGGCGGATACTGGCGCCACCTCACCACCGAGAACACGGCACGCGACTGGGAGGAGGTCCGCCGCGCGCTGGGCGTGGAACGCATCTCCATCCACGGCCTCTCCTACGGGACCCTCCTCGGCTCCACCTACGCGACGCTCTTCCCCCAGCACACGGACAAGCTGGTCATGGATTCGGCAGCGCACCCGGACTGGATGTGGAACGACGTCCTGCTCGAGCAGAGCGAGCCCTACAAGCGGCGAGTGCTGGCGATGTTCGACTGGATCGCCGCCAACGACGCCGTGTACGGACTCGGCGACACCCCGCTCAAGGTGTATCAGCGCTGGTCGCAGCGGGTGATGGCCGAGTCCGGCACCACCCCGACCCTCGCCCCGCCTCCGGCCCGTATCGGCGATGTACCACCGGAGTGGCAGGCGCTCGGGCAGCAGTACGTCGACGGCGTCACGCTCACCGGCCCGCTGCGCGTGCAGATCGAGGGGCTGTTCAACCAACTCCGCACGCCCGGCGCGATGCAGTCGTACTCTCCGATGCTCGGCGCGACCCGCGGCCTGTCCCCGCAGAGCTCGGCGTGGCCGGTGATCGCCGAGTCACTGCGCGACGGCACCCCACTCGGGCCGCAGGATCCACAGATGCCCGAGCCTCCGCAGGAGGCGATCATCGCTGCGAACATGCAGTCGATCGTGCTGTGCAACGAGAACCGGGTGGCCCCGCGCCCCTTCGACTACCCGGGGTTCCTGTGGACCCAGTTCGTCACCGGCGACATCTTCGACGCCATCGGCCTGACGTTCAGCTCGGGGGCCGCGTGCGCCGGTGCTGCTCCAGTCACTACGCCTGTAAATGTCCACAACGCGGGCCTGTCCACCGCGCCGCTGCTCATCAACTCGCTCGATGATCCGCAGACTCCCCACCACGGAGCGCTCGCACTGGCCGAGCGCATGGGCGCGCACGTCCTGACCGTCGAGGGCGGCGACCACGGACAGGTGGCCAAGGGGAACCCCACGGTCGACGACGCCGTGGTGCAGTACCTGCGCACCGGCCACACCCCCGTGACCCACGCGCCGGCCCCGCCGATGCCGGTGGCGGAGTAGAGGCAGCGCCGGGTGATGCTGGTTGCCCACCTCATTCCCGGGCGGAGAGGAACGCTCTGATCTCCAGTGCGATCCGGTCCGCCTCCTCGGACCCCACCGCGTGCGAGGCGTCGGGGTAGACCACCACGGTGCCGTCCTGCAGCACCCGTTCGGCTACGTCGGCGGCCTCCCGGGAGTCATGCATGACGGACCGGCCGGCCAGGATCGCCAGGACCGGCATCTCGAGTCCCTCCAGATCCTCCTCGGGAATCCGCGTCGGCTGGGGCAGTGCGATCGAGTACGTGCTCATGGCGGTCTCGATCATGCGGGCCACCGGTACGTCCTCCACCTGGGCGCCCCCGGCGGTGTAGGAGGAAAAGGAGTCGCGCCAGGACTTCGGCAGCCACGGCACGGAGGCCGGGATCGCCCGCACGGCGGTCTCGGCGGGGATGGCGCCGAAGGTGTAGACGGGATCGATCAGCAGCAGGCTCGCCACCCGCTCGGGGCGGTGAACGGCCATGGTCGCGGCGGTCCATCCGCCGATGGACAACCCCAGAAAAGAGAACTCCTCCTCCGGCAGCTCGGCAAGGGCCTGATCGAGCCACGCCGCGATGTCCGCGGGATCCTCGATCGGGACCTCCTGCACGCTCAGCCCCGGCTCACCCAGCAGGTCCAGGACATAGACGTCCCCCACCTCAAGCAGGGACGGCATGGAGTCCGCCCAGATGGGACTGGGTGCGGACCGGCCCGGGAGCAGCACGAACGGGTGTTGTGCCGGGGACTCGGTCGTGGCCTCGAATCGGTAGACGCGCACGAACCCGAACCCGGTGCGCACGTCCATCGTCTCGTCCGGCACGGGCATCGCGAGCCAGGCCTGGTCGTAGTCCGCCATGAACGCCTCGTACCCCTCGCGCGAGTTCCAGTGCCCCACCGGGCTCGGGGTCCGCAGCGCAAACGCCACGGCCGCCACTGCCAGGACCACCGCCACGGCGCAGATGCTCCACACCCGGCGTCGACGTCGTGCGCGCGCGGCCGCCGGGCGGATCGTTTGATCTGTGTGGTCCACGGCTCCCCCGCCCTCAGCATTTTTGACCGAATGGTCAACTTTCACGCTCGACGGTAGCATTTCGCCATGCCAACACGCGCGCCCCAGAGCGACGGCCTGACCCGCATCGAGCGGGAGCGGCGCGCCCAGATCATCGCCGCCACCGTCACCCTGGTGGCCGAGCGCGGGTATGCCGAGGCGTCGTTGTCGCAGATCGCCCGGGCCGCCGGAGTCGCCAAGGGCACCGTCGTCTACCACTTCTCGACCAAGGACGCCGTCCTGGACGCCGCCTACCAGCACGTGCTGACCTCGCTGGTCGCACACGTGACCGAGCAGGTCGAGGCCGTGCCCGCACGGTCGGCTCCGGGGGCGTACGTGCGAGCGATGATCGGCCACCTGACCGGGCACCCCGAGCACGCCCGCACGATCGTGCAGGCCGGTCTGGCTGCAGCCGCTCGCGGCGACCGCTCGCGTCCGCCCGGCCGGCAACGCTGGGCTCCCCTGGCGGACATCCTGGGCGAGGCCGCGCGAGCCGAGGGGCACAACGTGGACGCCGACGAGCTGCGGACCCGGGCGGTCCTGGCCGGCGGCATGATCGACGCGGTGGTCGGGGAATTCCTCGACGACCCCGCCTACGACGCGAGCGTTGCGGCCGAGACGATCGTCCGACTATTGACCAACGGGCTCTGAACTCGGCGCGGGCGCTGGCACCGGCACCGGGACACCGCCCGCCGCGTGGTCACACCTGATCACGTTTTCCCAGGTGGGGTTTCCCGAAATCCGTCATATGCGACCACCCGGCGAGTGGGCACAGGGAAGGCGGTGCTTCTCATCAGCTCTTCACGAATTCAAGCCCGGCACCCCGATTCTTAGGCGAGCGGATAGCCAGGCCCTATGACCCCGATCTGTACATCCAGGCCAGCCCGACGTCTCCTACGACCCTCAGCCCGCAATAGGCTGACTGCCCGTTCGACGGGTCGACGGCGGTCGCCCCCTCACTGTTACAGGGCTTTCCACCAAGCGAGTTCGCAACCGAAGTTCCTCTCGGCGACCTAGATGCCTCCGGCGTCCACGGAATCTCGGAGCGGTGCGGCGCCCACTGATACCCGTCGGTGAGCTCAAGCCGTACGCACCACAGTTTTGTCCCATGCTGGCTGTAGGCCCACTGGTGCGGGGCTGGACACCACGTACCCGCTTCGACCCAGTTCGAGGCCACATGCCGCGGCGGCGGCGGAAACTGAGGGACCGGGTCCCGCCAGAACAGCGGATAGGGCGACGCAGGCAGTTGGCCTGCCGTGGACCCCATCGGAACCGGGATGGCGACCGGATCGAGAGGCGGCAATGACATCGATCCGCCGGGAAGTGGCTGAGCGGACCCTACTCGCTAACTCGACCAATCGGCATCGACGACGATGCGCACCGCGTGGCCTACATTCTCCACGAGACCCGGTCGGGAACTCGACTCGAACTTCGTGTGACTTTGACTGTCCCTGTGGAGATGTGGGAGAAGACTGATGCTCTCGTGGACGAGATCCGGAGACGACATTTTGAAATGGCTCAACGCATCAAGTCGGTACTTGAGACCAATATTCCGCACTCCGGCAAGATCGAAGCCGCCGAACTCCAGTAGCAGCACTCCGCTCGCCTGCATTCGCTGAGCACTGGCACTGCAGGATCAGCCTCCGAGTTCGAGCCTCCGAGGAGACCCGTGGACGGCCTACGACTGAACGTCGGTGAGTACCGGCGCCACACCACACCAGCGCCGCACCGCATCTCACCGTTTCGCAGGTCCACGCGCAGAACGATCATTACCCTCCCTGACATGAGTCAAGGTGCGTCACTCCTGCGGGTCGGGATCGCTTATGTCATCGCCATCGCCGCCGGACTGGCGTGGCTGCTGTGGGGGCTCGACAGCGGCCAGTTGTGGCTGGACGGCCTGATCGCCGATCTCATCGCGACCGTCGTGATCTTCGCGTTCAGCCGCTTCTACGGAAACTCCACGTTCTACGACGCCTTCTGGTCGGTCATCCCGCCGCTGCTGGCGTTCTACTGGTGGGTGGCCGCCGACGCGGGCGTGGACGACGTCCGGTGGTGGCTCATGATGATCGTGCTGCTGGCCTGGGCGGTGCGCCTGACCGTCAACTGGATCCGCACCTTCCCCGGCATGCACCACGAGGACTGGCGCTACCCGATGGTCCGCGAGAAGGCCGGCCGCTTCGAGTTCGTGGCCGACCTCATGGGCATCCACGTCTTCCCGACCCTGCAGGTCTTCGCCGGACTCATCCCCGTCTACGTGGTGGCGACCAGGGCCGGTGAGCCGCTGGGCTGGCTGGACTTCGTAGCATTCGGCGTCGGCCTGGCCGCGCTGGCCCTCGAGACGATCGCCGACCTGCAGATGCACCGCTTCATCGCCACCAGGACGCCGGGGCAGGTCATGGACACCGGCGTGTGGTCGTGGTCCCGGCACCCGAACTACTTCGGCGAATGCGGGATCTGGTTCTCCATGGGCCTGTTCGGCCTGGCCGCCTACCCGGGCGCGTGGTGGGTGTTCGTCGGCACCTTTGCCATGGTGGCG
>JBKBRA010000011.1:38640-64761 GCA_046292305.1 Dietzia sp. | reverse complement strand
TACGACGAGGCCACCTACGAGGCCATCCGCTCCGAGTTCACGGACTTCGCCGCCAAGCTCGAGGTCCACGACGTGACGTTCGTGCCGCTGTCGGCGCTCAAGGGCGACAACGTGGTCGATCGCACCGACTCGATGCCCTGGTACACGGGCCCGGCGCTGTTGGACCACCTCGAGAACGTGCACATCGCCTCGGACCGCAACCTGACCGACGTCCGGTTCCCTGTGCAGTACGTGATCCGCCCCCAGCGCGCCGACGGCCTGGACCACCGGTCCTTCGCCGGCACCGTCGCCGGGGGGATCATGAAGGTCGACGACGAGGTGGTGGTCATGCCGTCCGGTCGGCAGTCCACCATCAAGGCCATCTGGGGCCCGGGCGGATCGGAGCTGGACGAGGCGGCGGCGCCGGCCGCGGTGACCATCGCGCTCAACGACGAGATCGACATCGTCCGCGGCGAGATGATCGCCCGTCCCGGCAACCGCCCGCACCAGGGCACCGAGCTGGAGGCCATGGTCTGCTGGTTCGCCGACGACTCGACGCTCACGCCGAACAAGCGGTACGTCGTCAAGCACACCACCCGCGACACCAAGGCGATCGTCACGGGGCTCGAGTACCGACTCGACATCAACACCCTGCACCGCGACCCCGACTCGACCGAGCTGGGGCTCAACGAGATCGGCCGCATCGGCCTGCGCACGCAGACGCCGCTGATGTACGACCCGTACCGCCGTAACCGCGACACCGGCGCGTTCATCCTCGTCGACGAGCTCACCGGCAACACCGTGGGCGCGGGCATGATCATCGGGCCCGCCACCACCGGCTCCAACGTGGTCTGGCACGCCGGCGCCGTCCAGCGCGGTGACCGCGGGCAGGGCCGCACGCTGTGGCTCACCGGCCTGTCGGGTTCGGGCAAGTCCACGGTCGCCTCCGAGGTGGAGCGACTGCTCATCGAGTCCGGGCACCCCGCGTACATCCTCGACGGCGACAACCTGCGGCACGGCCTCAACGCCGACCTCGGGTTCTCGGCAGAGGACCGGGCGGAGAACATCCGCCGCACCGCGGAGGTGGCGGCGCTGTTCGCCGATGCCGGCGTCGTCGTCATCTGTTCTCTCATCTCCCCGATGCGCGCCGACCGCGACAAGGCGCGCAGCGTCCACTCGGCGGCCGACCTGCCCTTCACCGAGGTGTTCGTGGACACTCCGCTGGCCGAGTGCGAGGCGCGTGACCCCAAGGGGCTGTACGCCAAGGCGCGGGCCGGCGAGATCCCGGAGTTCACCGGCGTCTCCGCGCCGTACGAGCCGCCGCTGACCCCGGATCTGCACATCCGTCCCGAGGACGGCACCGCCGAAGAGGTGGCGCAGCGGATCGTCAGTTCGATCCTCGGCGTGTAGTCACCGGACACAACGACAAGGGGCGGGCGCCACCGGCGCCCGCCCCTTGTGCGTGACCCGTCGAGCGGCCCCCGGTCAGGTGGCGGGAACGAGCTCCGGGTCGGCGTTCCGCTCACGACGGACGGCGCGGACGGCGTGGACCACCAGCACGATCCACACCAGGAACAGCGCCCCGAGCACGGGGGCGATCACGATGGCCGGCGCGTCGGCCGCGCTGAGCAGGGTGAAGGTGTTGGTGATGATGATGAGCCCGCCGGCGGCCGTCCCCAGGACCCGCGGCGACATGTGCCGCACCATCCAGGCCGCGAACGGCGCGGCGATCACGCCGCCGACCAGGAGCGCGGCCGCGAACGCCCAATTGATGCCCGCGGCACCGAGGCCGAAGAGGAAGCCGATCGAGGCGCTCACCGCCACCACGAACTCCGAGGCGCTGATGGAACCGACGACCTTGCGGGGCTCGACCCGACCCGACGAGAGCAGGGTGGTCGTTCCCACCGGGCCCCATCCGCCGCCACCGAACGCGTCGAGGGTTCCGCCGGCGAAGCCCAGCGGGACGAGGAAGCGCGCCGAGACCTGGCCGGAGAACTGGGGCCGCTTGCCACCGAGCCGCAGGAAGCGGTAGAGGACGTAGAAGCCGAGAGCGAGCAGGAGCGAGGCCACGATGGGCTTGGCCGCCGCGCTGGACAGCCGGGTCAGGGCCGTCGCGCCGATGAAGGCGCCCACCGCGCCCGGGCCGGCGAGGATCGCGACGATGCGCCAGTCCACGTTCCCGAACTTGTGGTGGGAGATCCCCGAGGCCAGCGTGGTGCCGATCTGGGCGAAGTGCACGGCTGCTGACGCGGCGGCGGGGGCGATCCCGGCGGCCACGAGGATGGTCGTCGAGGTGACGCCATATCCCATGCCGAGCGAGCCGTCGACCAGCTGGGCCAGGAGTCCGGCGAAGCCGAGGACGATCAGGGTGGGCACGGGTGATCCTCCGGTTGTACGTCGACGACATCGTCAGGCTTCGAGCTGCTGGATCTTCAAGGGTATTAAACCGAGCGGTTCGGTAGACATTAACATGAACGACAGATCAGTGCGGGGTGATGACGGGAAAGGACTGTTCCTACTCGAGTCGAATTAGTGATAACTTAGTTTTCACAGCGGCCGCGAGGCCAGCTGATCGGAGCAGCTCCCGCGCCAGCACAAATCCCGCTGAGGCGTCAGCAGCCTCGTGTCTGAAAGGCTCGTGGTCTGTCGTCCTCGCAGCCTTCTCCTGGCGCCCGTCCGGGTTCCAGACATTCTCGAGAAGGTGTCACCCAGCATGTTCACGAACAGTTGTTCCCGAGTTGTCCGTGGTCGGTCGATCGCCACGTTCGCGATCGTGGCGTGCGCCGCGTCGTCGATCTTGGCGCTGGACCCCGGGCCCGCGCAGGCGGCCCCCCCGGGTTGTCCCCCGTTAGAGGTTTGCACAGACACCTTCGTCCTCACGAACGCGACCCAGTACTGGATCGCGCCAGAGGGCGTGACCGATGCGACGGTGACCCTCTCCGGTTCGCAGGGCGGCACAGGGCGAAGCGGTGCGGTGGGTGGCCTCGGCGCCCGGGTCGTTGCCACCGTCCCCGTCGTGCCCGGCCAGTCGTACCCGGTCGAGGTGGGCGGACGCGGATCCGACCTCACCGGGGACCCAGTCAGTCAGACGGGCGGATACGGCGGCGGCGGCGACGCGACCGACTGCACCTCGGGGACGGACTCCGGCGCAGGCGGCGGCGGGCGCTCACAGTTCGGCGCGGGGGGTTCCCCCACCTACCTCGTTGCTGCGGGCGGCGGAGGTGGCGCAGGGAAGGGGTACGGAAGCAATGGGGGCCCCGGTGGCGGTGGCGGTAACAGTGGCGCACCGGGTTTCAACGGAGGAGCCGGTGAAGATGGCGCGCGGGGCGGGTTCGGCGGCGCTTCGGGAGCGACCGGAGGTGCCGGCGGACGAGACGTGACCAATTCCGTGCAGAGCGGGAGGCCCGGAACCCCCGGCCTGGGCGGAGACGGCGCCTCAGGGATGGGTTGCGGCAACCTCCACCCCGGCGGGGGCGGAGGTGGCGGCGGCGGGTTCCAGGGCGGCGGTGGTGGCGGTGACGGCGAGAACGGCCACACCGCGAACATCTTCACCGCCATGCGGGGCGGGGGCGGAGGCGGCGGCGGTGGCGGCTCGAACTTCATCGGGCCCGCCGCGACCGACGTGTCCGTCACCGACGGAGTGGCCGGTGGCAGTGGCACAGTCTCCATCTCTTACAGTTCGCGACTCGACCAGACGATCAGCTTTCCTCTCGGGGCCCCTAGCGACGCCGTCCACGGCGGTCAGGTGGACTACGTACACATCTCCGTCGACAACAATCGATATACGGCCCAGTTCACCGCGTCTGGTGCCTGCGCGAGGACGGATGATGTCACATATAGGGTCCGCTATCCCGGCGCCGGGACCTGCACCATCACCGCGACCCAGCCAGGCGGACAGTTCTACAACGCGGCTGCGCCCCAAATTTTGACGTTCCCCGTTGCTCGCGCGATGCGCTATATGGCCTTTCCCGATCACCCGTACTGGCAACAGGTGGGTAGCGACTACTACCTCTCTCCTCTGGCGTACGGGGCCGGGCAGCGATTTGAAGAAGATGTCGTGTACGGCACCACGGGGGGGTGCACCAACACCGGTGCGATGATTCATTTCACCGGAGTCGGCTTGTGCAACGTGACCGCCGATCTGCCCGAAACGGAGAATTTCGAACCTACTCAGCAGCAGACCATTCAATTCTGGGTCTCGAAGGGTCCACAGGCAGTGGTGTTCACCTCTACTCCGCCGACAGCGCCCGCGGTCGGTGATTCCTATTCCCCCACCGCCACCGGTAGTCGGTCCGGGGAGCCGATCATTTTCGGCGCCTCCGGATCCTGTTCGGTCAATGCCGGTGGGGTCGTCAGCTTTACCGGAGGCGGACGCTGTGTTGTCACCGCCGACCAGGCAGGCAACGCCAGCTATGAGGCGGCCCCCCAGCAGTCCCAGACCATCGCCGTCGAAAGGGAAAGTCAGGTTCTGAAATTCACCTCCACGCCACCGCCCGCGCCGACCCACGGCTTCTGGTACGACGTCACCGCCACCGGTGGCCCGTCGGGTGCACCAGTGGTGGTGGGCGCCTCCGGGGCGTGTCACATGGCCCAGCAGGCGCAGGTGAGGTTCTGGGGTACCGGCAACTGTGTAGTAACCATCGACCAGGCCGGGGCCGACGGCCATACAGCGGCGCCGCAACAGTCCCAAACGTTCAATGTGGGGCGTAGCAGCCAGACCCTGTATTTGGTCGACAACTATAGATACGATGAACGACCTCGTTACGGGACGGTCGGAGGCGGGGACCATTTCTTCACCTACGGTGGTCAGTCGAGCTCTCCGGTGGTGTTGAGTACCTCCGGGCCGTGCACGGCCGACGGGGTGTACGTCGCCTACACCGGTGCCGGGCAATGCACTGTGACCGCCAGCCAGGCCGGTGACGACAACTACGAACCGGCGCCGCCGAAATCGTTTCACGTCATCACGATCCAGCCGGCGGTACAGCATATTTCGTTCAGCTCGGACCCCCCGAGTTCGGCAATGGTCGGTGAGACGTATGTTCCGAGCGCTGTCGGTGGTGCCACGGGTAATCCGGTGGTGTTCGGTACCTCTGGGCCGTGCACGCTCAGCGCGGAGGGGGTGGTGACCTTCACCGGTGCCGGGGAATGTGTGGTCACGGCGGATCAGGACGGATCGGCCGACTATCAGCAGGCGGGGCAACTGTCGCGAGTGATCGCTGTGGGGCAGGTAGGTCAGGTGGTGTCGTTCACCTCGGACGCGCCGAGTTCGGCGATGGTCGGGGATACCTATGAGCCGGTTGCTGTGGGTGGTGCTTCGGGTGAGCCGGTGGTTATTGGTGCGACCGGGCCGTGTGAGGTCAGCGCCCAGGGGGTCGTGACGTTCACTGGTGCCGGGGAGTGTGTGGTCACGGCGGATCAGGCCGGCAGTGCTGGTTTCGCGGCGGCGCCGCAGCAGTCGCAGACGATCTCGGTTGGGCAGGTTAGTCAGGTCGTCTCGTTCACCTCGAGCCCGCCGAGTGCGCCGGTGGTCGGGGATACCTATGAGCCGGTTGCTGTGGGTGGTGCTTCGGGTGAGCCGGTGGTTATTGGTGCGACCGGGCCGTGTGAGGTCAGCGCCCAGGGGGTCGTGACGTTCACTGGTGCCGGGGAGTGTGTGGTCACGGCGGATCAGGCCGGCAGTGCTGGTTTCGCGGCGGCGCCGCAGCAGTCGCAGACGATCTCGGTCGGTAAGGCGCTGCAGCCAGTGGCTCCCGGTTTCGGCTCACTGAGCCCCTTCTTCGCTAGCAGCTGACCACAGCGGCAGCGCGTCGGACCCGAGAGCAGACGACCTGAGGCCTCCCCGGAATCCGCTACCGCAACCCACCGGAATCAACACCTGTCTCAAAACAGGTTGACAACTTCCGTATAGCGGTAGCGAATCCGCAGGGGAGTAGCGGATCCGGGCGACGTGGGGTCTGAGGCGGTCAGCGGGCTTCCCAGGCGTCGTCGTCGAGAGTGAGTGCGTGCACCTCGTCGGGCAACCGGCCCTCGGCCAGGTCGGAGATGGTCACCGCGTCCATCACTCTTCTCAGCGAGGCGCGGGACGCGATCCATACGTGTTGCAGGACGGCGGCGCGCTCGTTGTAACTGACCGCTTCCGGGCGGACGTCGTACACGCTGACCAGCGGCCCGTCGACCGCGCGCAGCACGTCCGCGACGGTGATGTCCGCAGCGTCCTGGGCGAGGGTCCAGCCTCCGGTCTTGCCACGCCTGCTGGCCACGATGCCGGCTCGACGCAGGTCCGACAGGATCGCCTGGAGGAAACCGTGCGGGATGTCCTGCAGTCGTCCCAGTTCCTCGGCGCTGACCGGGTTCTCGGGGGCGGTGTCGCCGCGGTGGTCGTGTTGCGCCGCGGCGAGCTCGACGAGCGCACGCAGCGCATAGTCGGACTTCGCGGTGACCCTCATGGGAACAGTCTCCCAGAGCGGCCGCGGAGCCGGGTGGGGGAGTCGCACCGGGGCCCGCGGCGGCACCATGTCCGTCCGGGGTGCCGGGAGAGCCTGCCTGGCAGAGGCCGCTCAGCCGAGCGTCAACATGAGAGTTTTGTGACACAATGGCCCCATTCGCGCCGGCTCGGGGCCGGCGCCCTGCTCCGAGGAGCGACATGAGCGAGGTCGGCGAACGGGCATGTTATGTCCAGGAGAACCCCGACGGCGCCGCGTGGGGATGTCATCGCTGCGGGGCGAAGAGCGGCACGCTGCCCTCCCGTGGGGCGGCCCGGGTCGCGGCCGACGCCCACCGTTGCCCGGACGAACCGGCCCGCGTGGTCCGCGAGTACGGGAGCAGTCGACGGCGGGGCCTGCGTCGGCGTCGGCGATAGGCGTCTCCCGCTCGCTCTCCGGTCAGGCCTCCTAGTGTGGAGGACATGACAGCCCCCACGCGCTCCTCTGATCAACAGCTCGCCGTCGACCTGGCTGCTGACGCCGGTCGACTGCTGGTGGAGTTGCGGTCATCGGGCCCCACCAGACGTCAGCTGGGCGATCTCGGCGACCGACGCGCCAACACCCTGCTCCTGGACCGTCTCGCCGCCGAGCGTCCCGGGGACGCGGTCCTGTCGGAGGAGTCCAGCGACGACCTCGCCCGTGTCGACGCCGACCGGGTGTGGATCATCGACCCCGTCGACGGCACCCGCGAGTACGGCCTCGGTGATCGCCCGGACTGGGCCGTCCACGTGGCGTTGTGGGAGCGGTCGGGCGACCCGGCGCGGTCGCGGCTCACGGCCGCAGCGGTGTCCCTGCCGGCGCTCGGGGTGGTGATGGGGACCGACGACGACGAGGTCTACGCCGCCCCCGTGGGCAACGGCAGCGTGGACGGCGGGGGCCTCCTCCCGCCACGCTCGGGCTCGCGACCGAGGATCGTGCTCTCGGCCTCCCGCCCGCCGGCGTTCGCGGAGGCGGTCGGCGAGGCGGTGGGCGGAGATCTGGTTCCGCTCGGTTCGGCCGGTGCCAAGGCCGCGGCGGTGGTGCGCGGGGAGGCCGACGCCTACATCCATGCCGGCGGCCAGTACCAGTGGGACTCGGCGGCCCCGGCCGGGGTGGCCCTGGCCCGGGGGTTCGTCGCGCTCCGCGTGGACGGCTCGCCGCTGGAGTACAACGTGGCCGAGACCTACCTGCCCGATCTGGTTGTCTGTCGCGCCGACCTGGCCGAGGCGATCCTGGAGGCGATCGCCTCGGCGTGAGGCGCTACTTGCTGGTGACCAGGGCCCCCGCGATGGCCGCCATGAACGCGTCCTTGGCCAGACTCATGCCCTCCTGGGTGGGACGGATGCCGTCGGACTCGGTCATCGAGGGGTTGCGGAAGTACATCGCCAGCAGGCCGGCGGAGAAGGTGCCGAGCGCGGCGCCCGCGATCCGCGGCGACACGACGGGCGTGAGCAGTGCCGCGCCGATACCGATCTCCGAATAGGCGACGAACTTGCCGAACGTGTCCGGTTCCATCTTGGCGACCTGCGGGACGCCGGTGGCGGCGAAGCCCTGCAGGCCCTGGGCGGCCTCGGTGGGCAGGTTGCGCTTAGACAGTCCCGAGTTGAGGACGAACGCGCCGGTGACGCCGCGGAGGATGGTGTTGGACAGGCTCATGGTGTGGCTCTCTGTTGGGGGTCGGGGTCGCTGGTGATACGACACTGGTGATACGACACTGGTGCTGCGGCACTGGTGGAGTGACACTTTGGTGATGTGACACCTACGAGGGTAACGCACACGATGGTCGTTCCGGTCCCGGGGAGATCGACCCCACAGGATGCGCGCGCGTCCCGCCGATGGAACAGTCACTTACATGAGCACGAGTAGCAGTCGCGACATCACCGACAAGCCGGACCCGGACACCGACCCGGATGCAGGGAAACCCGATTCACCCGCTTCGCTGAAGTCCGGGACCTGGAAGGTCGGCCTCAAGCGCGCCGCCGCCGAGTTCTCCAAGGACAAATGCACGGACCTGGCCGCGGCGCTGACGTACTTCGCGGTGCTCTCGATCTTCCCGGCGCTGCTGGCGGTGGTGTCCCTGCTCGGCGTGTTCGGTCAGGGACAGGAGACCGTCGACGCCGTGATGGAACTGTTCGAGGGTGCCGCCCCGGAGGAGACACTCGCGGCTCTGCGGGGACCCATCGAATCGCTGGTCAACACCCCTGCCGCCGGCCTCGCCCTCGTCACCGGCCTGCTGGGCGCGCTGTGGACGGCATCCGGCTACGTCGGCGCCTTCGGGCGGGCCATGAACCGCATCTACGAGGTCGAGGAGGGTCGCCCCTTCTGGAAGCTCAAGCCCGCCATGATCGTGCTCACCGCGGTCCTTCTGCTCCTCGTCTGCCTGGCCGGGCTCATGCTCGTCGTCAGCGGACCGATCGCCGCCTGGGTGGGTGACCTCGTGGGCCTCGGCGACACCGCCGTGACCGTGTGGGGCATCGCCAAGTGGCCGGCGCTGATACTCATCGTCGTCGTGATCCTGGCCGTGCTCTACGGGTTCTCGCCCAACGTCAAGCAACCCAAGTTCCGCTGGATCTCCGTGGGCGCGATCGTGGCGCTGCTGGTCTGGGCGGTCGCCACGGCCGCGTTCGTGTTCTACGTGTCCAACTTCGGCAGCTACAACGCCACCTACGGCTCGCTGGCCGGCGTCATCATGTTCCTGCTCTGGCTGTGGATCACCAACAACGCGCTGCTGTTCGGGGCCGAGGTCGACGCCGAGGTGGAGCGGGCCCGCGAACTCCAGGCCGGGATGCACGCCGAGGAGACCATCCAGCTGCCGCCCCGTGACACCACCGCCAGCGACAAGGCCGAGGAGAAGCGGCAGAAGACCATCGACGACGCCGCCGACGTCCGCCGCGAGGCCCAGGCGGAGCAGGCCCGCAACCCAGGCTGAGCCCTCCGGCCACAACCGCTCCCGCGCGCGCCTGCCCGGGGCCCGGAGGCACGAGTTCTCCACATGCCCTGGCTCATCCCCAGGCTCGGCCCTTTCGGACTGGGAGAGGCCCGGCGGGCGCGGCGCGCCACACGACTCCCGCCCGAGCAGGGACAATCGGGGTATGACGACTTCCGGTGGCACCGCGACGACCGGTCGGCGACGACTCCGGACCGTCCGAATGGTGCTCACGAGATCCGTGGGGGAGTTCCTTCGCGATCGCGGCCCCGATCAGGCGGGCACGCTCACCTTCTACGGTGTGCTCTCGCTCTTCCCCGCGATCCTCGTCCTGGTCTCCCTGCTCGGCGTGTTCGGGCAGGGGGCCAGGACGGTCGACGCCATCATGTCCATGCTCTCCGACATCGCCCCGCCGGAGGTGCTGGACCCGATCCGCGGCCCCATCGAGGCCCTCGTCATAGCGCCGGCCGCCGGGACCGCGCTCGTCGTGGGTGTGGTAGTGGGCCTGTTGACGGCCTCGCGCTATGTCTGGGCGCTGGGACGAGTGATGAACGGCGTGTTCGGGATCGAGGAGGGGCGCCCGCTCTGGCGCCTCCTGCCCGTCGGGATACTGCTCACAGCGCTGCTCATCGTGCTGGTCGCCGTCGGCGGACTGGCGCTGGTGTTCACCGGACCCGTCGCCCAGACGGTCGGTGGATGGATCGGGCTCGGCGAGACCGCCCTGGCCGTGTGGGGTGTGGCCAAGTGGCCGGCGGCCCTGGTCTCCGCGGTCCTCGCGCTCGCGGTGCTCTACCGGTTCGCGCCCAACGTGGCGGGACGCAGGTTCCACTGGGTGTCTCTCGGCGCGGCGGCGGCGCTGGTCGTCATCGGCGTGGCCACCGCCGGGTTCGGGTTCTTCGTCTCCAACTTCGGGGACTTCAACCGCGCCTACGGCTCGCTCGCCGGGATCATCGTGTTCCTGCTGTGGTTGTGGATGGTCAACATGGCCATCCTGTTCGGCGTTCGCCTGGACGCCGAGGTGATGCGCGTGCGCCAGCTGCGGGCGGGCATCCACGCGGAGGAGGTCGTGCAGGTGACCCCCCGCGACACCACAGCCAGCGAGTTCCACGACCGCAGGAGGCAGAAGATGCTTGCCGCCTACCGGGAACTCCACCGCGAGCCCGCCGACGAGGGCCCGGGACCCGACACTGCTGGGCCTGACAGCCCGGGGCCCGACACCTCCGGACCTGGCAGCCCGGGACCCGACAGCCCCGAACCCCACGCTGCCGGATCCGACGCGACAGGACACGACACTGCTTCCGACGCCGGGGAGACGGCAGAGGCGGCACGTCCGCGGCGGTAGGGTTGGGCCCATGCGCCTCGTCGTCACCGGGGGAGCCGGGTTCATCGGCGCCAACTTCGTCCACACCGTTGTCCGCGAGCACCCGCACGCCCACATCACCGTGCTGGACGCCATGACATACGCCGCCAATCGGTCGAGCCTGGCCGGACTCCCGTCAGACCGGGTCGACCTGGTGGAGGCGGACTGCGCCGATCACGCGGTCACCGACCAGCTCGTCGCGCAGCTCACCGGTCCGCGGGACGCAGTGGTCCACTTCGCGGCCGAGAGTCACAACGACAACTCGCTCGACTCGCCGTGGCCCTTCGTGCATTCCAACATCGTGGGCACCTACGCCGTGCTCGAGGCCTGCCGCCGCCACGACGTGCGCCTACACCACGTCTCGACCGACGAGGTCTACGGCGACCTGCAACTGGACGATCCGGCCAAGTTCACCCCGGCCACCGCCTACAACCCGTCAAGCCCGTACTCGGCCACCAAGGCCGGCGCGGACATGCTGGTGCGCGCGTGGGTCCGCAGCTTCGGTCTCCGCGCCACCATCAGCAACTGCTCCAACAACTACGGGCCGTACCAACACGTCGAGAAGTTCATCCCCCGGCAGATCACCAACCTGCTGACCGGCCAACGCCCCCGTCTCTACGGAAGTGGTGCCAACGTCCGGGACTGGATCCACGTCGACGACCACAATGCTGCTGTCCTGGCAATTCTCGACCGCGGTCACCAGGGGCGCACCTATCTGATCGGCGCGGACGGCGAGCGCTCGAACCTCGAGGTGATGCAGATTCTCTGCGGGCTCATGGGCGCCACCGGCACGGACGGGGACCCGGGTTTCGACCACGTCACCGACCGCCCCGGCCACGACCTGCGCTACGCCATCGACGCCTCCGCCACCCGCGGGGAACTGGGGTGGGAGCCGCAGCACACCGACCTCCGGGACGGGCTGCAGCGGACCATCGACTGGTACCGCGACAACCGTGACTGGTGGGAGCCGGTCAAGGAGCGCGTCGAGGCCAGGTACGCACAGACGGAGAAGGTGCTGTGAAGGGGATCGTCCTGGCCGGCGGCAGCGGCACGCGTCTGCGACCGCTCACGCTGGCCACGAGCAAGCAACTCATGCCGGTCTACGACAAGCCGATGATTTACTACCCGCTGTCCACGCTCATGCTGGCGGGCATCCACGACATCCTGCTCATCACCACGCCCGAGGACGCGCCGCAGTTCCGACGGCTCCTGGGCGACGGCAGTCAGTTCGGCATCACCCTGAGCTACGTCGAGCAGGCCGCGCCCGAGGGTCTGGCGCAGGCGTTCGTCCTGGGCGCGGACCACATCGGCGACGATCCGGTGGCGCTGATCCTGGGCGACAACATCTTCTACGGCCCCGGGATGGGCACGCACCTGCGGCGGTTCGCCGACCCCGACGGCGGCGCGGTGTTCGCCTACCGGGTCGCCAACCCTAGCGATTACGGGGTGATCGACTTCGACGCCGACGGCCGCGCGGTCAGCCTCGAGGAGAAACCCGAGAACCCGTCCTCCGACTTCGCGGTCCCGGGCCTCTACTTCTACGGCGCCGACGTGGTGGAGGTGGCGGGGAACCTCGAGAAGTCGCCGCGTGGCGAGTACGAGATCACCGACGTCAACCTCCACTACCTCCGCGAGGGGCGTCTGCAGGTGGAGGTGCTCCCTCGTGGCACCGCGTGGCTGGACACCGGCACTCACGACTCGCTGCTCGACGCGGGCAACTACGTCCGGACCATCGAGGACCGGCAGGGCCTGAAGATCGGCTGCCCGGAGGAGGTGGCGTGGCGGATGGGGTATCTCGACGACGACGAGCTCACCGCCCGCGCCCACGACCTCAGGAAATCCGGGTACGGGGCATACCTCCTCGACGTACTCCGCCGCGAGAAGGGCCGGCACCTGTGAGCGACGGCGATCTTTACGCCCATTCGTCACCGAGGCGTTTCCCGAATCTGCCCCGCATGCTGGTGACGGGTGGCCGCGGCCAGCTAGGTCGGGAACTGTCGGGGTACGCGGACGCGCCGGGGCGGGATGAGCTGGATCTCACGGAGCCTGCCTCGATCGCCGCTGCCCTTGACCGGTATGCCCCGGAGGCGGTCATCAATGCAGCCGCGTACACCGATGTCGACGGCGCGGAATCTGATGAGGCCGGTGCCCGCGCGATCAACACCGACGGCGTTCGCGACGTGGCGATAGCCTGCCGGGATCGCGGGATTCGGCTCATCCACATCAGCACAGATTACGTCTTCTCCGGGGCGGTTCTCGGCGGCGGAGATCCGGCCGCCGCCCCGGCGCTCGAGCCCATGGACCCCACTGAGCCCACCACGGCGTACGGGCGGACCAAACTCGATGGGGAGCACGCCGCCCTCGAGGTGTACCCGGAGACGACCGTCGTACGCACGGCGTGGCTGTACACAGGGGCGTGGCGGGTCATCCGAAATCAGCCCGGCAGTGACTTCGTGGCCACCATGATCCGGCTGGAATCCCAGCGCGAGACAGTGAACGTGGTTGACGACCAGTGGGGATCGCCCACCTACGTCGCCGGCATGACGAACGGGCTGATGGAGCTCTTGTCGGCGGAGAAGGCGGGGACCCTCGACGCCCGTGGTCGGATCCTGCACCGGGCCGGGGGCGGCCGCACCACGTGGTACGAACTCGCCCGCACGGTGTTCCGGTCCCTCGGCGCAGACCCCGAGCGGGTGCGTCCATGCACGAGCGAGGAGTTCCCCCGGCCTGCGCCGAGGCCCGCGTTCTCGGTCCTCTCACCCGCCTCGTGGACCGGCCTCGGCCTGAACCCCATGGAGGACTGGCGATGGGACCTCGGCCCGGGACTGGACTACCTGTCCTCGACGCGTGATCCGTTCTAGTCGCCCGGCCCGCCCCGGCGATCGGGGTAATCGGCTTCCGCTCCGTCGCGTGACGATGGCGACCGGAGTCACCCTGACCGTCGCCGCCCTCGCCCTCACAGCCTGGGGCGCGTTCCTGCTGCAGCCCCGCGCGGACGATCCGGTCCGTGCCGACGCGGTGGTGATGCTCGCCGGGGCCGACGACGGCCGGCACGCCTATGCCCGCGAGCTGGTGGAGGCCGGGTACGCAGACACGCTGCTGGTGAGCAATCCGGGCGGCAACTCCGAGCGCATCGCCCGCCGGTTGTGTACCGGCGCGGGCCGCCCCGACGACGCGGAGGTGGTGTGCTTCTCCCCGGAGCCGCGTACGACGTGGGGTGAGGCCAAGTCTGTCGCGTCGATCGCGCGGGCCCGAGGGTGGGAGCGCATCCTCGTCGTCACCAATCGTCCCCACACCCTGCGGGCCGGTCGGTGGATGCGCGTCGTGACCGGGGTGGATGTGCGCATGACGCCGATCGAGCGCATCGACTGGCCGGGGCTTCCGGTGCACCTGGTCTGGGAGATCGCGGGGTTCGCCAAGGGCCGGGTCAACGGCCACTGGTAGCCGACACCGATCCCGGCCACCGGTCATTGACCACCGGTGACGGCGCGGCGGGTCAGGCGGGTCGGGATCGCATGGCGGACGGCGCGGCGATGGGCGCGCGGGTGGTCAACATCGGGGCCCCCAGGCCCTCGTGCGCCCTGGTGATCCTGCCGAAGACGGCGGCGCGGTCCATGGGTCGGTGCGGCAGGTCGAGGGCACGACGCACGTCAGAGGGGACCAGGCTGGCGGCGGCGTGAACCACTGTCACGCACGAGCGGTGGGCCGTGACGGAGGTGTCCACGACGCCCTTGCACGCGCGCGCAGTCTCGCGCAGCCGCGTCGCGGCCCGCCGACCCGCCGAGGTCGCACGAGCGCGATCACGGGAGGAACGGAGCAGCTGTTCGAGTTCGCGGACCGTCATGGGGGAGACCCGGCATCCCTGGAGGTGCGCGATCCCGGCGGCCTGGCTGACATATTTGTCCGACTCGGCCGGGGTGAGCGGCCGCGCGGCGAATCGCTGGTAGGCGGCGAGCAGGGCCCAGGTGGTGGCGGCGTGTGCCCACTCCACGAGTTCCGGGTCCGAACCGTAGAAGTACTGACCGTGCTCGGTGGTGCCGGAGAAGGAGGCGCGGTCGCGGTGCGAGTTCTCGATGGTCACCATCGCGTCGTCGACGGTGCCGAAGGTGGTGATCTCGATGAGATCGTGAAGGTAGTCGTCCGCCGACCAGGGACTTTCGATGGCGTCCGCGGCGGCGAACGTGGCCGCATAGGCCGGGGTGGCGGCCAGCATGAGCAGTCCGGTGGTCACGCCGATCGGGGTGGCCGCGTCGCCGTGGACACGCCAGATGGGGTCGCCCGGATGGAACCAGCGGGGTCCGGGGATGTCGAGGATCGAGCACACGGGCGTATCCGCCGCACCGCGCGGAGCACGTGGTGGCATGGGCACCCCCCGGGGTAGTCGCGCCGTGTATGACGGCCTGATGGTTCCTGACGATGACTGTAACTCCCGTCCCGCCGATGGGCCGGGATTCCCTGGCAGCGGGCTGAGAAAATCCCGTGAACGTGGAACGGGGACATGGCCTCTAGGCTGGGACCACACACCCTCAGAGCCCCGACTCGCACCAGGAGACGCCACGTGAGCACTTCCCCCCTTCCCGCCCCCCGCACCGGCCCCGTCGTCCCCGACCGCTTCGCCGGCAGGACCGCGCTCGTCACCGGCGCCAGCCGCGGGATCGGACTGGGGATCGCACGGCGCCTGCTGTCCGAGGGGGCGTCCGTGGTGATCACCGCCCGCGGACAGGAGGGCCTCGACGAGGCGGTCGCCGAGCTCGGCGCGCCGGATCGGGTGCTCGCGGTGGCGGGCAAGGCCGACGACGAGGATCACCAGCGCGAGGTGGTGGCCAGGGCCGAGGAGGCATTCGGTCCGGTGGACCTGCTGGTCAACAACACCGGCATCAACCCGGTATTCGGCCGGACGATCGACGTGGACCTGGCTGCCGCTCGCAAGATCACCGAGGTCAACGCCCTTGGCTCCCTGGCCTGGACGCAGAAGGTCTATCACTCTGGACTCGGCGAGCGGGGCGGGGCCGTGGTCAACGTGGCCTCCATCGCCGGACTGGCGCCCTCGCCGGGGATCGGGTGGTACGGCGCCACCAAGGCACTGGTCATGCGGCTGACGCAGGAACTCGCCGTGGAGGTCGGCCCCTCGGTGCGCGTGAACGCCGTGGCGCCGGGCGTGGTCAAGACCCGCTTCGCCGAGGCGCTGTACACCGGCCGCGAGGAGCAGATGTCCGCCGCGTTGCCCGCGGGACGGCTGGGGGTGCCGGACGACATCGCCGGACCCGTGTCGTTCCTGCTCTCCGACGACGCCCACTGGATCACCGGGCAGACGATCGTCGTTGACGGCGGGGCCCACATCGTCGGCGCCGGACTGCAGGGCTGACATGACCTCGATCCAGGAGTTCTGTGCCTCGACCGGCCGCTCGCTCGAGGCGAGCCCGCCGATGGCGGTGGCTGCGCAACCGCTGACCTGGGTGGACAATCCGCCGTGGCAGCGGATCGAGTCACCGGAGCCGTCCGCGGTGATCTACGTGGACCCGGGCGCGCACCGCGACGGCTTCTCCCCGAACGCCGTGGCCACCTGCGCGCGCGTCGCGCCGGCGATGTCCACCGACGACGCGGTGTCCAAGATCGTCGCCACCGCCGAGGTGCTCTCCGACTGGACGTTGCTCGAGGAGGTCGCGGGGGAGGGCGACGAGGAGGCGGGCGCCGTACGCAGCGTCTACCGCTTCATCCGCGGCACCTACACGGCCGAGCCCGGCGAGATGGCCACCTCGAGCCTGATCGTGGGATGGAGTGACGACGAGGCGACCTATGTCTTCCAGTTCGTCGTGACCGGGTGGCGCGAGGACGCGGGTCTGCATGACTCCGCCATGGACTGCCTGCTGATCGGCGAGTGGTCGGCCGGGCAGATCGTCGGAGCCATGAGGGGTTGACGCGCGCGGGCGGCCCCGACGTGTCCCGCTAGGGTGGGCGGGATCAGGAGTCGGGTGACCAGGAAGGCGGGACCGCCGGTGCAGCTACGCGAGCTGAGCGTGACGGGGGCGTGGGAGATCACCCCCCGCCGGATCTCCGACGACCGCGGGGTCTTCCACGAGGCGTTCACCGACCCTTCCTTCCGCCGCCTGACCGGACACCGCTTCGACCTCGCGCAGGTCAACGTGTCGGTCTCGGGCGAGGGGGTGCTTCGCGGCCTGCACTACGCCGACGTCCCGCCGGGCCAGGCCAAGTACGTGCTGTGCCCGTCGGGATCGGTGTTCGACGTGGTGGTGGACGTGCGGGTGGGTTCGCCGACCTTCGGCGAGTGGTCGGGGGTGATCCTCGACTCGGGTGACCAGCGGGCGATCTACGTCCCGGAGGGCGTGGCCCACGGATTCCTCTCACTGGAGCCGCAGTCCACGGTCATGTACCTGTGCTCGGAGGGGTGGCGGCCCGGCGCTGAGCACGCGGTGGACGCGTTCGACCCCCACATCGCGATCGACTGGCCGTCCGTGGCCCTCGACGGCACCCCGATCACCCACGTGATGAGCGAGAAGGACCGTGACGCCCCGAGCCTGCTGGACGTCGCGGCGGCCGGCCGTCTGCCGCGGTGGGACGACTGCGAGGCGCATGTGGAACATCTGCGCGAGGCCACCGCCCGTGTCGACGACGAGTGGCGCCCGAGCGCACACTGACTTACCCTAGGGGGTATCGATCGGCGCGCTGCCGGGCCGACAACCCCCTCAAAGGAGGACGCCATGTGCTACCCCGTCAACTGTTCCGTCTGCGGCAAGACCACCTGGGACGGCTGTGGTGAGCACGTCGACGCGGTCAAGGCCTCCGTGCCCGCCGAGAAGTGGTGTGGCGGCGAGCACCCGGCTGCGGCTCGGTAGTCCCGGCGAGGTAGCCCCCGGGAGCGGTGGGCCCGACCTCCATCGGGGGCGTCGGTCTCCACTCCTGCGCCGCGGACCCGTTCCGCGGGGTAGAACCGGGGGACACGCACTTCCGTCCCTCCCGGAGGCCCCAGTGAGCACCCCCTACGTCCTCGTCGAGCGCAGCGGCCCGATTGCGCGCGTGACCCTCGACCGGCCCGAGCGCCGCAATCCGCTCTCGATGCAGATGATGCGCGAGGCCACGGCCGCGATCCGCGAGCTCGGCGACGACCCGTCGTGCGGAGTGGTGGTGGTGACGGGGTCGGGCCCGGCGCTGTCCGCCGGGCACGAGATCGGCGAGATGATCGACCGCACCCTCGACGAGGAGCGCGAGGTCTTCGACACCTGCGTCGAGCTCATGGAGTCGATCCAGGCCATCCGCCAGCCCGTGATCGCGGAGGTTCAGGGCCACGCCATCGCCGCCGGTTGTCAACTCGTGGCGACCTGCGACCTCGCGGTGGCCGTCGACACCGCGAGGTTCGGCACCCCGGGCGTGAGGATCGGCCTGTTCTGCTCGACCCCCATGGTGGCGGTCTCGCGGAACATCGGACGCAAGCGTGCCCTCCAGATGCTGCTGACCGGTGAGACGATCGACGCCGCCACCGCGGTCGAGTGGGGCCTGGTCAACGAGGCGGTACCCGCCGACCGGCTCCGGGCCCGTGTCGACGAGCTGGCCACCCGGATCGCCGATGCCAGCCCGTTGACCCTGCAGATCGGTAAGCAGGCCTTCTATCGGCAGATCGACCTACCGCAGGACGAGGCGTACCGCGAGATGGCGGAGACCATGGCCACCAACGCGGTCACGTGCGACGCACAGGAGGGCATGACCGCGTTCCTCGACAAGCGCGCCCCGCACTGGCGCGGCGAGTGACGCGCGGTCGACGACACCGCGCGGTCCCCTGCCGAACCGGCGGAGCGGCGGCCTCCCACTAGGATCTGCGCCATGGCGATCTCGGTGATGACGGTCTGTACCGGCAACATGTGTCGGTCGCCGCTGGCCGAGCGACTTCTCGCCGCGCGAGCCGCCGACGCGGGGCTCGACTTGGTGGTGGACTCCGCGGGGACCAGGGCGGTCAACGGGGTGGAGATCCACCGCGAGACCCGCCGGGTGCTCGAGGCCTACGGCGGCAGCGCCGAGGGCTTCGCCTCCCGGCTCGTCTCTCCTCGCCTGCTCGGGGGCCACGACCTGGTCCTCACGGCGACCCGCGCCCATCGCGACGCCGTGCAGGAGATGGCCCCACTGCTGTGGAAGAAGACGTACACACTGCTCGAGGCGGCCCACCTGGCGGACGCCGACGGGTCGCTGACCGTCGCGGGCCTGGCGCGGGCCCGGCTGGGCGTGGACACCGACGACCCGGAGTGGGACGTCGAGGACCCGATCGGCCGCGAGCCCGAGGTCTTCGACCGGACCGGGGCGCAGATCAGCGCCGCAGTCGACTCGATCGTCGACCTCCTGGCCCGCTAGGGGTCCAGGGGTTTACGCCCGTCGAGATCCCGTAGGAAATCAGGGTCGTCGTCCGGGGCGATCACGCGCGGCGGGGCCGGCCGTGAGCCGGGCCCGAAAGCCCGCCACAGCAGGATTGCCACGGTCACCACACCGATGAGTGCGAACAGCCAGATCACTCGAACCTCCTTCCCACCACGATACGTATCCTGGTGTTCATGAGCGAGCGAGACGAGTCAGCAATCCCGGCACAGGCGCCGATCGGAACGAAGCCCGGCGCACGCCTGGCCCGCAACATGATGTTCTACACCGTGTTGAGACTGCTCATGGTCGTGGGACTGACCCTGGTCGTCATCGGTATCGGCCGCCTCGCCGGCGTGGACGTGCCGGTGCTCGTCGCGGCGATACTCTCGGTGGTGATCGCGCTCCCGCTGTCGATGATCCTGTTCACGCGCCTGCGCGCGGAGATCAACTCCGACATCACGGCCGTCGACGCCGGACGGCGGGACAAGCGTGAGGACCTGCGTCGTCGGATGGACGAGGCCTGACCGGGCCTACGGGCGCTCGAAGCGGCCGGTGGGGACGGCGGTCGTACGCGGTGACCTAGTCGGTCGCGGTACGCGGCGGTCTAGCTGGTCGCGCTGTCCGACAGAGGCGGTGCGGGCCAGGGCAGGGCCGGGAGTTGTTCCGAGCCGTGCGAACCCGTCCAGCCGAAGGGCGGCAGGACCGAGGTCTGCGGTGCCGAGAGATCGGGCTCGGGGGTAGCGGTGCCGGTCGGAACCGCGGACGGTGCCGGCTCCGCGGATCCGGGAGTGGACTCGTCGACCTCGTCCGGGGCCGTCGCCTCGACGTCGCCCGGGGTGGTGGGCGCCGTACCGCCCGGCGTGGTGGGCGGGGTGGTGGGGGGCGTCGTGCCCTCCGGTGGGGTCACCGGCGTGCTCGGAGGGGTCTCCTCGGTGGTCCCGTCGCCCGGCTCGCCCTCGCCCGGCCCGCCCGGGCCCTCGGTGGGCTCGTCGGCATCGAGGTCGTCAGCACCGAGGTCGTCGAGCCACGGATCCTGCACCCCGACGTCCGTCCGTGGCTGTGAAGGAGTCCACTGGTTGGTCGGGGCCTGTCCCTCGGGCTGGCGGGACGGGGCCCAGGTGCCCGCGTCCTCGTCGGCGACGTACAGCGCGCCCGGGGCGGGCTGCACCCCGATGTAGTAGCGGCTGAGGCAGTGGTCCGTCACGCTCTCGGAACCGTCCGTGAAGAAGGTCATTCCCGGGGTGCCACCGTCGGCTTCGGTCGCGCACCGGGCGATGAACCGGCCCGGCTGGGATTCCCGTTCGGTCGGCTGCGCCGCGGAGGTCAGTTCGGTGGCAGAGGCGGACCGCGGGGCTTCGGAGAGGACCTGCGGATCCGGCTGTGCGCACGACGCCGCTACCAGCGCGATCGCGCCGGCGGACAGGAGAACCCGAGTTTGCATAACGATAGTGTCTCAGTTCTGTCAAAGGATGGCTACCGGTAGAAGGAGCGGAGTGCGCCGTTCCGTGGTTCAGATCCCGGCGGCCCGCGTCCGGACCGCGCCGAGTGAGGCCACCGCGGCGGCGAGGACGGCGGCCGCGACACCACCGACTCCCACTGTGAGCAGATCGGTCAGCGGGAGGCCGATGTTACCGGTTGTCCCGGTACCCACCAGGGCGGCCGCGCCGTGGCCGCCGAACGCCGCTCCCAGCACCACTCCGAGTGCCGAGGCGCTCGCCGCCACCAGCGCGGTCTCCACCACGAGCATCAGCCACACGCCGGCGCGGGTGACTCCCACGCCGCGGAGGAGGCCGATCTCGCGCGTCCGCTCACGGATCGCGAGCGTGAGTGTGTTGACCACGCCGACCAGCGCCAGCGCCACCGCCACCGCGAGCAGTAGCGAGCTGGACGTGAGTACGGTTCGGACGGAACCGGCGATCTGTTCGCGTGAGGCGAAGGACTCGGTGACGGCCAGCGACGGGTCGGCGTCCACGACCGCCGAACGCACTCCGTCGAGTGCAGCCTCGAGTCGCTCGCCCTCGAGCCCGTCGTCCATCCGGAGCCACTGCTCGGTGCGGGGGACGAACTGTTGCGGCACCTCCACGCCCTCCGGCCACGGGGACCCGTCCGGCAGCTGCGCCACGGGCCAGGCCGGCACGCTCCCCGGCGCGGCCAACGCCCACTGGTCACCGGAGCGGCGCACGACGAGGTCCCGCCCGTCGTCGTCGGAGAAGAAGGTGAACCGGACGGTGTCGCCGTCCCGGGCGCCCGCGGCCACGGGGGAGGACTCGGGCAGCACGATCTCGCCCGGTCCGGGCAGCGTGACCTCGCGACGCATCACCTCCTCAACCTGTGACGGGTCGGCCACGCGCAGGACGGTCCGCCTGCCCTGGTCGTCCTCGGCGTACTTGGCGACGACGACGAGGGATTCCGTCACCCCGTCGAGCCCCGCCAGTCGCTCGGGCAACCCACCGGGCAGGACCCCGTCGGGTGAGGTGACGGCCACGTCCAGCGGGACCCGGTCGATCAACCGCGACTGGACGGCGGGCCCCAGCAGGGCGATCCCGGTGACCATGGTCGAGGTGAGCGTCACACCCACGAGTACGGCGGCCGCGGTGGCGGCCGTGCGGCGGGGGCTGCGAGCGGTGTTGCGGGCGCCGAGCAGACCGACCGGGCCGAGGAGCAGGCCGAAGACCGTGCCGACCGCGCCGAGGAGGGTGGGCAGGGCGCCGGCGGTCACGGCCAGGACACCGAGGAACATCAGCACCCCCCACGCGCCGGCCTCCACCACGGCCCCGGAGTCCACCGCGGAGGTCATGCCGGTCCATCCCGCGAACGCAACGGCGCCGCCCGCCACGACCATCGCCAGTCGCCGCCACCACGGGTCGGGCCGGACGTCGGCCGGCCGGAGCGCCTCGAGGGGACTGCCCGAGGTGGCCCGCCACAGCGCGGGCAGGGCGGTGAGCAAGGTGACCCCCACCCCCACCGCGGCGGCGAGGGCGTACGCGGTCGGCGGCACGGTGACCTCCTGCAGCGGGATCGTCACACCGAGTCGGGGCGCCTCGCGGGAGGCCACCGAGACCCCGAACCGGCCCAGCGCCAGTCCGGCCGCGGTGGCGAACAGGGCCACCAGCAGCGCCTCGACGGCCCCGGAGAGCCGGAGCTGGAATCCGGTTGCACCCAGGCAGCGCAGCAGCGCCGTCTCGCGGACGCGGGCGGTGAACACCACCGCGAAGGTCGTGCCGATCACGAGAGCGGCCACCGCCACGGCCAGCACGGTGAACGCGAGCAGCGCCCGGGTGTAGACGTCGCGGCTGCCGAGATACGACTCCGCGAGTGTCTGGGCCTCCGCCGTGCCCGTGGAGACCTCGACCGCCGACGTCCCCGGGACCCCGGCCAGTCTCTCCCCGATCGCGGTCGCGAGAGCGGAGTCGGGGACCGAGCCGTCCCCGGCCACGCGCACGTCCCCGCCAGCGCCCGCCGCGGACCATTGCTGGACCTGCTCGTCCACGGTGTACAGCGGGAACGCGGACGTGAGGTCCGGCTGCCCGGCGAGGTCGAACAGGCCCACCACGGTGACCGGGGCGGGATCGGACCGTCCGGCCGGCTGGACCTCGAAGGTGGCGCCCAGCGGGACGTCGGAGTCCGCACGCACGGCCACCTCACCGGGCCCGGCGGGCAGGCGCCCCGAGGCCAAGGGCTGCCACCGCAGGCCGTCGTCGGGGGAGAGCGCCGTCGCCGTCGTCATCTGTTGGGCCCGTCCCTCCGCACGGACCCGGACGTACGACTGGGCGTCGACGGCGACCGCCCGAACCCCGGGCGTGGTGGCGATCGCCTCCACGCCCAGCCGCTGCGCCTCGGCGGCCTCCTCGCGGGTGGCGTCGGTTCCGGCGGAGGTGCGGTCGCCGAGGTTCTGCACGAGCACGGCGGTGTCGGAGTAGCGCATGCCGAAGGTGGCGTCCGCGCTGGCCGAGATGGTGCGAAGCACGCCCACCGAGGCCAGGACGAAGCCCACGGCCACGGCGATGGCCAGGATCGTGCCCAGGTAGCGACCCGCGTGCGCGCGGAGCTGCCCCAGGACCAGCCGGGGGCTCACGCCGTGGCCGGGCGGCGGGCGGTGAGCGCCCGCATCGCGGCGTCGATCGTGTCTGGGGTGGGGGAGTCCACCTCGTCGGCGATCCGTCCGTCGGCCAGGACCAGCACCCTGTCCGTGTGTGCGGCGGCGTGGGCGTCATGGGTGACCATGACGACGGTCTGGCCTGCCTCGCGGACACACGCCCCGAGCAGACCGAGCACGGATTCTCCCGACCCCGAGTCGAGATTGCCGGTGGGCTCGTCCGCGAACACCACGTCGGGCCGCGGGAACAGGGCGCGGGCGATGGCCACGCGCTGCTGCTGACCGCCCGAGAGCTCGTGCGGTCGTCGGCGGAGCAGGTCCCCTATCCCGAGCTCGCCCACCAGGGAGTCCAGTCGCGCGCGGTCCGGGCGCCGGAACGCCATTCGGACGGGCAGCACGATGTTCTCGCGCACCGAGAGCGAGGGGACCAGGTTGAAGGACTGGAAGACGAACCCGACGCGGGTGCGACGCAGACGCGTCCGACCGGCGTCCCCCAGGCGGGTGACCTCGGTGGACCCGAGCGACACCGTGCCGTGGTCCGGGGTGTCGAGACCGGTGAGGCAGTGCATGAGGGTGGACTTGCCGCTCCCGGAGGGGCCCATGACGGCGGTCCAGCGCCCCTTGTCCACCGCCACGTCCACGTTGTCGAGTGCCCGGACCTCCACGCGGCCGTGGGAGTAGGTCTTGTGTAGGCCGCGTGCCCGGATCGCGATCTCGGCTGGTGGGGTCACGGGGGTCCTTCCATCGGGCGTGGCATCCGCCGACAAGTGTATTGACCGCCCGACACCCCGGGCGAACCTGTGGCTCGTGTGACTAATGTGACGTAAGGTGCGAATGTGACTGGGCTGACCCGGTCGTGCCCCGCCCCCCGGACGACAAGGTGAATCCATGTTCCAGCGCCGCCCCCACAGCCCCGCCCCCCGCACTCGCTCGCTCGCTCTCGGTGGCGCCCTGGCCGCGCTCGCCGTGGTCGGCGGCGGGACCGTCGTCGCCGTGTCCGCGCCGACCGAGGTCGCCGCCGGCGACATCCTCCTGGCCCAGAACGTCGCTGGCCAGGATGGCGCAGCCCAGGATGCAACCGCCCAGGAGATGGAACTGGGCGTCCCGGTGAACCTCGACCTCGAGCCCGTGGTGGCCCAGGCCGCCGGTGGGGCGATCCCGGCCGGCACCACCGTTCAGGTCACGGGCCTGCCCGACGGCCTCACCCAGGACGGCTGGGTGATCTCCGGGACGCCCACCCGTGCGGGCGACTACGACGTGCTGGTCACCGTCTCCAACGGTCCAGTGTCCGAGTCCGAGAAGCTCACGGTCACCGTGGTCGACGCGACCGGTGCCGGTGCGGCGGCCACGACCACCACCGCGGTCGAGTCCGGCGACGACGCCGGGGTGGACGGTGCTGCCGACGACGACGGCGCCACGAACGACCCCGCGGCCACGACCACCACCACGGAGTCCGATCTCACAGAACAGCCCGACCTCACGGCGCAGCCAGACCCCACCCTGTCCGCCGTCCCCGGCACCCCGGCGGCCGAGGCAGTGGAGTCTGACGGGTCCGATCTCGACCCGACCGGGGTCGACGGGGAGACGGGCACCTCGCCCGACTTGTGCGCGGTCGTCGGTGACGGTGAGATGGACGGCGCCTCACTGACCACCCTCCTGCCGGCGCTCACCGGGGACGACGACTCCGCCTCCTCCGGCCTGGTCCTCATGCTGCTCAACGCCGTCGTCGGCATGCTCCCCTCGGTCCTCGGCGAGAGCGGTTCGATGCAGGAACTGGGATCGGCAGGGCAGATCCTGTGCACCATCTCGCCCGCGCTCCTGGGCGGCGAGCCCGCCGGTGGGGTCGACGCCGAGACCGCGGGAGCCACGGCTCTCGGTAGCGCCCCGGCCGCGCTTCTCGGTCTGTTCACCACGGGCGCCGGCAGTCTCGGTGACTGACCGGTAGGTCGCCCCGGGGAATGCCCCCACGGCACGCGGCTCGGCGCGATACAGTCCTCCTGTCGACAGCAGGCGCCCCGGGACAGTGGTGGCGCGTGACAGCGTCCGTCGCACTCTGGTCCGTCGCCATCTAAGGGGTCTCATCGCCATGTCCACCCGCAGGGTCGTCTCCGCCTCCGCCGCCGCTCTCATGGCGGTCGCACTCTCCGTACCGATCGTCAACGCCCAAGCCGGTGACTCCGGTTCCGCGAGTTCGGAACTCGGGAGCCTGGACGCGGGCAGTCTGCTGGGGGGCAGCCTCGAGGGAGGGAGTCTCCCAGGCGGTAGCGGCGCGGGTGACGGCGAGACGGGTAGCTCCGACGCGGGGGGTTCCGCAGACGGGAGTTCGGGCGAGGAGGGCAGCCTCGACTCGGAGAGCACGGAGGACACCAGTGTCGGTGACCTCGTCCCCGAGTCCGAGGCGACCTGCGAGTTGCCCGATCTCGGTGGTTCGGTCGCCAAGTTCTATCCGTTGTTCGGCATCTCGGGTGTGCCGACCGCGGTCCTCGACTTCGTCACCTCCGCGCTGGGGACCTTCCCGAATCTGCTCGACGTTGTCGCGGGACCCGGCGGGGGAGCGAACCTCGTGGGTCAGACCGGGTCGCTCACCGAGCCGCTGTGCACTTCCGTGTTCGGCGGCCAGATGGCCCTGCCGCCGGTCACCGTGATCGTCGACGGCGACGGTAATCCCGTCACCACCGTCACCGGCACCGTCGCTCCCGGTGACACCGGCAGCGGCAGCAGTGGCAGCGGAGCGGAGGCGTCCACCTCGAGCGTCGCCCCGGTCCAGAACGAGGCCGACTCCCTTGCCGGCACCGGCGCCGTCGCACTGCCGACCAGCGTCCCGACGCCCGCCGCCTGACCCCCGGCCCACCCCCGAGCCCCGGGGGCCCGGGCCCGCCCCGGGGGCGGGGCCGGGGGGGGGGGGGGGGGCGAGCGGGGCGGCGCGCGCAGCGGGCCC
>JBKBRA010000011.1:0-38630 GCA_046292305.1 Dietzia sp. | reverse complement strand
CCAGACCGCGGCCGCCTCCCTGGCCGCCCCCGCCGCCGTCGCCCGGCCCCCCCGCGTCCCCCCGCCCGCCGCCTGCCCCCCGCCCCCCCCCCGCCCCCCGCGGCCGGGCCCCCCCCGGGGGGCCGGGCCGCGGTCGTCTCGTGGGCACCTGCGCGATCCGATAAGCGGACGCCCACCTCAACCGCAATACCCCAGGGGTGTGTTACCAGTGTGACTGGTGAGACTGTAGTGATAATTGTGAGAGGAGTAGACACTTGGTGTGCATGTGGTTAGAGTGACTCTTGTAATGGTCTGCGCTCCCATATCCGGGGAGTGAGCGATCCGAACCCCTCCGGAAGGAACCAGCCGATGCGTGCTCGCCTCGCCCGCCCTCGTCGTATCGTCCGGGGTCGCCTTGTCGCCCCCGTCGCAGCCGCAGCGGCGGTCGCCCTCGTGGGCGGCGTCGTCGTCGCCACCCCCGATGCACCCACCGTGCGCGGGGACGTCCAGACCGTCGCCGTGTCCGCCCCGGCCTTCAACGCCGGCGCCTCCTACTCGTTCGACTTCGGGGGCCTCGTGGGCACCGGAGAGTGGGCGGGGATCCAGATCACCGACGTCACCGGCCTGCCCGAGGGCTTGACCTACGACGGCAACGGCATCGTCTCCGGCACCGCCGTGGCCGCGGGTGTGTACAACGTGTCGGTCGTCGGGACGCTCGGCGGCCAGGCCGTCACGATCCCCGTGACCCTCACGATCAACAACGCCGACGGCACCGCGCCGGTCGGTGCGGAGGCCGGTTCCGCGGCCGCAGTCGAGGGCAGCCTCGGAGGAGAGGCCCAGGCCGGCGGCCAGATCACCACGGGTTCCGCCGGCACGGACGCCATCCTCGGGGCCGTCGTGGGCATCGTGACCTCACTCGGTGGGGGATCCGCGGCCGAGATGGTGACCGGCTCGCTCGGCACCGGCGAGACCACCCCAGACGCCCCGGGACAGACCCCCTCCGGGCCGTTCGGTAGCGACGCCAACGGGCAGATCGACCTCGGCAGCCTGGGCGGCGGCACCCCGGACGGCGACACGAACACCCCTGACGCCGGATCACCGGTCGTGCCGGGTTCGGCGGGGAACGCCGGAGGAGAGGCCACCGGCGAGGTCACCGGTGGGCTCGACACCCAGAGCCTGGGCCCGCTGGGCTCGCTGCTCGACACCGGCGGCCAGACCGGTTCGACCACGGACGGCGAGACCACCACCGGTGGCGACCTCACCACGGGCGGCGGCTTGAACACCGTCGCGCAGGTCGAGGTGCCGGGTTCGTCCTCGCCCGTCGACACGGGCTCCCTCGGTGCGCTGGCCCCCGGGCTCGCCTTCGCCGGCATCGCCCTGCTCGGCCTGGCCGGGCTGGGACTGGCGCTGGGCGGCGGGTCGTCGACCCCGGGCTCGACCGCGTTGCTGCCGGCCCTGCCGGGTACGAGCACCGGCGGCTCCAGCAACGGTGGTGGAACCGAGGGCGGCTCCGCCGGTTCGACCGCCCCGACCGTCGCGGCGGGTGCCCCCAGCACCGTCCAGGCCCCCGGCCCGACCGTCGCCAACGGGCGCGGCTAAGGCCACGAACTCCCGGCGGCCGCGTAGGTCGCCGGTGACCACGTCCACCCCGAGGCCTTCTCACATCATGAGAAGGCCTCGGGGTGACGTGCATTCGTGGGTTACGGTGGCCGGGTCCGCGCTCGGCACGCCCCAGTCACTCGAAAGGCCCGTATGCGTATCTCGCGTCCCGTCATCGCCTCCGCCGCCGCCCTCTCCGCCATGGCTGCGATCGGTGTGGCGTCGGGGCAGGCCGAGACCCCCGAGTCCGCACCCATCGTGGTCGAGGCCTCCGAACTGGCACCGGCTGCGCTGCCGTCCCTGACCTTCCCGGTGGGCGTCTACACGGAGAACCGGGTCAGCGACCAGGTGACCCTGCCGCCCGGTGCGACCCTGCAGTTCCAGGGCCTGCCCCCGGGGTTGACCTACGATCCGCAGACCACCGCGATCAAGGGTGTGCCCACCACACCGGGGGTCTACCGGCCTGTGGCCACCGCCTACATCGCCGGCATCCCGGTACGTACCGAGTCCACCACCGTCACCATCACCGGTCGCGCGGGCGGGGGAGCAGCGGCCCCCGCGCCCGCGCCCGCTCCTGCTCCCGTGGCGGCTCCGGCGCCCGGCACCATCAACATCTCCGACATCCGGGGCCTGCCGCTGCCCGACCCGGTCAAGGACGCGCTGCTCGGGGCCGCACTGGCGATCAACGACGGAATCCAGGCCGCGTGGAACACCGTCCCCGACGGCTCGCTCGGCAAGTAGGCCGGAGAGCAGCCCGCTCGCGCGTCTACAGCGAGGCGATCAGCATCCCCGAGCTGACCAGGACGCTCCACGCCAGCATGGCCAGCCCAGCCATCGTGAGCGCAGGGATGAGCCCGGCGCCCGTGGCCCGCGCCCGGACCGGAGCGTTGGCCTTCCACGCCACCGGCATCGCCAGCAGACCCAGAAGGGCCCACGGCGTCGCGGGAACCAGTGAGATTGTGGCCAGGATCGGCACCAACAACTCCAGCAGGGCGTGCAGCCCGCGGGTCCGTGAATCGCCCAGGCGGACGGCGAGCGTGATCTTGCCCGCCTCGGTGTCCGAGGGGATGTCCCGCAGGTTGTTGGTGAGGTTGACCGCACACGAGAAGCTGCCCACCGCGATCGCCGCTACCACCGCGTACCAGGTGACGGCCCCGAGCTGGGTGAACTGCGTGCCGAGGACGGCCACCAGGCCGAAGAACACGAACACCGCCACCTCGCCGAGCCCGCGGTACCCGTAGGGCGTGGACCCGCCCGTGTAGAACCACGCCGCCAGGATGCACAGCAGACCCACCACGATCAGCCACGGCGCGGAGAACCAACTGAGCACCACGCCTGCGATCCCGCCCAGTGCCAAGAACGCGAACGCGGCCCACTTCACCGTGGCCGGGCGGGCCAGTCCGGAGCCCACCAGGCGGAGCGGGCCCACGCGGTCGTCGTCCGTGCCGCGGATGCCGTCGGAGTAGTCGTTGGCGAAGTTGACCCCCACGATGAACGACCACGCGACCACCAGCGCCAGCAGCGCCTTCCACCAGACGAACCCGCCGGCCAGGCCCGCCGCCGCCGAGCCCACGAGCACCGGCGCGAACGCGTTGGGCCACGTGCGGGGCCGCGCCCCCTCCAACCAGTCGGACAGGGCGGCGCCGGTGGGCTGGACAGGCGGCTCGGCGGGCGGCTCGGCGGGGGAGAAGTCGGTCTCGCGGGTCATCCCCCGATTGTCCCATCGACGAACCGCGCCGCGACCGCCCGCCGGTCGACCTTGCCGCCCGGCAGCGTGGGAAGCGAGTCCACCACCGCCACCGCGGTGGGCGCCGAGTGAGCCCCGAGCAGCGCTGTCACGTGTGCGCGGAGCTCGTCGGGAGTCGCCGCGGACCGCACAGTGACCGCCGCGACGGGCAGGGTGCCGAGGCGGGCATCCGGGATCCCGACGACGACGACGTCGATCACAGCGGAATGCCTCCGGAGCGCATCCTCGACCGCCTGCGGAAGGAGCGTCAGCCCACCCACACTCAACGCCTCGTCGAGCCTGCCGAGGATCCGCAGCCTGCCGTCCTGGCTGACCCGACCGGCGTCGTCGGTGCGGAACCACCCCTCGCGGGCGAACGCGGGGTGATCGGGTGCGTTCCGGTACCCCAGCGCCAGCTGCGGTCCGGCCAGCCAGACGCGCCCCTCGTCGTCGTCAATCTCCATCTGCACCCCGTCGAGCGGCACACCGTCGTAGACGCACCCGCCGGCGGTCTCGCTCATGCCGTAGGTGCGGACCACACGGATGTCGGCCTCGGCGGCGCGGGCGAGCAAGACCGGGGCGGCCGCTGCTCCGCCCAGCAGTACGGCGTCGAGCCCGGCCAGGGCGGCCACGGCCTCGGGTGGGCCCTCGTCGAGGACCTTGGCCAGTTGGCCGGGGACCAGTGAGGTGTACGCGCGCGTCGCGGCGACCGCATTCGTGCTCGTGCAGGCGGCGACGGCGTCGATCAGCGCGGCGGGATCGAATCCCCTGGTCACGTCCACCACCACCGGCTCGTGACCGGCTCGCAGGCTTCGTAGGATCACCTGCAGGCCCGCGATGTGGTGCGCCGGCAACGCGAGCAGCCACCGACCCGGCCCGCCGAGGAACGCATCGGTGGCGGAAGCCGAGGCGGCCAACGCGGCGGCCGACAGCATCGCGCCTTTGGGGATGCCCGTCGACCCGGAGGTGCTCACCACGAGGGCAGCGCGGTCGTCGATCGGCTCACCCGGCAGCATGGCACCGGAGAGCAGGCTCGTGCGCGCCGGGTCGTCGGCCGGGACCGGCAGCAGCGCGGGCCCGCGGTCGGCCAGCAATTGCTCGAATGTCGGGTACAGCTCGGCCACTGCCGGGCCGCCGGGGACGGGCAGGGTGCGCAGTTCGCGGGTGGCGGGCATCGACCGGGTCCGCGCCGTCAGTAGTAGTAGGGGAAGTCGTCCCAGTCGGGAGCCCGCTTCTCCAGGAACGCGTCGCGCCCCTCCACGGCTTCGTCGGTCATGTACGCCAGTCGCGTGGCTTCACCGGCAAACACCTGCTGGCCCATCAGGCCGTCGTCGGTGAGGTTGAACGCGAACTTGAGCATCCGCTGTGCGGTGGGCGACTTGCCGTTGATCTGGCGTGCCCACTCGATCGCGGTGTTCTCCAGCTCGGCGTGGTCCACGACCCGGTTGACCGCTCCCATGTGGAACATCTCCTCGGCCGTGTACGGCTGACCCAGAAAGAAGATCTCGCGGGAGAATTTCTGGCCCACCTGCTTCGCGAGGTAGGCGCTGCCGTAGCCGGCGTCGAAGGAGCCCACGTCGGCGTCGGTCTGCTTGAAGCGGGCGTGCTCGCGGGAGGCCAGGGTGAGGTCGGAGACCACGTGCAGCGAGTGCCCGCCGCCGGCCGCCCATCCGTTCACCAGGCAGATCACCACCTTGGGCATGGTCCGGATGAGCCGCTGGACCTCGAGGATGTGCAGCCGGCCGCCCTCCGCCTTGACCCGCGCCTCATCAACCTTGTCGGCCGTCGCACCGGCCACGTCCCCGTCGTGCTCGGTCGAGTACTGGTAACCCGAGCGGCCCCGGATCCGCTGGTCGCCGCCCGAGCAGAACGCCCAGCCGCCGTCCTTGGCGCTCGGTCCGTTGCCGGTGAACAGCACGGTGCCCACGTCGGGGGAGCGGCGGGCGTGGTCGAACACCCGGTACAGCTCGTCCACGGTGTGCGGGCGGAAGGCATTGCGCACCTCGGGTCGGTCAAAGGCGATCCGCACGATGCCATTGGCCCGGCCCTCGCCCACGTGACGGTGGTAGGTCAGATCCGTCAAGTCCTCACCGTTGCGGAAGCCCTCGACCTCCCGCCACTGCGTCGGATCGAACGGGTTCGCGGTCTCGCCCTGCGCTGCGCTGCTCTCGGTCATGGGTTCGACGTTAGCGTGGAGCCATGACAGCCGTGCCGCGCCCTGAGTCGATCGACGATCTGCTCGCCCGCGTCCACGTGGTGGCCCTACCAATGCGGGTCCGGTTCCGCGGCGTCACCGAGCGGGAGGTGGCGCTGGTCGACGGCCCGGCGGGGTGGGGCGAGTTCGGTGCCTTCCCGGAGTACGACGATGCCGAGGCCGCCCACTGGCTGCGCTCGGCGCTCGAGATGGCGTGGCAGGGGCCGCCGCCGGCCCTGCGCTCGCGGGTCGCCGTCAACGCCACGGTCCCGGCGGTCGCCGCGAGCGAGGTGCCGGGGATCCTCGACCGCTTCCCCGGCTGCACCACGGTCAAGGTCAAGGTGGCGGAGAAGGGGCAGCAGCTCGTCGACGACGTCGCCCGGCTCGCCGCGGTCCTGCAGGCCCGTCCCGAGGCCAGGATCCGGGTGGACGCCAACGGCGCCTGGTCGGTCGCCGAGGCCGCGCACGCCGTGCGGGTCCTGGACCAGGCCGTCCGCGCGGTCGACTGCACCCGAGCGCCGGGAACCGGGCCGGTCTCCCTCGACGGCCAGGGCCTGGAATACGTCGAGCAGCCCTGTGCCACCGTGGAGGAGCTCGTGCAGCTGCGCGCGCGCCTGGCCGCGGACGGGGTTCACGTGGACGTGGCCGCCGACGAGTCCATCCGTCGCGCCGAGGACCCCCTACGGGTGGTGAGGGCCGGCGGGGCCGATCGCGCGGTGGTCAAGGTCGCGCCACTGGGTGGGCCCCGCCGACTGCTGGCAGTGGCCTCGGAACTCGGTGTGCCGGTGACCGTCTCGAGCGCGTTGGATTCGGCGGTGGGGGTCGCGGCCGGTGTCGCCGCGGCCGCGGCGCTGCCGGGTGGCTGCTCCGGGTTGCTGGGCGCGGGACATGGCGGCGCGGGACATGGCGGCCCGGGAGGTGGCGGAACGAGAGGCGACGACGACGAGATCCCCGCCGCCGGCCTGGGCACCGGCGGGTTCTTCGTGGAGGACGTGGTCGAGCCGGGCGTGTTCGCGCTGGTCGACGGCCATCTCTCCGTGGTGGCGGTGTCCCCGGACCCGGCGAGGCTGGAGGGTCTGCGGGTGTGTGGCGACCGCCGGGACTGGTGGCTCGACCGGATCCGCCGCTGCCACGATCTGCTCTGAGCGCGTCGCGGAGCCCGGCCCCGCCCGCCCGCCCGGATCGGCGGGCGGGTGGGACCGGGTGGGCCGTCGGCGGGGGTGCGCTCCCGTCTCAGGCTGGCTGCTTGAGCCCGATCACGACACCTGCCGGATCGGTGACGTAGCCGACCCGACCGACACCGGGCAGATCGTGGAAGTCGCCGGCGCGGGCACCTCCGGCCTGCTCGACGGCAGCGATCGTCGCGTCGAGGTCCGACACCTCGATCCACATGATGGTGTTCTGGCTCTGGTAGCTGCTGCTCATGATGGCGGCGTCGATGCCGCCTCCCGTGCCGGTGTCGGCCACGTGGTAGTCCGGCACGAACGGTGAAGCGGTCGTCTCCCAGCCGAAGGCCTCGGCGTAGAAGCGGGTCGTGGCCTCGGGAGAGGCGCTGGTCAGTTCGATGTGAGTGATGGTTCCCATGCGTTCGACCGTAGGGGTCGGGTCTCCGGGCCGTATTGGACGAATCGGTCAGGCGGGTCGATTCGATTCAGGTGGAACGGGCCATCAGCCGCGCGATGCCGTCGTAAGCGTCCCGGAAGGCGCGGGCCGACATGCCCGTGTACCTCACGAAGTCCCGCGAACTGTGCGACTGGTCCGCATACCCGGACAGCGCGGCGAGCAGCGCCGCGGGATGCCCACCCGATTCCGCGAGCAGTCGGTCGGTGAACGCCCTGTACCGCATCACCTGGATGTACTGCTTGGGCGACATGCCGGTGTGAATCCTGAACGTCCTGTACAGGGTCGACGCCGACACAGCGAGCCGCACGTTGAGTCCGTGGACGTCCGTCTCCGACGGTGCGGCGTCGACGATCTCGACCGCCCTCGTCACCAGTTCGGTGGACGGGACGGGGTCCGGGTCCCTCGGTCTGCGGCGCGTGAACGACATCAGCCACTGGTCGAGTTCGGCAGCCGGGTCGGTCGCCAGTGCCGCCTTGTCCGGGACCGGAGCCAGGGCGTCGGCCACCTGCACCGGCTCCCGGCCGGCATCGCCGAGGACCGACCGGGCACCCCAGGGCGAGAACTGGATGCCCACGTAGTGGGAGGCGCCCTCCTGCTCGATGATGAGCGGGGACGTGGTGGCCGGGAGGTAGACGTCCGCGTTCGGGCGGGCCGGCTGCCCCTCGGCGAACCGGTACCCGGGGCGGCCCAGGCAGAACTGGATGGTCGACCGGCCGTTGGGCACCAGCACCGCGCGAAGTGGCTCCGGCGGAGCCGAGGACACCACGGACCAGTAGTGCTCGACGAGTCCTGTCAGTTCCGGCGACGGCACGTGGCGGCTGTACTCCACCGTGTTCACGATCCGAATGATAGAGCCGTCGGCCGCACCTGCAGATCCCTTGTTCCGACTTCGACCGCGGGGAACCCGCGTGATGCCGGTCACAGCTGCTCTAGCCTGGGGCGGCGAGCACATGACGTGGACGGTGAGCGGGGCGGGCGAGAGGGGCCGGGGACGATGACGGAGACGAGAGTCCGGATCCCACTGCGGGATCAGCTGTGGCTGATGATGGACCGCACGGACAATCTGATGTACATCAACTCGGTGATGTGGTTCGCCGAGGTCCCCGACTGGGACGCGGTCACCGAGGCGATCGCCTCCCGGATGGTCGAGCCCCACCCGGTGTTCCGACGGGTCCCGGTGCGACGGCGCCGCCGGTGGTACTGGCAGGACGACCCCGACTTCGACATATCGAACCATCTCGTCCACACCCGCCTCCCTTCACCGGGTGGACGGGCCGAGGCCGAGGCGCACGTCGCCGAGCAGATGGGGCTGCAACTCCCCGACGACCGCCCCATCTGGCGCGCCGAGTTCATCGAGGGGTACCACGGCCACGGTGGCGAGCAGGAGGGAGCGCTCCTGCTGTTCCGCGTCCAACACGGGATGGTCGACGGTATCCGGTTGACCCAGCTGGTCCTGGGGTTGTGCGACCGCGATGACGACGCCCCACTGCCCCGGGTGGGTCGGGAGCTGTCCTCGTCTGGCGGCGGGATCCTGGGAGCGGTAGGCCACGCCGGAAAAGGGGTGGCCAAGGACTCGCTCGGCATCGCCCGTGGCCTCGCCGGCGCCACGATCAAGTTCCCCGTGACGCTCGCGCGACTGACCAAAGATGTGGTGGCCCCGGGCGGGGAGCTGACCCGGGTGCCCACGCGTGTGGTGGAATCCCTGGCCGACACCATCGACCCCACCAACACGACGACCAACACCTACCGCTCGGTCTTCCGCCTGCTGTTCGAGCCCCGGGCCCCCGAACTGTCCTGGAGCGGCCAGGCCCACGCCCGGAAGAAGGTCTCCTGGGTCTCCGGGCTGGACCTCGCGGCCGTCAAGAACGTGGCAGCGGTGCACGACACCACAGTCACCTCGGTGATGATCGCCGCGGTGTCCAAGGCGCTCACCGAGTACCTCGACGCCCACGGCGACCGTCGCGTCTCGGACATCAACCTCATGGTCCCGATGTCCGTGACGCCGAGCAGCGACGACCTACCGGAGGAACTGGGAAACCACATCACGATCATCCTCATGCGCCTGCCGTTGGGGATCGACGACGCGGACGAGCTCATCGATGCCATCACCACGTCCATGACCCGGGTGCGCTACTCGTTCGAACCACACATCAACTTCGCCACCATGCTCAGCGTGGCGGTCACCCCCACCGCGGTGCAGCACGCGGTGATCGACCTGTTCGCCAACAAGACCGTCGGCCAGCTCACCTCGGTTCCCGGGCCGGTCTCCATGGTGCGGCTCGCCGGCACTCCGGTCGAGGGGATGCTCGGCTGGGTCCCGATGAGTGGCGACCAGGCGCTCGGTATCTGCATCTTCAGTTACGACGGCAAGGTCTCCGTGGGCATCGCCACTGATGCGGAACTGGTGCCGGACCCGGGCCGGGTCGCCGAGATGATCGAGGAACAATTCGCGACCTTCGACGGCTGGCACGAGGAGGACTGACCCGCGGCCGCACCGTGAGTCCGGCCGATCCCGGCGGCCGCCCGCCTCGCTGCGTCCGCCCGCCTCACCACTCCGGAGGCGTGACCTCGGGGTGCGCGGCGAACCAGGCGCCGATGTAGGACATGTCGATCCCCTGGTCTCCGGCGATCAGGTCGTACATCGTGCTCCCGTCGATCGCCTCGCGCAGGATGTCGGCGTGTCCGCTGTGCCGGTTGATCTCGGTCAGGACGTGCTGGGCGGCCCAGCGGCCGTTGAACGGGGCCAGGCCCGGCGGGAACCACGGCATCTCGGTGGGGACCGGCACCTGCGCGTCCAGGTCGGCGGCCCGCAGGTGCGCGAGACCTGCGGCGCAACGGCGGTCGTACTCGGCGAGGATCTCCTCGGCGGTCGCGTGGGGGTCCACCTGGTTGACGACCTCGGCCCACGCGAAGGCCTCCGGTAGCGAGCGCCCGGTCTCGACGGGGTCGGGTGCCGCGGCGGCCCGGCCCAGCCAGCCCTCGGCCACCTCGCCGATGTGCAGGATTAGCCACCCCAGCGTCAGCTCGCTCGAGGGGATCGGACGTGCGCGCAACTGGTCGCCGCTCAGGCCGTGGACGATCGAGCGGGCGTTGATCAGCGCGTCGTCGATCCACTCGTGCAGGGTGTCGAGTTCGGTGGTGTGGGTGGCGGGGAACAAGGGCATGGCTACTCCTGAAGGTCTGGGTGGGGTGTGGGCGGGATCGCAGCGGCCCGGTGGTCGGTGCGAGGTGTGGGGCTACTGCCGGGTGTGGGCGTACAGGTCGCGGAGCAGGCACATCTCCGCGCCGTGGTGGATGACCTCGCGGTGGATGTTGAGCACGAGCGCGGACATGGGCGCGGTGGCCCAGTGTCCTTCGGCTTCGCCGGCCGGCGCGGCCAGCGCGTCGGCGTCGAGCCCGCGGACCCCCTCGATCCAGCCCGCGTAGGTGCGGTCGAGTTGGGCGAGTCCGCCCGCGGCGTCCCCGGCGAACTCGTGGGTCATGTAGTCGTGGGGCGGGCCGCCGAAGTGGTCGTGCCAGCGGGCTCCGAGTACTCCCACGACGACGTGGCCGATCCGCCACGCGATGGTCGTCAGCGGTGCGGGCCGGGGTTCGGGGTAGGCGAAGTCGATCGTGAAGTCGCCGACCCCGCCCTGCATGTCCGCGGTGCCGGTGCCCCGCGGCCGCACGCCCCACGTCCGGTCATCCGGGGCGGGGGAGAAGTGGTATTCGTCGTCGGTCAGTCCCTCCAGGCGCGGCCGGAGCTGGTCGTTCCAGTGGCACTCGAGTTGGTCGACGAGTTGGGCGGTCCAGTCGATGGTGCGGGCCGTGGTCATGGTGGTCTCCTGGCGGTGGGGGTCGTCGGCGGCGGGCGGGCCGTCCGATCGGGGTACGTCAGCAGACTCTCAGCCCATCAGGACAGTTCGTGTCCTCTAATGATGCGAGAGTAGTCAGCGTGACCGACGACAAGATGCCCACGACCCAGCGTGTGCTGGGACTGCTCGACCTGTTGCAGCGACGTGCGGTGTGGTCCGGGCCCGAGCTCGCGGCCGAGCTGGGGGTCACCACCCGCTCGGTGCGGCGGGACGTCGACCGGCTGCGCGACCTCGGGTATCCGGTCGAGTCCGAACGCGGTGCTGGCGGCGGCTACCGGCTGGGCTCGGGACGCCGACTGCCTCCGCTGCTGTTGGACGACAGGGAGGCCGTGGCCGTCGCGATCGCCCTGCGGTTGGCCGCCGGGGGCGCCGTGGCTGGGGTCGGCGAGCACGCACTGGGCGCCCTGACCAAGCTCGACCAGGTCATGCCCGGTCGGCTCCGGGACAAGGTCGCGGCCGTCAGCGAGTCGATGCTCACCATCCCCGGCGCCGACACCCCCGTGGAGCCGGAGTTGCTCATGGAGCTCGGCCATGCGGTGAGGGGAAGCGAGCAGGTGCGGTTGGACTACCGGGACCGCGCCGGCCGCGACACCGAACGCCGGGTCGAGCCCTACCGGATCGTGGTGCTGGGCCGGCGCTGGTATCTGCTGTCCTATGACCTCGACCGCGCCGACTGGCGGACGTTCCGCCTGGACCGCATCCGGGCGGTCCACCGCAGCCGCTGGCGGTTCACCCCGCGACCGGACGTGCCCGACCCGGCCACGCACGTCCAGCACTCGGTGACCACGGCGCCGTACGAGCACCTGGCCAGCGTCGTGGTCGCAGCCCCGGTCAAGGAGGTCCTCGAGTGCTTCCCGCCCACCTACGGCACCGTCACCGAGTTGCGGCCGGTCGATCACCCCGACGGCCCGGCCTGCCGCCTGGAGACCGGCGCCGCGGACCTCGACCAGTTGGCCTGGTACCTGGGCCGGCTGCCGGGGCCGTTCATCGTGGAGTCTCCCGACGAGCTGCGCGGGCATCTCGCGGCGATCGCCGGGCGTCTGGCGCGCGCGGCCGGTCCGGTGGACCCCGACCACTACGACCCGGCGACTGCCGGGGGCGACTACTAGGCTGGAGGCGATGAACCCCAGCCAGGCCACCCCGAGCACGCCGCGCGCCAGCAACCCGAGCACCGCGCAGGCCCGCGTCGTCGTCGACGAACTGGTCCGCCACGGGGTCACCGACGCTGTGTTGTGTCCCGGTTCGCGCAGCGCACCCCTGGCGCTGGCCCTCGCCGCCGCCGAGCGGACGGGCTTACTGCGGTTGCACGTACGGATCGACGAGCGGGCGGCGGCCTTCACCGCGCTGGGGTTGGCGCTGGGCTCCAAGCGGCCGGTCCCCGTCGTCGTCACCTCCGGCACCGCGGTGGCCAACCTCCACCCGGCGATGGTCGAGGCCGCACACTCCGGTGTGCCGATCATGGCGCTGACCGCCAACCGGCCTCCCGAGCTGCGCGGGACCGGCGCCAACCAGACCATCGACCAGGTGGGGTTGTTCGGCCCGCACGCCCGCGCGGTCGTCGAGCTGGGCGCGGCCGGCGATCCCGAGGTCGAGCACCGTCACTGGCGCAGCGCGATCGGCCGAGCGATCCTCACCGCCACCGCACCGAGCCACCCCGGCCCGGTGCAGGTCGACGTCGCGTTCCGCGAGCCCCTGGTGCCCGCCGAGGGCGACGAGGACCACGTCGTGGACGGGGCGGGCGGGACCGACCCGGACGACGACGACGACGAGGCGGGCCGTCCCGAGAGCTCGGGCGGACTCCCGGCCGGCCGGCCGGGCGGTCGACCGTGGGTCCAGCGGGCGGGCGCGGGGGTCGACTCCGCACCCGCCGATTCCGCCGTGGCCGTGGACCTCACCCGCCCCACGCTGGTCGTCTCGGGGGTCGGGGCCAGGCCCGTGGCCGGCCTCGTGGGGGTGCCCACCGTGGCAGAACCCGGGGCCCCGGTGCCACTGCACCCGGTACACCCGCTGGCGATCCCCGCGCTGCGGCCCGAGCAGGTGGTGGTGACCGGGCGGCCGACCCTGCACCGCTCGGTCACCCGGCTGCTGGCGGACCCGGACGTGGACCTGGTGATCCTCGACGCCGGACCGCACGCCCCCAACCCCACGGGCAGCGCGGCCGAACTCGCCGACTCCGTCCTGACCGGATGGGGCGCCGACGAGGGGTGGACCGGTGTCACCGGGCGCGCCGACGCCCACGCCCGGGCCGCCGTCGACCGGGTCCTGGACCGCCACCTCGAGACGGCGGCGCCCACCGGGCTGCACGTGGCCCGCGCCGTGACCCGCGGGGTGCGGGGCGGCGACAACCTGGTGGTGGGCGCCTCCAACGCAATCCGTGACCTGTCCCTGGTGGGCCCACTGGACCCCGACGTGGCGGTGTACGCCAACCGGGGGGCCTCCGGGATCGACGGCACCGTGTCCACCGCGATCGGGGTCGCGCTGTCCGCGCCGGGCCGGACGATCGCGCTGCTCGGCGACCTGACCTTCCTCCACGACGTGTCGGGGCTTTTGCTGGGGCCGGCGGAGAAGCAGCCCGACGACCTGATCGTCGTGGTGGCCGACGACGACGGTGGCGGGATCTTCTCCCTCCTGGAGCAGGGCGATCCCCGACTGGCCACCGATTTCGAGCGTGTCTTCGGCACCCCGCACGGCGCCGACCTGGCCGCCCTCTGCGCGGGATTCGGGGTGCCCTTCACCGACACCGACCCGGCCGGGCTCGAGGAACTGCTCTCGGAGGCGGCCGTCGCGCACCGCGACATCGTGCCCGTCGGTCTGCGGGTCGTCCGGGTGGCCACCGACCGCGCCGGCCTGCGAGAACTGCACGAGGCCATGCGGGCCGAGGCCCTGCCTGCCGCGCAGGCGCCGCAGCCCGGGAGCCCGGGAGACGGCGAGTGACCATGACGGTCGCGGCCAGGCGGGCCCGCCGTTCGGTCCGGACCCGGCAGGTCGTGCGGGCCACCGCCGCCGTCACCGCCGCGTTCTCGCTGCTGACCGCAGCGCTCATCCTGCTGGCGTGCTTCGTCAACGACCAGCGCATCGACCGGGACATGGGCAGTGCCACCGCCACCGTCACCGAGGTCACCGATCGCCGGGCCGCGGTGGAGTTCGACGCCGGCGGCGGCCGCCACGTCCGCCCGGTGACCGGGGTGTTCTACCCGATCGGACTGATCGAGGGCCAGCGGGTGCAGGTCGAGTTCCGCCGCGCCAATCCCGATCTCGTCCGCGTCTCGGGCCGGAGCTGGACCGTCGCCGTGGTGCCCGCCCTCACCATCCCCGCCGTGGCCGTCCCTCTCGCCGCGCTCGTGTACGCCGCGGCGTCACCGAGGGTTCACCGACCGACCCCACGAGTTCCCCGGACCGACCCGCGCTGATCACCGTGCGGTGGTCCGGGCGGGAGACAGTGACGGTGTGCGCGTAGCCATCGTCACCGAATCGTTCCTGCCCAGCGTCAACGGCGTCACCAACTCCGTCCTGCGGGTCCTCGAGTACGCACGACGGCACGGACACGACTGCCTGGTGGTGGCGCCGTCCGGCAACGTCGGCCTGCGCCGGGGGGCGACCGACGCGGTCCGGGCCCACCCGCTGGTGAGCGCCATGGCGCCGCTGCTCGGCACTCCCGGTTCGCCCGCCCCCGAGCCGGAGCACCACCTGGGCTTCCCCGTCCACCGGGTCACCGCCGTCAGGGTGCCGGTGGTGTCGTCCCTGCCCGTGGGCGCGCCCAGCCCGAGCGTCTACAACGCCCTCCGACACTTCTCACCCGACGTGGTCCACCTGGCCTCGCCGTTCGTCCTCGGCGCAGCCGGGGCGGCCGCGGCCCGCGCGCTGGATGTCCCGTCCGTGGCCGTCTACCAGACCGATGTCGCCGGGTTCTCCTCCTCCTACGGGATCGGCGCCATGGCGGAGGCGGCCTGGGCGTGGACCCGCGCCATCCACTCGACCTGCGACCGCACCCTCGCCCCGTCCACCGCCGCCATGGAGGACCTGGCGTCGCACGGAGTCCCTCGCCTGTACCGGTGGGGGCGGGGGGTCGACTCGGAGAGGTTCGCCCCCTCCCGCCGCAGCCAGGCTCTGCACGAGCTGTGGTCGCCGGAGGGACGCCCCATCGTCGGCTTCGTCGGACGCCTGGCCCCGGAGAAGCATGTCGAGCGGCTCCAGGCTCTGGCCGACCGGTCGGGCCCGGACGGGGACCTCCAACTCGTGATCGTCGGCGACGGCCCCGACCGCCCCGCGCTCCGGGCCGCCATGCCGCACGCGATCTTCACCGGCGAACTCCACGGCGACCAACTGGGGCAGGCCTACGCCACCCTCGACGTGTTCTGCCACGCAGGGGAGTTCGAGACGTTCTGTCAGTCCATCCAGGAGGCCCAGTCCTCGGGAGTGCCCGTGGTGGGTCCCGACAAGGGCGGACCGCGCGACCTGGTCCAGGCGGGGGTCAACGGCTACCTGATCGACCCCCGCCGGTACGCCGCGGAGATCTCCCGGACCGTCGATATGGTGCTGGCCGACCACGCTCAGCTGGCCGCGGCCGCCCGCGCGACCGTCGTTGGACGGACCTGGAACGCGGTCTGTGGCCAGCTGTTCGACCACTATCACGCCGCCGGCGCTCGTTCGACGTCCGGCCGGGTCGGCTTCGGGCGCGCCCCGCGTGTGGTGGCCTGAGTCGACGTGCGGCCGCGGGTCGGTCGACAGCCTGAGCCGCTCGGCCGTCCCACGGCGGGGTAGCGTCGACGGCGTGTCCCGCGCCAATCTCGACAAACAGCCCCGCGACGTCGCGTCGATGTTCGACGGCGTCGCCAAGCGCTACGACCTGACCAACACCGTCCTCTCCGGGGGCATGGACCACGTGTGGCGTCGCCGGGCGCGCTCGTTGCTCGCACCCCGCCCGGGGGAGCGGATCCTGGACCTGGCAGCGGGTACCGCGGTCTCCACCGTGGAGTTGGCGAAGTCCGGCGCGTGGTGCGTGGCCGCGGACTTCTCGCTCGGCATGCTCCGCGCCGGCGCCGGGCGGGACGTGCCCAAGGTCGCCGGCGACGCCATGAGGTTGCCGTTCGCCGACGAGTCCTTCGACGCGGCCACCATCAGCTTCGGACTGCGCAACGTGCAGGACACCGGGGCGGGGCTGCGCGAGATGGCGCGGGTCGTCCGGCCCGGTGGGCGGCTGGCCGTGGTCGAGTTCTCCACCCCGGTGTTCCCGCCCTTCCGCGCGGTGTACATGAACTACCTGATGCGGGCGCTGCCCAGGATCGCCACCAGCGTCTCCTCGAACCCCGACGCGTACGTGTATCTGGCCGAGTCGATCCGCGACTGGCCGGACCAGCAGGCCCTGCGGTCGGTGGTGGAGGCCAGCGGCTGGGAGCGCTGCAGCGTCACCAACCTCACCGGCGGCATCGCCGCGATCCACCTGGCCCGCCGCCCGGCCGGCCGCGACTCGCAGGGTTAAATCGCTGCGTGAAGCACATCCCCAGGGTCATTTCGCAGACTCGCTGACGGTGTGACTCCGCGCAGGGGGAGGGCCGCGTAGTGGGCTCGGCCGGGCAGGAAAAGGGGCCGCGCAGGGGGGTTCGGCAGCGTCAGTCGGCGAAGAGCGGCCGGCGGTCGAGCCTGCTGGCCACCGCCCCCGCGGCACGCCAGCCCCGGGCCACCACGTCGCGGTCCGAGTCTGCCACCGTGTTGGACATACACCGCACGGCCGCCGACATGAGCGTCTGCGAACGCATCCCGATCGGCCCGGCCAGCGGCAGGAACCGCGGGTAGGTGAGCAGCCGGGCGGCGTCCCGCGCGATCGCGAACGCCTCGCCATAGGTCCGGCGCAGCACCTGCGGCCATGCCCGGGTCAGGTCACCGCCCGGGCCACCGGCGACGACGAGGTCGGCGAGGAGTCGCCCGCCCTCGAGCGCGTAGTCGATGCCCTCCCCGTTGAGTGGGTTGACGCACGCCGCGGCGTCGCCCACCGCCGCCCAGTTGCGGCCGGCCAGCCCGGAGACCGCTCCGCCCATCGGCAGCAGCGCCGACGTCACCGCGCGGGGCTCGGCCTGCAACTCCCAACCGTCCCGGACACTACGGGCGTAGTGGTGCAGGAGATCTTTGACCGCGACGTTCGTCGGCCGCGACGCCGTGGCCAGCGCCCCCACGCCGAGGTTGACCTCCCCGTCGCCCAGCGGGAACACCCATCCGTAGCCGGGTTGGATGGCCCCCGCCTCGTCGCGGAGCTCCAGATCGGAGCCGATCCACGGATGATCGTGCCTGGTCGAGCGAACATACGACCGGGCAGCCACGGCGTACACCGAGTCCCGATGCCAGGTCCGACCGAGCAACCGGCCGACCGGCGAGCGGACGCCGTCCGCGAGGATGAGTGTCCTGCACGCGACGCGATCGTCGCCGGCCCGGACGGCGGTCACCTCGCCGTCGTCGCCCTTCTCCACTCCCGTCACGCGCACCCTGTCGATCACCGTCGCCCCGGCCTCCACGGCGGTCTCACGCAGCCGGTCGTCGAACACCGTGCGGCGTACCGCGGAGCCGACCCCGCCGTGATCGCCCGCAGGCCACGGAACGCGCCGCTCGTAGCCGAAGCCCCGCAACTCGAGCCCCTGGATGGTGATCCGGTCACGCGCCCACGACCCCAGCCCCAGCCGGTCCACCTCGAGCATCGCGCGCGGGGTCAGGCCGTCGCCGCAGGTCTTGTCCCGCGGGAACTCCGCGGCGTCCAGCACCGTGACCTCGCGTCCGGCCCGCGCCAGCCACGTGGCGGTGGCCGAACCGGCGGGGCCGCAGCCCACCACGAGGACGTCGGTCGAAGCGGGGAGGCGCGGCCGTGAGTCCATGCGCTCCATGGTGGCAGGTCTGCGCCGGGCCGGTCGGCGGGCCTCGGCCGGGGTGGGGTGCCGCAGCCCCCGGGCGGGGACCGTAGTCTGTCGTGAGGGACGGTCGATGCCGGTCCGCACGAGGCGACGAGGACGAATGAGGATGTCGAGCGATTCAGTGACGACCGGCACCGCGGAGACGGCGCCCGACCACGTGGTGGCGGGCGTGGACGTCGGCGACGCGGACCTCGCGGCTCTGCTGAGGGCGCGACTCGTCGAGGTCGAGGAACTCCTGGTGACCCGACTCGAGACCGGGGAGGACTTCCTCACCGAGGTCGCCCTACACCTGGTCACCGCCGGCGGAAAGCGCTTCCGGCCCGTCGTCACCCTGCTCACCGGCCAGCTCGGTCCGGAGCCCGACCACGAGCGCCTGGTCAAGGCCGCCGTGGTGTGCGAGATGATCCACCTCGCCACGCTCTACCACGACGACGTGATGGACGAGGCCGCCGTGCGCCGCGGCGTCGAGTCCGCCAACAGTCGCTGGGACAACTCCACCGCGATCCTCGCCGGCGACTTCCTCTTCGCCCACTCTTCCATGCTCCTGGCCGACCTCGGCCCGGCGGCGGTGCAGCTCATCGCCCAGACCTTCGCGGAGTTGGTCACGGGCCAGATGCGGGAGACGGTCGGGCCGGGTGACGGCGAGAACGCCGCCGACGCCGCCAGCCATTACCTGCGAGTGATCTGGGAGAAGACCGGTTCGCTGATCGCGGCCGCCGCCCAGTTCGGTGGCGAGTACTCCGGCGCCTCGGGCGAACAGATCGAGCGACTGCGGCGTCTGGGTGACGCCGTGGGGATCGCGTTCCAGATCGCCGACGACATCATCGACATCGCCTCGCCGACGTCCGACTCGGGCAAGACCCCCGGCACCGACCTGCGCGAGGGCGTCCACACGCTGCCCATGATCTACGCGCTGGAGGCAGGTTCCACCGACGGCGACCGGCTGCGCGAGTTGCTTGCGCAGCCGCTGACCGACGACGGCGAGGTCGACGAGGCACTCGACCTCCTCCGTGCCTCCGACGGCATGCGCCGTGCGCGGGCCACACTCGAGCAGTATGTGGGCGACGCCATGGCCGAACTCGACGCGCTGCCCGCCGGTCCCGCGAACGAGGCGCTGCGGCGGCTGGTCCGTTTCACCGTCGACCGTGTGAGCTGACCGACCGCGGGTAGAGGGCGACCTGCGCGGCCTTGACCACCAGCGTGACGTCCACTCCCGGCGCGAGTGCCAGCTCGGCGGCGGAACGGCTGGTCACCTCGGCGTCGACCCGCTGCCCGTCGCGCAGCTCTGCGGTCACCCGCGTGAGGGCCCCCGCCGGCGCGAGCCCCACCACGCGTGCCGGCCAGGCGTTGCGCGGGCTGGCCTGGCCCGCGCCCGCGGGTCCGGCGGCGTGGACGGCCACCGCCCGCGGATCGACGGTCGCGATCGCCCGCGACCCCGGCACCCAACCTGGCACCGCGTCGGGGCGGTACCCGGTGACGGCGTCGCCGCCGGGTGTGCGCAGCTCGTCGTCGTCGGCCACCTCGCCCTCCACCAGCGACACGCCGGCCAGGCGCGCGGCGAAGTCGGACCCCGGCCGGGACAGGACGCCCTCGACCGTGCCTGACTGGACGGCGCGGCCCCCCGAGACGACGACGACATCGTCCGCCAACGCCCACAGGTCCAGTGGATCGTGGGTTACCATGACCACCGTGCGACCGGTGAGCCGGTCCGCGAGGAGCCGCCGGATCCCGGGCGCGATCTCCACGTCCAGGGCGGCCAGCGGCTCGTCCAGCAGGACCAGCTCGGGATCCACCGCCAGGGCCCGGGCGAGGGCGACCCGCTGGGCCTGGCCGCCGGACAGCTGGTGAGGTCTGCGCCCGGCCAACTCGGAGCATCCCACCGCCTCGAGTTCGGCGCGGGCGCGGTCGAGTGCGGTGCGCCCTCGGACGCCGCGGGCGCGCGGGCCGTAGGCCACGTTGTCCAGCGCGGTGAGGTGGGGGAAGAGCCCGGTCTGCTGTTCGAGCGAGACCACCCGGCGGCGGTGGGCGGGCACGTGTGTGTGCGGCGAGCTGACCGGCCGACCGTGGAGGTGGACCTCCCCGGAGTCGGGGCGCAGGTGCCCGGCCAGCAGCGCCAGCGCGGTGGACTTGCCCGCGCCGTTGGGGCCGACTATCGCCAGCCGGCGACCGGCGGGGACGGAGAGCCGGAGTTCGACGTCGCGGTCGGCGACCCGGCAGTCGAGGGCGGCGGCGGGTCCCGGGCCATCGGCACGACCGGACTCCGTGGGCGGGCGCTCAGCCACGGCCCACCATCGCCCGTCGTGCGACGAACGCCGAGGCGGCCATGAGCAGTGCGGCCACCACGATCAGCACCAGGGCCAGCGCGAGGGCGGTCTCGGTGTCCGCCTCCCGGCTCAGGTAGATCTCGAGCGGCAGGGTGCGCGTGGTCCCCTGAAGTGATCCGGCGAAGGTCAGGGTGGCGCCGAACTCGCCGAGCGCGCGGGCGAAGGACATGGAGGCCCCCGCGAGCAGGGCGGGCAGGACCAGCGGCAGCGTCACCGTGGCGAGTACGCGCGTGGGGGAGGCGCCCAGGGAGGCGGCGGTGCGCTCGAGCCGGGCGTCCACCGACCGCAGCGCACCCTCCAGCGCGATCACGAGGAACGGCATGGCCACGAAGGTCTGGGCGATCACCACGGCGGCGGTGGTGAAGCCGATCTCGATACCCAGCACGGACAGGTGCCGGCCCACCACGCCGGTGCGCCCGAGCGTGGTGAGCAGTGCCAGCCCCGCTACCACGGGCGGCAACACCATCGGCAGCGCCGTGACCGTGCGGGCCACACCGGCCAGGGGCCCGTGGCTGCGGGACAGCAGCACCGCGAGGGGGGTGCCCAGCAGGACGCACAGAAGGGTGGACACCGCGCACGTGCGCAGGCTGAGCAGCGTGGCCTCCCGTGCGGCCTCCGACGTGAGCAGTGCGGGGACCGCCGCCCACGGGATACGCACCGCCATCCCCAGGAGCGGCAGGGCCGCCAGGACCACGGCCAGGGTCGCGGCGACGATCAGCCACCGCGGCAGTGGGGGGCGGGTCACGGGAGACCGAACCCGTGGCCGGCGAGCACGGTGCGGCCCGCCTCGCCGGTGACGGCGTCGACGAAGCGCCGGGCCGTATCGGCCCCGTCCGGATCAGAGCCGTCCGCGCCAGAACTCTCCGGGTCGGAGCCGTCTGTCCCGCGGCCGGCGCGGTCGACCACCGCGATCTGGTACCGGTTGGGGTCGGCCTCCGCGGCGGGGATCGCGATCTGCTCGACGGCGTCCCCGGCGGCGCGGGCGTCGGTGGTGTAGACGATCCCGGCGTCGGCCTCCCCGGAGGTGACCTTGCCCCGCACGTCGGTGACCTTGGACTCCTCGCTCACCGGCCGCAGGTCCACCCCGGCCGCCGCGGCCAGCGCGCGTGCGCCGGTTCCGCAGGGGACCCCCTCGGCACACACGACCAGGCGGGTGCCGTCGAGAGAGCCGTCCAGGCCGGTGATGCCGGCGGGGTTCCCGGGCGGGGTGATCAGCGTGAGGACGTTGGTCGCGAACTCCACCGGCTCGCCGGGGACCAGTCCCTCGGCGACGGCCCGGTCCATGCTGTCGGTGTCCGCCGAGGCGAACACGTCGGCGGGAGCGCCCCCGGCGATCTGGTCGACCAGTCCGGAGGAGCCGTCGAAGGACAGCCGTACCTCGACGCCGGGGTTGGCGCGCTCGAAGTCCTCGGCGATCTGGGTGAACGCGCCGGTGAGCGAGGCGGCGGCGAAGACGGTCACGAGCCGGGTGTCCTCGTCGTCGTCGCTCCCGACAGCACATCCCGCCACCAGCGACAGGCCGACGGCCGCCGCCACCGCCCGCATGCCGGGCGCCGTGGCGGAGCGCCGCCGACCCGTCCGGCGACCCCCTGGGTAGGGCAAGGTCGTCGGTCTACCGGTAGTTGGTGAACTGCAGCGCGACCTCGAGGTCGGCCTTCTTGAGCAGCTGCATGCACTCCTGCAGGTCGTCGCGCTTCTTGGACGACACCCGGATCTCCTCGCCCTGGATCTGCGCCTTGACGCCTTTAGGGCCCTCGTCGCGCAGGAGCTTGGTGATCTTCTTGGCGTTCTCCTTGTCGATGCCCTGCTTGAGGGTGCCGACCAGGCGGAAGCCCTTGCCCGACGGCATGGGCTCGCCCACCTCCAGCGCCTTCATGCTCAGGCCCCGGCGGACCAGCTTCTCGATGAACACGTCCTTGGCCGCCAGCACGCGGTCCTCGGAGTCCGCGACGATCTCCACCGCGTCGTCGCCCTTCCACTCGATCCCGGTGTCGGTGCCGCGGAAGTCGTAGCGGGTGCCCAGCTCCTTGGCGGCCTGGTTGAGGGCGTTGTCCACCTCCTGGCGGTCGAACTCCGAGACGATGTCGAACGAGGACTCCGAGGCCATGGACGCGCTCCTTACGTGTGGTGGGGACGATCCCGGTCAGGCTACCCGGCCAGGGCTCGCGCTCAGGCGGCCCCGCCCGCCCCCGATTTGGCACCGGGGGTCACATGCGTTGTATCGTGTCGTAGCGCCCCCCAGAGGGTGCACGCCAGATTGCCCGAGCGGCCAAAGGGAGCGGATTGTAAATCCGTCGGCTTATGCCTACGTTGGTTCGAATCCATCATCTGGCACGCGAGACCCCCGCCACAAGCGGGGGTCTTCGTGCATTTCCGGGCCGCGATAGTGTTGCCCTGTGACACCGTGGACTTTTGCGGCTCCGGGTGCCGGACGCTGGCGCGCCGCATCTCGTCGAGACGATTCGAGGTGAGGGGTATCCAGGACAGGGTCGGCTCCGAACAACAGGACATGACACTGGCTTCGGTAACCGCCGCCCAGCGGATGACCTCTCGTGACCTGCCCGAGGGTCTGGGCCCCGCCGTCGACGACTGGGCGGCCGACCTCGACCGCACCACACGATCCGGCAAGGGCATGCGCTCGGCGCTGTTCGACGCCGTCTACACGCATGCCGGCGGCCGCGACGAGGCGGTCCGCGCCGCCGCCTGTCAGGCGCTCGAACTCCTCCACGAGGCCTTCCTCGTCCACGACGACGTGGCCGACGGCGACGACCACCGGAGGGGCCGGCCCAACCTGCAGGGTCGCACCACGACGCGCGCCGCCGAGCTGGGGGTCCCCCGTGAGACCGCCGCGCACGTCGGCATGGTGGGGGGACTCCTCGGCGGGGACCTCCTGCTGGTGGCCGCGATGGGGGAGTTCGCCCGTCTGCCCGTGTCCGCTCCGGTGCTGCACCGCGCCATGGCGGAGGTGGAGCGCGCGGTGGTGGCCTCCATCGCCGGGGAGTACGCCGACGTGCACGGGGCGGCCCACGGCGAGCCCACCACGCAGGAGCACGCGCTGTCGATCGGCGCCGCCAAGACCGCGGCCTACTCCGTGACGCTGCCGATGGTGCTGGGTGTGGTGCTGGCCGGGGGGCCGGAGGATCTGATCCCCCCGCTGCGGGAGACCGGCCGCCACCTGGGTACGGCGTACCAGGTGATCGACGACGTCCTGGGTGTCTTCGGCGACCCGGCCGTGACCGGCAAGTCCAACGAGGGCGACCTGGTGCGCCGGGCCCCCACGGTGCTGCTCGCCTTCGCCGCCGCCACCGAGCTCTGGCCGCGCATCGACTCCGCTCTCGGTGGTACCGCATCCGGCCGTGCTGACTCCGGCGGCGCTGACTCCGGCCGCGCTGACTCCGGCCGCGCTGACTCCGGCCGTGCCGACTCCGACCGGTCCCGCCCGGACCCTGCGACCGCCCGGTCGCTCCTGGCCGAGTGCGGCGCCCGCGAGCACGCGCTGGGGATCGCCGAGGACCTGGTGACCGCCGCCCGCGCCGCACTGGACTCCCCGGCCGTCCCGCATGCTCTGCGGGGCGCGCTCGACACCCACCTGGCCACCGCCCTCGAGAGGACCCGATGACCCCGCAGAGCCCGCACGCCGAGTTCACGGAGGCCGCCCGCAAGTGCAGTGAGGTGATCCTGCGTCGGTATTCCACCTCGTTCGCCCTGGCCTGCCGGCTGCTGGCGCCGGCCACCCGGCCTCACGTCGCCGCGATCTACGCGTGGGCCCGGGTCGGGGACGAGGTCGTCGACGGCGCGATGGACGACCCGGTCGCGGCCCGCGAGCTCATCGCCGACGCCCGCCGTCGCACCCACCGCGCGGTCGAGCGCGGCCTCGACCCGGACCCGATCACCCATGCCTTCGCCGACACCGCCCGCCGGTTCGGGATCGGTGCCCGGCTGATCGACCCGTTCTACGACTCCATGGAAGCCGACCTGGAGATCACCGAGCACACCGAGGAGTCGCTGCGCCGGTACATCCACGGTTCGGCGGAGGTGATCGGGGAGATGTGCCTGCGGACGTTCGCCGGTGGGGGGCTGGGTGACGACGACGAGATGGCCGCCGGAGCGCGCGCACTCGGTTCGGCGTTCCAGAAGGTCAACTTCCTCCGGGATGTCCGGGAGGACTCGGTGGGCCTCGGTCGCAACTACCTGCCCGGACGTGACCCGCGGGCACTGACCGACCGTGACGTGACCGAACTCGCCGACGACGTGGACGCCGACCTGCGCATCGCCCGCGCATCGATCGAGGGCATCCCCGGGCGGGACCGGCTGGCAGTGCTGGCCGCGCACGACCTGTTCGCCGAACTCAACGACCGCCTCCGGGCGGCCGGTGCGGCAGGGGTGAGTGCGGGCCGCGTCCGGGTGCCCAACCCGGTCAAGCTCTCCGTGATCGGCCGGGCCGCCTCGGGGCGCGGACGATCCGTCGCAGGGCGTGGACGGGCGGTCGTGCGATGAGCGCCCGGAGCCTCCTCGGATCGGGTCCCCGCGCCCTGGCGGACCGACTTCCCGGCGCCCACGCGCGCAGGCAGGCCCCGGACGGCCCCGTCGTGGTGGTGGGCGGCGGGATCGCAGGCCTGGCCACCGCCGCCCTGCTCGCCCGCGAGGGCCGCGACGTCACGTTGGTCGAGGCCACCGACGAGGTGGGCGGCCGCGCCGGAAGCTGGTCGGCCGACGGGTTCCGCTTCGACACCGGACCGTCCTGGTACCTGATGCCCGAGGTGTTCGACCACTTCTTCCGGCTCTGCGGCTCCTCGGCCGCCGAGCAGCTCGACCTGGTCCGCCTGGACCCCGGCTACCGCGTCTACTTCGAGGGCCACACCGACCCGGTCGACGTCCGCTCGGACCGCGAGGCGTCGCAGGCGCTCTTCGAGTCGCTCGAGCCGGGTGCGGGCCCCGTCCTCGGCACGTACCTCGACTCCGCCAGGACCACCTATGACCTGGCCCTGCGCCGGTTCCTCTACACCAACTTCACCTCGTACCCGGCCCTGGTGCGGCCGGACGTGCTGGCCCGGGCAGGTGCACTGGTGGCGCGGCTCGTGCAGCCGTTGCATTCCTTCGTCTCCCGCCGGTTCACCGACCGCCGGATCCAGCAGATCCTCGGCTACCCGGCGGTGTTCCTGGGGTCCTCGCCGTACCTGGCGCCGTCGATCTACCACCTGATGAGCCACCTCGACCTCACCGACGGGGTGCTGTACCCGCGGGGAGGGTTCACCGAGGTCATCGCCGCCGTCCGGCGGGTGGCCGAGGCCCAGGGGGTGCGCATCCACACCGGCACCGAGGCGGTGGAACTCACCACCTCCGAGGGCGGGTCGACCGGCGGGGCCGCCGGAGCCCGGGCCCGGGTGACCGGCGTCCGGGTGCGCGACCGGACCGGTGCCGAGCGGACGCTGCCCGCCGGGCTCGTCGTCGGCGCCGCCGACCTGCACCACCTCGAGACCCGGTGGCTACCGGAGAGGCTCCGCACCTACCCGCAGTCCTACTGGGACTCGAAGATGCCCGGACCCGGCGCCCTGCTGATGCTGCTGGGCGTCACGGGCGAGCTGCCGCAGCTGGCGCACCACACGCTGCTGTTCACCGACCGGTGGGAGGAGGGCTTCGAGGCCATCTTCGGCGAACAGACCCACATCCCCGACCCGGCCTCGCTCTACGTCTGCCGTCCCAGCGCGACCGACAGCCCCGATGCGGGCCTCGCCCCCGCCGGGCACGAGAACCTCTTCGTCCTGGTCCCCATCCCCGCCGATCCGGGTCTCGGCCACGGCGGCGTGGACGGGGCCGGTGACGCGACCATCGAGGCGGCGGCCGACCAGGCTATCGCCCAGATCGCCGACTGGACCGGCATCCCGGATCTGGCCGAGCGGGTCGTGGTCCGCCGCACCATCTCGCCGGCCGATCTCCAGGACGACCTCGGTGCGTGGCGCGGCACGGCCCTCGGCCCCGCCCACACGTTGGCCCAGAGCGCGTTCTTCCGGACCCGCAACGTCTCCAGGCACGTCGACGGTCTCTACTACGCGGGGGCGTCCACCATCCCCGGGATCGGGTTGCCGATGTGCCTCATCAGCGCCGAGCTGGTGCTCAAACACGTCCGCGGCGACACGGGGACGGCCCCGGTGGCCGAGCCCGGCGGCGGCACGGTGTTCGATAGGTCTGTGTTCGATACCTCCGTGTCCGACAAATCGGTGCTCGACAGGTGATCGGGCTGGCCTACCTCCTGGTCCAGGCTGTCTCGTTCGCCGGCATCCTGGTGATCGACCACCGCTGGAAGCTGGCGGCGTTCCGTGCGCCCGCCGCCGCGGCACTCGCCGTCACCGCCTCCGTGGCACTGTTCCTCACCTGGGACGTCCTCGGGGTGCGCAGCGGGGTGTTCTTCCGCGGTCAGACCGACTTCATGACCGGGCTGACCGTGGCACCGGAGATCCCGTTCGAGGAGGTCGTGTTCCTGGCGTTCCTGTCCCACCTCGCGCTGGTGTGCGCGGCGGGCGTCTCGCGCGCCGTCGAACACGCCGAGACGTCGCGGGCGTCCCGGTCCTCCCGCGCCTCCCGGACGGCGGGGGAGCGCCCGTGAACAGCATTTACACCACCATCAACCTCACCATGTCCATCCCGGTGGTGGCCGTGGCCCTCCTCGCGGCCTGGCGCCTGCGGGGTGCCGAGAGACGCCGGTGGCTGATCGGGGTCGGCGGCGCGTTCGTGATCCTGATGATCCTCACCGCGATCTTCGACAACATCATGATCTCGGCCGGGCTCGTGGCCTACGACGACGAGCTGACCAGCGGAATCCGCCTGGGTGTCGCGCCCATCGAGGACTTCGCCTATGCGGTGGCCGCGGCCGTGTTCGTGCCGTCGGTGTGGGCTCTGCTCACCGCCGCCCCGCGCGTCGGGGCCGCGGTGGGGAGTCCGACGGTGTCGGGCCGGGGCGACGCCTCGCTGGCCCGCGCCCCGGAAACCGGCGACGACGACGAGGTCCGCACCCCCGAGCGGCCCGCGGCGCCCGGTCTGCTGACCACGCTGTTCTGGTCGTCCCGGCCGGTGTCGTGGGTCAACACCGCCGCACCGTTCGCGCTGGCGTACTTCCTGGCCACCGGCGGTTTCGATCTCATCGGCGTGATCGGCACGATCTTCTTCCTGGTGCCGTACAACCTCGCGATGTACGGCATCAACGACGTCTTCGACTACGAGTCGGACCTGCGCAACCCGCGCAAGGGCGGGGTCGAGGGATCCGTCCTCGAGCGGTCCCGACACACCGCCACGCTCGTGGCCTCCGCGGTGACCACGGTCCCGTTCCTCGTGTACCTGGTGCTGGTGGGTTCGTGGGAGTCGTCCCTGTGGCTCGCCGCGAGCGCGTTCGCGGTGATCGCCTACAGCGCCAAGGGCCTGCGGTTCAAGGAGATCCCGTTCCTGGACTCGGTCACCTCCGCGTTCCACTTCGTCTCCCCGGCGATCGTCGGCTGGACCATCGCCGGTGCGGAGCTCACCGGGGGTGTGTGGGCGTGCCTGATCGCCTTCATGCTGTGGGGAGCCGCCTCGCAGGCCTTCGGGGCGGTGCAGGACGTGCGCTTCGACCGCGAGGCGGGTCTGAAGTCCGTCGCCACCGTGCTCGGGGCGCGGGCCGCGGTGTGGTTCGCGCTGGCCTGCTACGCCGCCGCGGTGGTGGTCCTGCTGGTGGCGGCGCCGTGGCCGGCCTCCGGGGCCGCCTTCGCGATCCTGCCGTACCTGGCCACCGTGGCGGCCTATCTCAGGGTCACCGACGCTGATGCCGATCGCACCAACGAGGGTTGGAAGCGTTTCCTGGTGCTCAACATGTTGGCCGGCTTCTGCGTGACCCAGATCGTCCTGTGGTCGGTGCTCGTCTGGTCCTGACGCCTCCCGCCGCCCGCCGCAGTTGTGCGCACTTTTTGGTCCATTGTGGGCGCAGGTCTCGGCGAGGGGCGAGCGTTCCGGGCGCGCAAGTCGAGGAGTCAGTGGGGGCTCAGCGCCGGACCCGCTCCATCCAACGCTCCGAGGGCGGGCTGGTGCGCCAGTTGCGGGCGATCGTCCGGAACGCCCTGGAGAAGCGCCTGCGCATCGCGGCGGGATCGTCGAACGGGCGCGCGGAGATACCCACGGTGAAGGTGCGGTCCACCCGCAGTCGGTCGCCGGCGCCGAACTGGAACGACAGGTCGATGTCGTCGTGCAGCTCCGGGTCCGATCGGTTGACGCCGTCGCGGACGCGATCCCACGCCTCGCGTCGCATCGCCAGGTTCGAGCCGAACAGCACCGGGTGGGCCATCGCCGCGCCCACGGAGAAGAAGTACGCGTCCATGTAGAGCAGCTGCGCGGCGCGGGCCCGCCAGCCGCTCAGTCCGATGAACTCGCCCGGGCCGGAGATCGCGACGAGTTCCGGTTCCTCGGTGAAGGCGCTCTCGATCCGCCGCATCCAGTCCGGGCCGGGGCGGGAGTCCGCGTCCAGGCGGGCGATCACGTCGCCGGAGGCCGAGTCGTATCCGGTGGCGGCGGCCGAGGGGATGCCGCGCACGGCCTCGGCGACCACGCGTGCACCGGCCTCACGGGCCACCTCGGCACTGTCGTCGGAGCACCCGTTGTCCACCACCACGATCTCGTCGGGCAGTCGCGTCTGGGAGCGGAGAGCGGCCAGGCATCCGGCGAGTTCGTGAGCGTCGTCGAGAACGGGGACGACCACCGAGATGCGCATGCTCCTCATCCTGCCAGCGGGCCCGCGAACGCGCTCAACCGGGCGATTTGTGCCCCGTTCGAGCGTGTGTGTAATCTGCTAGAGGCTTTCACCCCGAGCTGCGGAGAGCGTCGCAACCCGGGGTGGCCTGCCCCCTTAGCTCAGTCGGTAGAGCGTTTCCATGGTAAGGAAAAGGTCGTCGGTTCGATTCCGACAGGGGGCTCGCACTGTGCGGGGCGGTTCGATAGCCCGACTGGCAGGGCATGCCGGTGTAGCTCAGCTGGTTAGAGCGCACGACTCATAATCGTGAGGTCGGGGGATCGAGTCCCCCCACCGGTACCGATCAGATTCGCGAAGGCCGTCCACGTGTCGTGGGCGGCCTTCGCGGTATTTGCCGCACTACCGTGTGGCGAGTGCGGTCCTACGACGACGATGCCGGGTGTGCTGGATGATGCTCGCCGCCACGGCTGTGGCCAGTAGCGCGTACAGCACGATGGTGATGGTCGAGGAGAACAGGATCGACACATCGCCCTCGGACTGCGCCAGCGACCGACGCAGCTCGATCTCCGCCAGTGGTCCGAGGATCGCGGCGATGAGGACCGGGGCCAGCGGTATCGAGTACCGCCGCATCAGGAATCCCACCACACCGATCGCGATCACCATCCAGAGATCCAGCGTGGAGGAGGAGATCGCGTAGGTGCCGAGCATCGCGATGACAGTGACCCCGGCGTACAGGTAGTGCCGGGGGATCAGCAGTAGCTTCGCCCAGACGGCGGCGAACGGCAGGTTGATGATCAACAGGATGATCAGACCGACGAACAGGCTGGCGAGCAGCGGCCACACCAGCGCGGCGCTCGTCTCGAACAGAAGTGGGCCGGGCTGCATTCCGTACTGCTGGAACGCGGCCAGCATCATCGCGGCCGTCGCCGAGGTCGGCAGTCCGAGGACGAGCAGCGCGCCCATCGCGCTGCCCGCGGTGGCGTTGCCGGCGGCCTCAGGTGCGGCGACGCCCTGGAGCGCTCCGCGGGTGCCGAAGTCGGGGTCGTTCCGCCGCTTGGCCAGCGCCTTCTCCGTGCCGTAGGCGAGGAACGTCGGAACCTCGGAGCCGCCGACGGGGATCGTGCCGAAGGGTAGACCGAAACCGGTGCCACGGAGGAAGGCGGGGATGGCCTTGCGCATCTCCCGACGCGTCGGGAACGGTGAGCCCTCGGTCGTCACCGGTCCGGCGATCAGGGTCTCGCGGTGGATCCGCGACGCCTGGTGCAGAACCTCCCCGAGTGCCAGCAGGCCGACGGTGATCACGATGATCGAGATGCCCTCGAACAGTGACGGGTTCTCCAGTGTGAAGCGTTGGGTGCCGGTCATCGAGTCGGTGCCGACCAGGGCGAGCGCGAGGCCCAACCCGAGTGCGGCGAGCCCCCGCACGACGGACTCGGCGACGACCGCCGAGATGGCGACGAAGGCGAACACCGCGAGCGCGAAGTACTCCGGTGACGAGAATGCCCGCGCGAGCAGGATCAGGTACGGGGAGAACATCACAACGCAGGCGCACGCGATCATGCCGCCGGTGAAGGCGCCGATCGCCGAGATGCCCAGTGCTTTGGCCGCCCGGCCGTTCATGGCCATCCGGTGGCCCTCGAACGTCGTCGCTATGGCCGAGGAGTTGCCCGGGGTGTTGAGCAGGATTCCCGAGGTCGAGTCGCCGAACAGTCCGCCGAAGTAGATGCTGGCGAACATGATGAAGGCACCGGTCGGGTCGAGTGTGAAGGTGACCGGGAGGAGCAGGGCGACCGCCATCGCGGAGCCGAGTCCGGGCAGGACGCCCACAGCGGTACCGAGGACGGCACCGATCAGCAGGAGGGTGAGGTTCATCGGGGTCAGCACCCCGGCCAGGCCCTCGCCCAGGAGGCTCAGTTGCTCCATGGCAGGACTCCTTCCAGGATGCCGGGGGGCAGGCCCAGCCCGAGACCGGCCGAGAAGGCGATCTGGATGACGGATGCGAAGATCACCGAGACGGCGACGTCGAACAGCGGGCGTCTACTGCCCAGCGCGTAGCTGACGACCCAGAACAGCGCGCTGGCGGTGACCAACCAGCCGACGGGCTGGAGTGTGAGCGCGAACGCCACGAGCCCGCAGAGCACGATCCCGGTGGTGCGGTAGTCGACGGGTATGAATCCCGAGCCGATGGCGGCGGGCGGCGGAGGCGTCTCGGTGGGGGAGTCCGCCTCCTGGGGGTGGGCCGCGCCCTCTGGTCGGGTCGTGCCGCGACCACCCCGGGTCTCACCGGTGTGGTCGATCGCGGCCAGGTCCTCGAGCATGTCGGTGGACAGCTGGCCCATCGTCGAGGTGGCCTCGGTGTGCCGGGGTTTGCGGATGACGCTGATCGCCAGCATCACGCCGGTGAGGAGGAGGAAGGCGGCGACCAGACCGGGGAAGAACTGCGGCCCGGGGGTTCCTGCTCCGTCGGGAACGTCCATCTGGACGATCTGCACGGTCATGAAGACGGCGAACGCGAGGATTCCGGCGGCGAAACCCAGCTCGGTCCGATCGCGCCACCAACGCGTCCTGTTTCCCGGCTGAGCAGGCGGAACCGCGGTGCTCGCCGGGTCGGTCGAGGTACTCACTGGCCCAACTCCCTAATTATCTCTTCGGTTGATGCGATCTCGGCGTCGAGGAACTGCGCGAACTCGTCGCCTGCCATGAACGCGTCGGTCCAGTCGTTGCGGTCGAGGGTGTCGCGCCACTCCTCGGTGTCCCGCATCTCCGTGATGATCGCGATCAGTTCGTCACGGATCTCGTCCGGGATGTCCGGTGGGGCGACCAGCCCGCGCCAGTTCGACATGGACACGTCCACTCCCTGTTCGATGAAGGTCTGAGTGGGGATCTCCTCGAGCGGTGTCGCCGAGGAGATCCCGAGCGCTCGGAGTTCACCCACCTCGATCTGGGCGGCGAAGTCGTTGGAGCTCGAGATGGCCCCGACCGCGGAGCCGCTGATCATCGCGCGCACGACTTCACCGCCACCGGCGTAGGCGATGTAGTTGGTCAGGGACGGGTCGATGCCGGCTGCGTCGGCGAGCATGCCCGTGAGCAGATGGTCGATGCTCCCCAACGACCCGCCCGCGATCGCCATCCCCGGACGCTCCCGCCACGCCGCCATGAACTCGTCCAGCGTCTGATACGGGGAGTTCGCGGGGACCACGAGCACGTTGTAGTCGTCGGAGAGACGTGCGATCGGTGTCGTGTCCCCGAGCGTGGCGTCGGAATCCTGCAGGATCACTCCGCCCACCATCACGCCGCCGGTGACCAGTAGGGAGTCGGTGCGTCCGGCGAGTTGGACGAACTGGGTCAGGCCGATGGTGCCGGCCGCGCCGGGGACATTGCGGACGCGGACGGCGTTGACGATGCCGTTGGAGATGAGGGCCTGCTGTGCTTCTCTACCGAACGTGTCCCAGCCGCCGCCCGGGGCGGCCGGCGCGATGACGTTCAGTTGTGTCCGCGCGTTGTCGCCGCCGCCCGAGCTGCTGGCATCGGTCACCGCGACCGTGGTCAGCGCGACGGCCAATACCACGGTCACGATGCGGGCAAGGTGTTGTCGCATCCACGGTCCTTCCTGGTTCTCGGTGCCGGAGGCGCCACCGAGGGATGAGCTGAGAATGGAACGTCGACGTGTGATGTGGGGCACAACTAGGGTTTGTGCTCATTGATGCTCACGCCCGGCCGGACCGTGGCGGGGTGAGCATCGGGATGGTCATGGTGCGACGGAGGAGGGGGCCGAGGTGGCGCAGTACTCGGAGTGGCTTCTGAGGCGGAGGTTCCGCCTCGTCGCCGTCCTGTTGATCCAGTGCGCCGTCGTGGTGACCTGTGTCGGACTGACGGCCTACGCCGCGTCCCGCGTCCAGGAGCAACAGGTGCGCGATGCCATGACCGAGCGCGTGCTCGCCGTAGCCCACAGCCTCGCCGAACTCGAGCAGGTACAGGACGCCATCGAACGGGACGACCCGGAGCAGGAGCTTCAACCGCTGACCGAACTGATCCAGCAGGCCTCGGGTGTCGACTACGTCGTGATCAGTGACTCCGACGGAATCCGGCTCACCCACCCGGAGCCCGCGGAACGCGGCCGGCCGGTCTCCACCGACCCGGCAGCAGTTCTGGCAGGTGCCACCTTCGTCGGCACGGAGGAGGGAACCCTGGGTCCGACACTGCGCGCCAAGGTGCCGGTGTATCGCGACGGCGTCGTGATCGGCGCGGCATCGGTCGGGGTCCTCGAGACGGAGATCGCAGCCGACCTGCGGTCCAGCCTCGCGGCGATGGCCCCGTGGGTACTGCTGGCGGTGGTCGTCGGGCTGATCGGCGCCGCCGGCGTCTCCGGCGCGGTCGGCGTCCGCGTACGCCGGCTGGAAGCCGAGAACGCCGAACTGGGCGAGCAGCGCCGACTCTCGAGAGCGCTCAGGGAACAGACCCACGAGTTCCGGACACGGATACACGCGATCTACGGACTCGTCGAGAGCGGCGACGTCGACGGGGCGCTGGGATACCTGGCCGAACTGGCACCGCTCACCGGCACGGATACCCGGGACGGTGTCGTCGAGGACCCGCGGATGCGCGCAGTGTTGGGGGCGATGATCGCCGAGTACGCGGCGCAGGGAGGACGGCTGGAGATCGACCCCCTGACGTCGATGAGCGCGGGCGCACTCGAGGGAGACGACGTCTCGCTGGTCGCCAATCTGGTGCTCAACGCGATGGAGGCGGCCGGCCCGGGTGGGCACGTCCACGTGCTGGTGGTGGCGGACGAGTTCGGCACGGAGGTGGCGGTCGGAGACGATGGCCCGGGACTGGACCCGGAGGCGCTGCCGACGTTGATGGAGCACGGCTACACCACCAAGGAAAAGGGTGATCAGCATGCGACGCGCGGGGTGGGCCTGGCGGTGGTGTGGCAGATCGTTCGGGATCGTGGTGGCGACATCGAGGTGGGACGGTCGCCGGACGGTGGGGCACTCTTCACCGTGCGGCTCCCCGCATCCCCGGGTGGGGAGGCCGCCCGGGGCCGGGCTTCCCACGACCGTGCCTCCCACGACCGTGCCTCCCACGACCGTGCCCGCCACCGCCGTGCCCTCCGATACCGTGGCGGCGCGAGCGTGCGGGGGCGACGATGACGCATGAGGGACAGAGCGGGCGCACCATCCGGACGCTGATCGTCGACGACGATCCGGTCGCGCGTCGCCTGCACAGTCAATACGTGGACGGTGTTCCGGGATTCAGCGTGGCCGCTGCGGTCGCCGACGGTCACAGTGCCGTCGGATGGGCTGCCGGCGGCGGGGTCGATCTGATGCTGCTCGACATCGGCCTGCCGGGATTCAGCGGTATCGAGGTGCTGCACCGGGTCAGGACGATCTCCCGCCGCCCGATCAGCGTGATCGTGGTCAGCTCGCTACGGGACCGCATCACCGTCAGGCAGGCGTTGTCCGGCCAGGTCGCGGGGTACCTGGTCAAACCGTTCACCAGGGCCGCGATGGTCGAGCGCCTGGAGCGGTTCCGCACCGAGAACGCCGGCGGACCACCGGCCGAGCTCGATACCTTCGGTCAGGGTGAGATCGATTCCCTGCTGCAGAGGGGTCCGAGCGCGACGCCCACGCGCCCGGCGGCGGCCGGGCCCGTCCCCGCCCCGCCGCTGCCCAAGGGGTTGTCCGAGCCGACGCTGGCCGCCGTCCTCACCGCACTGGACGACGGCGCCGGCCACACGGCCGTGGAGGTCTCACTCATGAGCGGCGCCTCCCGCGCGACCGTGCGCCGCTACCTCGATCATCTGCACCGCAACGGCACCGTCGACGTGTCGCACCGCTACGGTGGCCGCGGTCGACCGGAGCTGCTCTACCGGCTCGTCGTGTCCTGATCCCCACCGGGGATGGCGCCGAGTCGTGCCCGGCTCACACCCAGCTCGCGCCCGGCTCACACCCCGAACGTCGACCGGGGATAGCCGGCCTCTACGTCTGTCACGACGTTGACCAGATAGGGCACGCCGCTCGCGAACGCGCGGTCCAGGGCGGGCCCGATCTGCGCGGGATCGGTGACCATCTCGCCGGCCCCGCCGAGCGCCTTGACCACCTCGTCATAGCGGGTTCGCGGCGTGAGGTCGGCGATCACGTCGTAGCCGTACAGCATCTGCATCGGCCCCTTCTCCAGCCCCCAGGCCCCGTTGTTGCCCATCACCATCACCACGGGCAGGTTGTGCCGCACGAGGGTGTCCACGTCGATCAATGAGAACCCGGCCGCGCCGTCGCCGAGCAGCAGCACCACCTGGCTCGACGGGCGGGCGATCCGGGCTGCGATAGCCGCGCCCAGTCCCGCGCCCAGGCAACCGAACGGGCCGGGGTCCAGCCAGTTCCCGGGCCGGGCGGGCTCGATGAACTTGCCGGCGAAGGACACGAAGTCGCCGCCGTCGCCGATCACCACCGCGTCCTCGGCCAGCCGCGGCAACAGTTCGCCGTAGATCCGTGCCGGGTGGATGGGGTCGGCGCTCGCACTGAACAGTTCGAGGTCGGCGGCGTGCGTGGCGTCCGCCTTCTCCCGCAACGACCGCGCCCACCCGCTCCAGTCCGGCCTGGTCGACCGACGCTGCACCGCCCCGGTCAGTGCGTCCAGCACCTTCCCCAGGTCGCCGGCCGTGGCGACGGCGGGGTCGGCGTGGCGGCTGAGCTGCCCCTCGGAGTCGGCGACGTGCACCACTGTCGCCGGCTGCGCGCCGTCCTTGCCCCCGAATACGCCGTATCCCAGCCGGAAGTCCAGCGGGGTTCCCACCACCACCACGAGGTCGGCGCTCCCGAACGCCATCCCTCGCGCCTTGGACACCAGAAGCGTGTGACCCGCGGGGACGACCCCTCGGCCCATTCCGTTGGGGATCGCGGGCAGTCCGAGGGTGTCCACGCAGCGCAGCGCGGCCACCTCGGCACCGTCGGCCCACACGTCCGAGCCCAACACCAGGACCGGCCGCTGTGCGCCCACCAGCAGGTCGGCGATCCGGTCGACCGCGTCGGTGTCGGGAGAGCGGTCCGGGCCGGGCTCGGATCCCGGCCCCGGGCGGACGGACTCGCACTGGTCGAAGAAGTGGTCCATGTGCACGTCCAGGAACGCCGGCCCGCGGTGGGCTGAGCGCGCGGCGGTGAAGGCGCGGTGCGTGGCGTCGGCGATGTCGGCGGTGTCGCGGGCCGTCTCGGCGGACACCGTCACCGACTCCACCAGTGGGACGTGGTCGAACTCCTGCAGGCTGCCCGTGCCCCACCGGCCCGCGGGGGCGCGGCCGCCCAGCACCACCATGGGGGCGCCGGAGAACGAGGCCTGGGAGATCGCGCTGATCCCGTTGGTCACGCCGGGCCCGGCGGTGAGGACGGCCAGACCGGGGGAGCGGGTGAGCTTGCCCGTGGCCTCGGCGGCGAACGCGGCGGTCTGCTCATGTCGCACGTCCAGCAGGGAGATCCCGTGGTCCTCCTTCTCCGCCGCGTCGTACATCGGGAAGACGTGTGCGCCGGAGAGGGTGAACATGGTCCGTACCCCGTGGGCGGCGGCGACGGCGGTGGCGTGGGAGCCGCCGTGGCCGGCCACCGGGCCGTGTGACGCGGACCGGTGCTCGCCGGCCCCGCGCTCACCCGACCCCTGCTCGACTCGGTTCTGTCCTGCCGGATCGTTCTGGCTCACGTGCGCTCTCCCTGTTCGACTGACCCCACCGTAGGAGCCGCGGGCCGCGCGCATCAGCGGTTCCGAGCGGAACGGCTCGGGTAGCGTCGGCGGGCGTGAGCACAGACACCGCAGACGAGCACGTCGTCGTCGTCACCGGGGATCCCGTCACCGTCACCGCCGAGGTGGTCGCGCGCTTCGCCGCGGCCGTCGGTGCGCCCTCCGGTCAGATCCCCGCCACTCTGGCCGCCGCCCTGACCGCGCCGGTCCAGCGCGCGGTGATGGAGCACCCCGCGCTGCGGATCGACCTCTCCCGCACCCTCCACACCGCCCAGTCCTCCGAACACCATCGGCCGATCGCGGTGGGTGACGTCCTCACCGCCACGGCGACGGTCACCGGCGTCCGGTCCGCCCGCGGCGGACGCATGATCGGCTTCGACACGGTCCTGCGCGACCCGGCCGGCGCCCCCGTCCAGTCGCTGTCCAGCGCGCTGCTCACCGCGGAGGTGGTGGAATGATGACGGACGGAACGACGACGGACGGAAATACGACGACGACGAGGCGACCTGAACCCGGCGAGCCCATCCCGGCCCGCAGTCTGCCGGTCACGCGCGAGGACCTGCGCCGCTACGCCGACGCCTCCGGTGACCACAACCCCATCCATCTCAGTGACGAGGCCGCGCGCGCACTCGGTCTGCCCGGTGTGGTCGCGCACGGGATGCTGACCTCGGCGCTGGCGGTCGGGGTCGTGGCCGAGTGGGCCGGGGGAGCGGACCGGGTGGTGGCCACCTCGATCCGGTTCGCCGGACCCGTGGTGGTCCCCGCCGACTCCCCCGCGGTGGTGGAGGTGGCCGGGACGGTCAAGAAGGTCGCCGAGGACGGCTCCACGGCAGACGTCGCGCTCGTGGTGACCAGCGGCGGGGCGAAGGTGTTCGGTAAGGCGATCGTGACCGTCTCCCTCGACGGCGTCCGGGCAGTGGCAGCGTCCGGGTGACGGTCACCGAGGCCTCCGGGGAATGACTGCTGCGGCGCGATTTAGGGCCACTGCCGGGGTGCCGTACACTTCAGATGCCCGACCGCCCGCGGTCGCGGCCCACGCTGCCTGAGGTAGCCGCCGACACTGTAGAGTCGAGGCGTTCGTGCGGTCCGCGATTAGTGTGACGGCACGGGTGGCCGGGTGACCGGCCGAAGGGGCGTAGCTCAATTGGCAGAGCAGCGGTCTCCAAAACCGCAGGTTGCAGGTTCAAGTCCTGTCGCCCCTGCCCTTCCCGCCAGCCAAAGACGACCCGGAGGTAACGCGTGAGTCAGGATCGCGACGACGACGTCGACAGCAGCGGCGCGCGCGATACCGACGGCGCCGCCGTTCCCACCGGCAAGGCCGGCCGGGGCGACACCACCGTCGCCAAGCGTGTCCGCACGGATGCGGACACCGCGGAGGATTCACGTGCCAACCGCGCGAATCCGTTCCAGTACATCGGGCAGGTCATCGAGGAACTGCGCAAGGTCATCTGGCCGACGCGCAATCAGATGGTCACCTACACCATCGTGGTGTTCCTGTTCCTGATCTTCATGACCGCGCTGGTCTCCGGCGTCGACTTCGGCGCGGGCAAGCTCGTCGAGCTCGTCTTCGACCGCTGATACCTGCCGCTCGGGTCCGGGGCGAGATCCGGACCGCCGAACTTCGAGAGGACCGCAATTTCAGTGAGCGACATCGAGCAGAGCCCCGAGTCCGAGGACGTCGAGCAGAGCCCGGCTGCCGCCGAGCAGGCCGAGACCGAGGCCGATGCGGTGCTCGGTGACACGTCTGCGGACCCCTCCGACACCGCGGTCCCGCCGACCGCCGAGGCCGTCGCGGACGCTATCGACGCGGTCGCGGGCACCGACGACGCTGACGACGACGTGCGGGATGAGACCGACGTCGCGGATGAGTCCGATGAGGCGGAGGCGTCCTCCGAGGAGGCCGCGCCCGCGATCGACCCGGTCATCGCCTTCAAGCGTCAGCTGCGCAAGCTCCCGGGCGACTGGTTCGTCGTCCACTCGTACGCCGGTTACGAGAA
>JBKBRA010000010.1:0-74196 GCA_046292305.1 Dietzia sp. | reverse complement strand
GTCGTCGATCCGGTCGAAGTCGACCCGCACCGGGGCGTCGATGGACACCGCGCGGCCACCGGCACGCAGCTCACCGATCATCCTCACACCCTCCTCCAGCTCGACCAGCGCGATGACGAACGGGAACCTCGTGCGCCCGGGCACGCGCGGCGCGTGGTGGGTGACGAAGCTGAACACGGTGCCGCGACCCGAGGACACCACGTAGTCGGTCTGCTCGGACTTGTCCTTCCACAAGGCGGGAACGGGCGGGTGCTGCAGCGACCCGTCCTCCAGCTTCTGGATGCGTAGCTCGTGTGCGCGCACGCCGTCCCAGAAGAAGCGGGTGTCCGGCGAGACGGACGGGCGCAGGACCTTGCCCACCACCAGATCGTCGGTCGGCGATCCGGAGCTGGAGACGATCGCGGCGGGAGCCTCGGGGGAGTCCGGGACCTCGGCAGGCGCGGTCTTCTTCGCGGCGGGGCGGAACTTGAGGATGCGGAAGTCCATCTCGGCCACGACCTCGTCGCCGACCCGCCAGTAGTTGCGAGTGGTGAAGAACCAGCCCTCCCCCAGGCCCGTGGTCTTGGGCCCCACGACGTCGGTGAGCACCGAGGAGATGGTGACCTCCTCGCCCGGACGCGTGTAGCGGTGGTACGTCGAGTCGCAGTTGGTGGCCACCACGGAGGTGTAGCCCTCGGAGTCGAGGATGTCGGTCATCCGACCCAGCGGGTCGTCGGCCTCTCGGGTCTTGCCCAGACCGCGCATGGTCCACACCTGGGTCATGGCCGGCGGAGCGACCGGGCCGCCGTGTCCGGCGGCGCGCGCGGCCTCCTCCGAGGAGTAGATCGGGTTGACGTCGCCGATCGCCTCGGTCCAGTTACGGATCATCGGCAGGTTGATCGGGTCGCGGCCCGCCCTGGGGGCGCTGCCCCCGGACTCCCGCACCTCGTCGGCGGCGGCGAGGATGCGGCCGGCCTGCTCGTCACTCATGGATGCCCTCTGTTCGGAAATGGACTCTGTTCGGAAATGGACTTGACTCGGTAATGGACCCGGCTAGAACTGGTTCGCCGCTAGCGGGCGGTGCGGGGCATGCCGAGGCCGCCCATGCAGACGAGTTCGCGCATTACCTCGTTGACGCCACCGCCGAAGGTGATCACCACGTTGCGCTTGTTCATCATGTCGAACCAGCGCTGCAACCTGGCGGTTCCGGGATCGGTGGGATCGCCGAAGCGACCGAGCAGTTCCTCGATGATCCGGCCGACGTGCTGGATCTTCTCGGTGGAGAACACCTTGGACGCCGCCGAGTCGCCCATCGACGGGTTCTCCCCCGCGGAGGAGACCTGCCAGTTGAGCAGTTCGTTGAGCCGGACGAACGCGAAGATCTCGGCGAGCCCGCGCCGCACCTCGGGCCGGTCCAGGTGGCGGAGCCCGTCGGCGCCGGCGCCCCGGGCCCAGCCGACAAGTTCGTCGTAGTACCCGCCCGGTCGACCGGACGGGGCCAGCATCACCCGCTCGTGGTTGAGCTGGGTGGTGAGCATCTTCCAGCCCCCGTCGACCTCGCCCACGACCATGTCCGCCGGGACCCGCACGTCGGAGTAGTAGGTGGCGTTGACGTGGTGGGCACCGTCACAGGTGATGATCGGTGTGAACGAGAAACCCGGGTCGGTGGTGTCGACGATGAAGATCGTCAGCCCGCGGTGGCGCGAGTCCGGGGTTCCTGTGCGCGCGGCCAGCCAGATGTAGTCGGCGTGGTGGCCGCCGGTGGTCCACATCTTCTGGCCGTTGATGATCCAGTCGCCGGTGGCCTCGTCGCGCCTGGCGGTGGTCCGCAGCGCGGCGAGGTCGGTGCCGGCGTCGGGTTCGGAGTAGCCGATCGCGAAATGCAGGGTGCCGTCGAGGATCCCGGGGAGGAATTTCTCCTTCTGCACCTCGGAGCCGTACTTCTGCAGGGTCGGCCCCACGGTCTGCAGTGTGACCGACGGCAGCGGCACGTCGGCACGGGTGGCCTCGTTGGTGAAGAGCAGCTGTTCGATGTGGCCGAAACCCTTGCCGCCGAATTCGGTGGGCCAGCCCACGCCCAGCCAGCCGTCGCGGCCCATGCGCGTGATGATCTCCGCGTAGGTGTCGCCGTGACGGGTGGTGGCGATGTCCGCCGCCTCCTCGGGTGAGATGAGGGTGGAGAAGTACTCGCGGAGCTCGGCCTGCAGTGCCCGCTGGTCTCCGGTGAGGTCGATGAAGGTTCCGTCCGGGGCCGCGCCCGCGTCGGCGTCGGTGGAGGCGGGCGCCACGTGCTCGACCGGGTCGGCCGCCACCGCCGACGCCAGTTCCTCCAGGTGGAGCTGCGCGCCGCCGACGAAGCGGGCCAGGTCCTTGACGGCCGAGGAGTACCTGAACATCGGGTACGTGATGTCCACTCCGACGCCGCCGTGCAGGTGGTGCAGGATCTGCACCGCGCGCGGCCCCTCGGCGGCCAACCAGTACGCGCCGATCGTCGGGTCGGTCTCGTAGCGGTCCGCCGGGCCGGTGAGCCCCTCCGAGACCCGCCAGGACACCGACTGCGAGATCACGTGCAGCGTGCGCGAGATGATGTAGACGTCGGCCAGCTCCTGCTGGACCGCCTGGAACGAGCCGAGCGGCTTGCCGAACTGCACCCGCTCCTTGAGGTAGTCGGCGGTCATGTCCAACGCGCCGGAGACCAGGCCGTCGCCGTGGGCGATGCACGCCGACAGGACGAGGCGTCGGAACTCGGGGAGGACGGCCGCACCTCCCCGGCCGCGGAGCACCTCGTCGTCGTCGACCGGTGTCGCCTCGAACCGCATCGCGTACTCGGGGACACCGAGCGACCCGAGGGTCGGGGTGAGGGTGACCCCGGGGGCGTCGGGGGCGACGACCACGAGGGCCGCACCGTCCGCGGTGGACACCGGCACCAGGACGGACCGGGCCTGGGCCGCGTAGCGGACCGCGGTGACGGTGCCGGAGATGGTCCCGCCGTCCAGGCGCACGGTGGGCTCGAGCGGCAGTGGGTTCCCGGGTTCGGCGAGGGCGGCGGTGAGGATGCGGCCGTCTTCTATGCCCTCGAGCAGCGTCTTCTGCTGGTCTGCGGTCCCGAGGGCGACGATCGGTTGCACGCCGAAGCCGAGGGTCTCCAGTGCGGGGATCACCACCCCGGATCGGCCGACCTCCTCGAGGACCACGGCGATGTCGGCAACAGTGAGGTCATCGCCACCGAGCGCGGCGGGCAGGCCCAGCGAGAGCAGCCCCGACCCGGCGAACGCGGACCACAGCCGCTCGTCGTAGCCGGCGTCGGCGACACCGCGGCTGGGCAGGGCGGTGAGCAGCTCATCGGCCGGGGCGGCCGTGGAGAGCGCCCCGGCCACGGCCTCGGCGACGGCGGCCTGGGTCTCGGTACGGGTGAAGTCCACTGGGGATCAGTCCTTACTGGGCGGAGGGGTCGGGCTCGGGTGGTCGGGGTTGACGCCGCTCAATCACGGGGAAGGCCGAGGATGCGTTCCCCGACCACGTTGAGGAGCACCTGCTCGGTGCCGCCGGCGATGGACAGGCAGCGGACCATGAGGAACTTGCGTCCCTGTTCGGTGAACTCGACCCCGCCGGTGCCGGTGAGCTCGAGTCCGAACTCGGCGATGTCCTGGCGGTGGCGCACGCCCACGATCTTGCGGACGGACGACTCCGCACCCGGGCCGGAACCGGCGAGGGTCCGCAGTGCGGTGCGCAGGTCCAGGAGGCTGCCCACGACGCCGTCGGCGACGTGCTTGCCGAGTTCGTCCAGCACCAGCGCGTCGTCTTCCGACCCGGCCGCGCGGATGAGACCGACGATCTCCTCGGCGGCGGCGCCGAGCGAGGATCCGCCGCCCATGGCCACGCGCTCGTTGGCCAGAGTGGTGCGGGCGATCTTCCAGCCGTCGTTCACCTGTCCGATCTGGAACTCGTCGGGGACGAACAGATCCTCGAGGTAGACCTCGTTGAACAGCTCCTCACCGGTGATCTCGCGCAGCGGCCGGGTCCGGATCCCCTCGGACTTCATGTCCACGAGGAAGTAGGTGATGCCCTTGTGCTTGGGGGCGCCCGGGTCGGTGCGGGCCAGACACATGGCCCAGTCCGCCTCGCGGGCCGACGAGGTCCACACCTTCTGACCGTTGATCTTCCAGCCGCCGTCGACCTTCTCCGCGGTGGCGCGCAGCGCGGCGAGATCGGAGCCGGCGCCGGGCTCGGAGAACAGCTGGCACCATTTGATCTCGCCGGCCATGGTGGCGCGCACCAGCTTGTCGGCGTGCTCGGGTGCGGCCTGCAGGACGGTGGGGACCGCCCAACCGCCGATCGTGATCTCGTGCCGGGTGACGCCGGCCGACTCGATTTCCTGGTCGATCAGGAGCTGCTCGGCGGGCGAGGCACCCAGGCCCCACGGCTCGGGAAGGTGGGGCATGAACAGGCCCGTGTCGGCCAGGGCCTGCTTGCGTTCGGCCCCGTCGACTGCGGCCACCCGCGCGACCAGGGCCCTGATCTCCTCGCGCCTGGCGTCGATCCCGTCGATCTCCGTCAGGTCGATCTCGAGATGTCGGCGCCTGCCGGCCAGGGTGAGCTCTGCCAGGAGGCGGCGCCAGCGGGCGGCCCCGCCGATCGCCTGCCGCAGCGCGCCCGCCCGGCGCATGTAGAAGTGCGCCTCGTGCTCGAAGGTGAAGCCGATCCCGCCGAGGATCTGGATGCAGTCCTGGGAGTTCGTGACGGCGTTGTCGAAGGCCAGGGCTCCGGCGACCGCGGCCGCCACGGGGAGTTCGGAGGAGTCGGCCCCGAGGTCCTCGGCGGCGACCGCGGCGTCCCAGGCCAGGGCCCGGACCTGCTCGGTGCGGCAGAGCATGTCGGCCGCGAGGTGCTTGATGGACTGGAACGACCCGATGGTGCGGCCGAACTGTTCGCGGATCTTGGCGTACTCGACGGCCGTGGTGAGCGCGTAGTCGGCGACCCCGGCGGCCTCGGCGGCGGCCAGGGTCACGAAGAGCTGCCGGACGGAGTCCGTGGTGATGCCCTCGAGGATCCGGTCCGCCGGGATCCGCACGCCCTCCAGGGACACGTGACCGATGGAGGCCGACAGGTCGTACGGGGTGGCGGGGGTCACGGTGAGCCCCTCGAGGTCCCCGTCGAGGAGGGCCCACCGGGTCTGCCCGTCCACCTCGACGGGCAGGAGGATCCCGCCGCCCGTGGTTCCGCCGTAGGCGACGCCCGGGTCGCCGGTCACCTCCCCCGAGCCGTCGAGGGTGGGGACCCCGAAGCCCAGACACACGCCCACGGGCAGCCCGCCCTCGGCGATGGTCTCGCCCAGCGCGGAGGCCACTGCACCCCCGGCACGCGAGACCAGGACGCCGGCGAGTGCGGTCGACAGGATCGGGCCCGGGGCCATCCGGGCGGTGGCCTCCTCGAGCATGCAGGCCAGGTCGACGATCTCGGCTCCGGCCCCGCCGTGCTCCTCCGCGACGGCGACACCGAAGAGCCCCAACTCGGCCAACTGCGGCCAATGCGCCTTCCAGGCGTCCGGGTCCGTCTCCTGGGCGCGTACTGTGTCCACGGGATCGACGGACTTCGCCCAGGACTTGATCGAGTTCTGGATCTCGGTCTGATCCGGGGTGGTGGCGATGCTCACGGTGGCTCCTCGTCGAGACGGGGTTCGAACCGGCGCGGGTCCGCGGACCGGCGCACTCCCCCATAGTAGAACGTGTTCTAACAACCGTGTTCTAGAATGCACCAGCAGGACGTGAACACCGAACCCGGCCCCCGTCGGCCGCTCGCCAGCCCAGGAGGCTCGCCTCATGACCAAGTCGACCGAGACCGGTTCAGGTCCTGCCGCGTCTGACTCAGCGCCCCGCGGTGACGAACCCAGCACCTCGTCGCAGCGGGAGCGCCGTCGCCGTATCCTCGACGCCACGCTGGCCCTGGCCGCGAAGGGCGGGTACGAGGCGGTGCAGATGCGTGCCGTGGCCGAGAAGGCCGAGGTGGCGGTGGGCACGCTCTACCGCTACTTCCCCTCGAAGGTCCACCTGTTGGTCTCGGCGCTGGCCCGCGAGTTCCGCCGCCTGGACCAGCGCACCGAGCGCTCGGCCCCGCCCGGGGACACCGCACAGGAGCGCATGAAGGTCGTGGTGGACATGATCACCAAGTCCATGCAGCGCGACCCCAACCTCACCGAGGCCATGACCCGGGCGTTCATGTTCGCCGACGCCTCCGTGGCCAACGAGGTCGAGGAGGTGGGCTTCCACATGGACCGGATCATCGCCCGGGCCATGGCCGAGGGGGAGCCGGACGAGGTCCAGCTCTCGATCGCCCGCGTGGTCTCGGACGTGTGGATGTCGAACCTCGTCTCATGGCTCACCAGGCGGTCGTCGGCCGCCGATGTCAACAGCCGGCTCGGCCTGACCATCGACCTCCTGCTGGGCACCGACGACTCCCCTCGCCGGGCGCGCCTGCACACCGCCATCGGCAAGGGCAACGGGGATTCCGAGGAGAACGCGGCAGCGGCCGCCGAACCCGAGGCCTGAACAGCGATAACGCGGTCTGCGTCAGCATCCCGTGGAACCATGGGGCCATGCGGGACGACGAGACCGTGCCAGGGCCGTCGGACCAGGCCGAACTCGACCTCCTCCGACTCCACTACCCCCGGCTGAGCTGGCGCACCGCCCAGCGCGTCACGGAGGGCTGGGACCACGTGGTGCTCCTGCTGGGCGGATGTTCCGGCCCGGACTCGCTCGGCCACGCCGACCTGGTTTTCCGCTTCCCCGACGACGAGTACGCACCGCTGCTCGAGATCGAGGTCGCCGCACTGGACCTGGTGGCCCCACTCGTCGAGGTGTCGGTTCCGCGCTACTCACACAGGGAGTACATCTCCGCCGGCCACGGCGACCCGGTGTTCGGGGGCTACCCCACCATCCGCGGCAGCCGGCTGACACCCGGGGTGCTTGAGACTCTCCCCCGATCCGACGTCGCGACGATCACCGATCGGCTCGGCGGACTACTCACCGAGCTGCACCGACAGGACACCTCGACGCCACCGCTGGATCTACTGCCTCCGGCGTGGCCGCCCGAGGACCGCCACCACCTTCGTGAGATCGCCACCGGGGAGCTGCCGTCGCGACTCACCACCGACGAGATGCGGGAGGTACACGCGGTCCTCGACGGGTTGGACGAGTTGCTCGATGATCCCGTGACCCCGGTGTTCCTGCACGGTGACGTCTACTCTTCCCACCTGTTCTGGGAACCGGGCCGCGCCGTCGCGACCGGGATGTCGCCGACGACGCCCGGCCGTCTCGGGTTGATCGACTTCGCCGACATGTGCGTCGGTGACCCCGCCATCGACTTCGCCGAACTGTTCGAGTACGGGCCCCAGTTCGTCGACGACGTGCTGGCGCGGTACCGCGGACCGCTGGACGACGGACTGCTCGACCGCGCCTGGGCCCACCAGCGTCTCGTCGCTGTGTACATGCTCACCGACCACATCGAACTGGGGAAGCAGTCCTGGGCCCGCGCCCGCGAGACGTTCGACCGGTGCCGTTCGTCGAGACGGCCGGGGAGCTGAGGGCGGTCAGGGCACCATGACCGTCGGGACCTCACGAACCAGGTGCGAGACGTCGGCAGTCCAGCGCACCGGCCCGTCCGCGGGGGTCCAGGTGGTGAGCAGGTCCGCCACCTTGGCCGTCATCTCGCGGCTGAGCCGCAGGAACGAGGTCCCGGGCTGGTCGTCGACCTCACCGAGGATCAGCCACCAGGCCCAGGCCACGGCGCCGGCGTTGGCCACGAAGTCCGGCAGCACCGCGATCCCGCGAGCCGTCAGATCGAGCTCGGCGTCGATGGTGGTGGCGGCGTTGGCTGCCTCCACCACGATCGGTGCCGTGACGGACGCGCAGTTGTCCGCGGTGATCGCGTACGAGACCGCGGCGGGGACCAGGACGTCGACGTCCATCCCGATGATCTCGTCACGCCCCAGCCGCTGGACCCGGGCGGGGACGGCCTCGCGATCGATCTCACCGAAGCGGTCGCGGGTGGCCAGAAGCGCGGGGATGTCGAGTCCCGCCGGGTCGTAGAGCGTCCCGGCGGCGTCGGCGACCGCCACCACCGTCATCCCGGCCTCGTGCAGATACCAGGCCGCGGCGCCGCCCATCGTGCCCACGCCCTGGACCGCGACGGTGGTGCGTCCGACGTCCCAGCCGCGCACATACGCGGCGGCCAGGCAGGCCTGCGCCACCCCGTACCCGCCGATCACGTCGCCGAGCAGCCCGCCCGGGACCTCGGCGGTGAGGCCGCGGAAGATGCGTCCGGCGGTCGCGGCGGGATCGTCCGAGCGCTCGATGGCGGCGTGGTAGGACTGCCGCATCCCCAGCCCGGCGAAGACCTGGTCGATCAGATGCTGCGGTACGCCCAGGTCCTCGGCCGTGACCCAGTGGCGGTCGAGGAACGGGCGCATCGCCTCGCAGAACCGGGACAGCACCTCGACTGCGCGGGGATCCTTGGGATCGAAGTCGATTCCGCCCTTGGCGCCGCCGACGGGTAGGTCGAACGCCGCGGTCTTGCGGGTCATGCCGCGGGCCAGGTCCTCCACCTCCCCGAGGGTGCAGCCCGCCCGCATCCTGGTCCCACCGGTGGCCAGGCCACCGACGAGGGTGTCCACGACGAGGAAGCCGCGGGCGCCGGTGATGTCGTCTTTCCAGTGCAGCCTCAGGTACGGCTCACGGGTGGCGGACCCCGCCGCGGGTGGAGCCGGCACGGCCACCGGTGCCGACCCGGTTGTCGCAGTGAAACCCGGAATCTCGATGGATGTCATGGTGCTCGCCTCCTCAGCGCCTCTCCCCGACTCTGCTGCGGGGTCCCTCAAGCATGGGAGTGCGCACGGGTCCCGGTCCAGCGAGAATCGCTGGACCCGACCGTTCACTTTTTCTGCACTGTCCCCGGTCAGGCCCTACGCTCGGGGCCATGGAGCCGTCACTACACCGACTCAGACTGCTCCGCGAGCTGGAGCGGCGCGGGACCGTGACCGCGGTCGCCGGAGCCCTGGACTACACGGTCTCCGCGGTGTCGCAACAGCTCGCGTTGCTCGAACGGGAGGCGGGGACCCCGCTGTTCGAGCGGCGCGGCCGTCGGATCGGACTCACCGAGGCCGGGCTGGTCCTGGCGGGGCACGCGGAGACCATCCTGGCCGCGGTGGAGGACGCCGGACACGCCATGGAATCGGCGCGAGCCGGCGTCGGGACCACTCTCACGGCGGGGGTGTGGGCGTCGGTGGCCTCGACACTCCTGCCTGCCGGGATCCACGTGCTCGCGCGGGACCACCCGGGGATCGAGGTGCGAAGCCGCGAGCTCGCCCCGGAGGACACCACGGGCGCGGTCCGGGACGGTTCGCTCGACCTGGCCTTCGTCCTGGACTACTCCAGCTACCCGATGGCTCGGGTCCCCGAACTCACCCGGACGCCCATCGCCGTGGAAACACTGCACCTCGTGGCCCCCCGCGGGTCGATCGACGCCCGCGAGGTGTCGTTGCGCGACCTCGAGGGCAAATCCTGGGTGCTGGCCCACCCGCGATCGCACTTCGGCAGGGCGGTGAGGATCGCGTGTCGGGAGGCCGGGTTCGAACCGGACATCCGTCACGAGGCCGGTGAGCAGTCGACGGCACTCGCACTCGTCGCCGCCGGCCTCGGCGTGACGTTGGCCTCCGACCTCGGGCTGAGCACCTCCCCCGCGGACGTCGACGTGCTACCGCTGAGCGACGCCCTCACCAGGACCGTGTCCATCGCCTACCGCGAGCGGGACGCCCGGCGCCGACCCCTGCACGCCTTCGTCGGGGCGTTCACCGAGGCCGCCCTCGGGTTGGGGCTCGACGCCCCGTAGGAGCGGCCGACCGGCCGCCGGAGGAGCGGCCGGTCAGCCGCTGACGTACCCCCGGCTCTTGTCGACCACCGGGCCGGGCTCGCCGCCGAGCGCCCACGTGCGCAGGTGGTCGCGGAACTGCGCGGAGAGGGTGTCCCGCCACCCCACCACGTCCCCCGACATGTGGGGGCTGACGTGCGCACCGTCGAGGGCCCACAGCGGGTCGCCGTCGGGGAGCGGTTCGACGACGAGGACGTCCAGGTGCGCCGAGAGCCTGCCCGCGGCGATCTCCCGCGTGAGGGCGTCCTGGTCCACCAACTGCCCCCTGCCGACGTTGATGACGTGGGCGCCGTCCGGCAGCGCGGCCAACTCGGCGACTCCGAGCATCCCGTGGGTCGCCTCGGTCAGCGGGGCCACCATGACCAGGTGGTCGATCCCCCCCAGGTGCTCGACCAGTCGGGCCGAGTCCAGGACGACGCCGAAGTCCTCGTCGTCGTCGGATGGTCGGCGTCCCGCCCCACGGACGTCCAGGCCCACCGCCCGGAGCAGTCGCGCGGTGGCCCGGCCGATCCCCCCGGTCCCCACGACGAGCGCGCGGCGTCCCGCCACGCGCGTGGTCTCGCGGTGGCGCCACACACCGGCGCGCTGCAGCGCCTCGGTCTGGTGCAGTTGCTTGTCGTGTGCGAGGACGCAGGCCAGGACGTATTCGGCGATGGGCCCGTCGAACACGCCGCGGGCGTTGGTGACCAGGACGTCCGAGTCCCGCAGCCCGTCGAACAGCAGTCTGTCCACCCCGGCTGCGGCCACGTGGACCCACCGCAGTGAATCCGCGGCGTGCCAGGCGGAGGCCAGGGCGTCGGAGAAGATGTCCCACACGAGCAGCACCTCGGCGCCCGGCAGCGCCCCGGCCAGGGTGTCGGCGGTGCACTCACGGACATCGGCGAGTTCTCTGAGTTCATCGAGGTGGGTGGGCGGGACGACGCCGTCGGCGGTGAGGAGGACGACTGTCGGTCGGGCGCCCGGGTCCCGGTGCGGCTGCGTCATGGACACACCGTATCGCGCTCGGGTCGGGACCCCCACAGATCGTCGGATTGTTGACAATCTGCCCGGGTCGGTCACAGACTGGCCCCATGACCGCGCATCTGTCGCCCCACCTCAAGCAGGCCACACCCGTCGTGGTGGACCACGCACTCGGCTCGTGGATCCACGGTACGGACGGCCGCGCCTACCTCGACTTCACCACCGGCATCGGCGTGACCAGCACCGGGCACTGCCACCCCGACGTGGTCGAGGCCGCGCGGGAGCAGTGCGGGAAGATCATCCACGCGCAGTACACGACCGTCATGCACCAACCGCTGCTGGAGCTGACGGAGAAGCTGGGCGAGCACCTCCCCGAGGGGATCGACTCGGTCTTCTACGCCAACTCCGGATCCGAGGCGGTCGAGGCCGCGGTCCGGCTCGCCCGCATGGCCACCGGCCGGCCCAACATCGTCACCGTCCAGGGCGGCTTCCACGGCCGGACCGTGGCCGCCGCGAGCCTCACCACCGCCGGCACTCGCTTCTCCGCCGGCTTCTCCCCCCTCATGGGCGGGGTGGTGATGACCCCGTTCCCGCACGCCCTGCGACACGGGTGGAGCGAGGACGACGCGATCGACTTCGCGCTCGCCGAGCTGGACTACCTGATGGCCTCCCGGGTCGACGCCCGCGAGGTGGCCGCGTTCCTCATCGAACCGGTGCTCGGCGACGGCGGCTACATGGCCACCCCTCCGCGCTACCTGCAGGGACTGCGCGATCGCGCCGACCGGATCGGCGCCCTGCTCGTGCTCGACGAGGTCCAGGCCGGCATCGGGCGGACCGGCCGCTTCTGGGGCCACCAGCACACCGACGGGCTCGTCCCGGACATCATCATCACCGCCAAGGGGATCGCCTCGGGCTTCCCCATCTCCGCGATCGCCGCGCCCGAGGCGATCATGGCCAAGGCCTGGCCCGGCTCCCAGGGTGGCACCTACGGCGGCAACGCCGTGGCGGCCGCGGCGGGCGTGGCGACCCTCGGAGTGGTCGAGAGGGAGGGCCTGGTGGCCAACTCCGCCGAGCGCGGAACCCAGCTCCTCGAGGGCCTGCGGCGTAGCCTCGGCGACGTGGGCGAGATCTGCGACATCCGCGGGACCGGGCTCATGCTGGGCGTCGAGTTCGGCGACCCCACCGCGCCCGCCGGCAGTGCAGGTGCGGTGGAGGCCGCGCGCCTGGCCGGCGCCGTGCAGCAGGCGTGCATCGACGAGGACCTGCTCACCCTCACCTGCGGACCCACGGGTTCCGTGGTGCGCCTCATCCCGGCCCTCGTGGTGACAGCGGACGAGGTGGACGCCGGCGTCGAGCGGTTCTCCCGAGCGGTCCACCGGGTGTGCGACGGGGCCGCATGACCTCCCGCGTCTCCGCGCCGCCCGCTCCCGGACAGACGGGGACGCTGGTCGGCGCCCTCGTCGAGGCGGGCCTGTCGCCCGAGGCCGACCCCCGCCGGGTGGCCGAGTACTCCTATGACGCCTCCAACTACCGGGTGACCCCCCTGGCCGTGGTGTTCCCGACGTGCGAGCAGGAGGTCGCCACCGCGCTGGCCGTGTGCCACCGACTGGGCGTACCGGCCACCGTGCGCGGCGGCGGGACCTCTATGGCCGGCAACGCCATCGGCACAGGTCTGGTGCTGGACCTGTCGCGGAACATGACCCGCGTGCTGGCGGTCGACGAGGCGGGTCGGAGTGTCACCGCCGAGGCCGGGTCCGTCCTGACCGACCTGCGCGCGGCCGTGCACGCGGCGACGGATGACCGGCTGACCTTCGCCCCCGACCCCTCGAGCCAGTCCCGCGCCTGCCTGGGTGGGGCGATCGGAAACGACGCCTGCGGCAACCACTCGGTACGTCACGGCCGGACCGCGGACCACGTGGTGTCGCTGCGCATCGTCACCGCCGACGGCCTACGCCTGACCGCCACCCGCAGCGGGATCGAGGCCACCGACCCGTCGGATGCGGCGGCGACGGCCCGCGCCGACCACCTCGAGGCGCAGCTGCGTGACCTGGCCGCCGACCACCTGGCCGCCATCCGCACCGAACTCGGACGGCTGCCCCGCCAGGTGTCCGGCTACCACCTGCGGCACCTCCTGCCCGAGGAGGGGTTCGACGTGGCGCGCTCCCTTGTCGGCTCCGAGGGCACCTGCGCCGTGGTCACCGCCGCGACCATGCGCGCCGTACCCCGATCCGCGCGGACCGGACTGCTGGTCGTGGGGTACGCCGACGTCGTGGACGCCGCCCGGGACGTGCCCGCGATCCTGCGGCACCACCCCACCGCGGTCGAGGGGATCGACGAGGTGATCGTCGAGACCATGCGCGAGCGGCGCGGCGCCGACGCCGTGGCCGCCCTCCCCGCGGGCTGGGCGTGGCTGTTCGTGGAACTCGACGACAACGCCGACGCGGCTTCGGGCGCGTCGGCCGGAACGCTCGATGACAGGGTGGCCGGACTCGCCGCCGAACTCACCGGGGACGGCCACGCGGTCGAGGCGCTCGTCGTGACGGACCCGGTGGCCCGCGCGGATCTGTGGCGGGTGCGCGAGGACGGCGCCGGGCTGAGCTCGCGGCTCACCGACCCCGCGACCGGCGCGACCATCGAGTCCTGGCCCGGCTGGGAGGACTCGGCCGTCGCCCCCGAGCGCCTGGCCGACTACCTCGACGACTTCCGGGGACTGCTCGGGCGCCACGGCCTCACCGGCGTCATGTACGGGCACTTCGGCGCCGGGTGCATGCACATCCGCATCAGCTTCGACCTGCGGTCCGAGGAGGGCCGGGGCGTCATGCGCGCCTTCTGCACCGACGCCGCCCACCTCGCGGTGAGCCACGGCGGGTCGCTCTCCGGGGAACACGGCGACGGCCGGGCGCGCTCGGAACTGCTGCCGGTCATGTATTCGCCCGAGATGCTGGACACCTTCGCCCGCTTCGCCCGCATCTGGGATCCCTCGGGAATCCTCGCCCCGGGCGGGCTGACCGCCACGCGGCCACTCGACGCCGACCTCGCCCTGGCCGGGGTGGGCAGGCGCGACCTGGGCCTGCTGACCTCGGCCGACGGCGCACACCCCGTCCAGGCCTGCATCGGGGTGGGCCGCTGCCGCACGTCCACCGGCGGCGTGATGTGCCCGTCCTTCCGCGCCACGGGCGACGAGAAGGACTCCACCCGCGGCCGGGCCCGCGTACTGCAGGAGGTGGTCCGCGGGACGCTACCCATCGACGACCCGGCGGTCGAGGAATCGCTGGAGCTGTGCCTGGCGTGCAAGGCGTGCTCCTCGGACTGCCCCACCGGCGTCGACATGGCCACCTTCAAATCCGAGGCCCTGCACCGGCGCTACAGGCGCAGAGTCCGGCCTCTGGCCCACTACTCCCTCGGGCTGCTCCCGCTGTGGCTGCGCGGGACCGCGCGGGCCGCCCGCCCGCTCAACGCCGTGCTCGGTACCCGCACGGGCCGGGCCGCCGCACGCCTGGGAGGGCTGGCGACCGACCGCACCCTGCCGCGCTTCACCTCGGCCGCCGAGCTGCGGAGCGAACTCGCCCGCGTCCCGGACAGCGTGTGGGCGATACGCGACCAGGGACGACCGGAAGGGCGGACCTCGGCCGAGATCGTGCTGTTCCTCGACTCCTTCACCCGCGGACTACGCCCCGCGGTCGCCGGCGCGGCGGCCCGCGTCCTGGGTGGAGTGCACACCTCCGTCGCGTGCAGCGCCGGCCACTGCTGCGGGTTGACCCACGTCACCACCGGCAGGCTCGGGGCGGCACGCCGCACCATGGGCGCGACCGCCCGGCACCTCGACGCGATCCGCGGGCCGGACGGGGGCGAGGTCCCCGTCGTCGTCGTCGAACCCAGCTGCGCGGCCACCCTTCGCGAGGACCTCCCCCGCCTGCTCGCCGACACCCCGGACGCCGAGACCGCCCGCCGCGTCGCGGCCCGCATCCGGTCGGCAGCCGATCACCTGGGCCGACTCGCCGGCGAGGGCCGTGCCCCCTCCTGGCCCGGTGGATCGGCCCCTGACCGGGTCACGGTGCAGACCCACTGCCACGAGTACGCGACCTTCGGCAACCGCGTGCAGAGGGCGACCCTCACCGCGCTCGGCGTGGGCTCGGTCAGGGAGGCCACCGGCTGCTGCGGGGTGGCCGGCGACTTCGGGTTCACCGCCGGACACGAGGCCGTGACCGCCGCCGTCGCCGAGCAGGCGCTGGCCCCCGCCCTGCGGGCCGACCCGGACGCCCCCGTGCTCACCGACGGATTCTCCTGCGCCACGCAGGTCGGCCACCTCGGTGCCACCGACCCCACCACCGGGTCCGGCCGCACCGGCCACCACCTGTTCGAGCTTCTCGACCCCGATCCCGTCCACCGCACCGAGCTTGACCACCGCACCGAGCCCGCCCACCGCACCGATCACCGCACCGACGCCGCGCCCACCAGGAGGCCGCTATGACCCGCTCCGTCACCGACATCATCGCCGCCCTCGGTACCGGGGTCCACGTGGACGGACAGTGGAGCGCCGCTGCCTCCGGCGCCACCTTCGAGGTGGTCAACCCCGCCACCGGCGAGGTGATCGCGACCGTGGCCGACGGGGGAGCCGCCGACGCCGCCGCCGCGATCGGGTGCGCGGGCCGCACCCAGGCCTCGTGGGCCGCCGTACCCGCCCGCGACCGGGCCGAGATCCTACGCAGGGCGTACGAGCTGATAGTCGACCGCGCCGACGAACTGGCACTGCTCATGACCACGGAGATGGGTAAACCACTGGCCGAGGCGAAGGGGGAGGTGGCGTACGGCGCGGAGTTCTTCCGCTGGTTCTCCGAGGAGACCTGCCGCGTCCGAGGCGACGCCCGCCGCTCCCCCGACGGCAAGACCAGGCTCATGGTGACCCACGAGCCCGTCGGCCCGTGCATCCTCATCACCCCGTGGAACTTCCCCCTGGCCATGGCCACCCGCAAGATCGGCCCGGCCGTCGCCGCCGGCTGCACGATGGTGTTCAAGCCCGCCAACCTCACGCCCCTGACCTCGCTGTACGTGGTGGACCTCCTGCGCGAGGCCGGCCTGCCCGACGGCGTCCTCAACGTGGTGTGCACCACCGACCCCGGCGGCGTGGTGGAGCCGTGGATCGACTCCGGCATCGCCCGCAAGCTGTCCTTCACCGGGTCCACGCCCGTCGGCCGCACGCTCCTCGAGCAGTGCGCGCGTGGGGTGCTGCGCACGTCGATGGAGCTCGGCGGGAACGCGCCGTTCGTGGTGTGCGAGGACGCGGACATGGACACCGCGGTCGGCGCCGCGATGGCCGCCAAGATGCGGAACATGGGCGAAGCCTGCACCTCCGCCAACCGGATCCTCGTACACCGGTCGGTACTGGACGAGTTCGGACGCCGCCTCACCGAGAAGATGTCCGCCCTGACCGTGGGCGACGGCACGCGGGACGGCACCGACGTGGGCCCGTTGGTCGAGGAGAAGGCCGTGACGAAGGTGGTCGAGCTGGTCGAGGACGCCGTGGAGCGCGGTGCCGAGGTGCTGTGCGGGGGTGCGCGCGTCGAGGGACCCGGGTACTTCTACCCGCCCACCGTCCTGACCGGGGTGGCCACCGACTCCGCCCTGATGTCCACCGAGATCTTCGGCCCCGTCGCCGCCCTGATCCCGTTCGACTCCGACGACGAGGCCGTGGCCATGGCCAACGACACCGAGTTCGGCCTGGTCTCCTACGTGATGACCGAGAACCTCGACCGCGCGATGGCCATGTCGGAGCGGTTGCAGGCCGGGATGGTGGGGATCAACACCGGGATCGTCTCCAACCCTGCCGCTCCGTTCGGGGGCATCAAGCAGTCCGGCCTGGGCCGGGAGGGCGGACTGACGGGCATCGAGGAGTTCGTGGAGACCAAGCTCGTGGCGATCCCGGTCCGCTGACCGGCGCCCACGGGGCCGGGCGCCGGTCAGGCGGGCGCCGGGCGACCGTCAGCCCGTGCGGACGCGGCCCGCGAGCCGGTGCCGCTCGGCCTCGGACATCCCGCCCCAGACGCCGTAGAGCTCGCGGTGGGCCACCGCGTGTGCGCGACACTGATCGATCACCGGGCACTGCGCGCACAGCTTCTTCGCGGCCGTCTCCTTACGTCGACGCAGGCTCTTCGACTCGTCCTCGGTGTTGTAGAACAGGTCCGGAACGTCCTGGCACAACCCGTGCTCGGCCCATGCCCATCGTTCGTCGATCCTTCTCGTAGCGGTCGTCATGACTCTCCCCCCGTCGGCTCCAGCTTCTTGCACGCCCGAGGTTGTTCGGCACACCCCCAGGGGTGGGATGGGTCACAACTGATAAAGTTTTCAGATGACCGTCAGGGTTTCGGTGGTAAACGACTACACGGTGGTCATCGCCGGTGTGCACGCGCTGCTCGCCCCGTACCCCGATCGCGTCGAGGTGATGGTGAACGGGCCCGGTTCCCGCGACGGTGAACCCGTGGACGTGGTGCTGTTCGACACCTTCGCCTCCCCGGTCAACTGGCAGGCCCGGTGCTCGTCCATGGTGCTCGACCCGACGATCGGCGCCGTGGCCGTCTATTCGTTCGTCACGGACCCGCGTGCCGTCGACGAGGCGTTCGCCTCGGGGGTCACGGGGTACCTGTCCAAGTCACTGTCCGGCGAGGACCTGGTCGGGGCCGTCGAACGGGTCGCGGCCGGCGAGCGCATCCGACTGCTCGGTCACGACGGCGAGTACGCGTCCGCCGGGCTGTGGCCGACCGGCGAGGCCGGTCTGAGCCCCCGCGAATCGGAGATGCTCGCGCTGATCGCCCAGGGCAGATCCAACGAGGAGATCGCCGCGGCCTGCTTCCTGTCGATCAACACGGTCAAGACCTACATCAGGGACGCCTACCGCAAGATCGGTGTGACGACCAGACCGCAGGCGGTGGCGTGGGCGATGCGGAGCGGGCTCGCGGTCACCCGCTGACCACGCCGCTCAACTGACGTCGCCACCCTCCCGCACCCGGGCGAGCCCGTCCCTCATGTGGTCGACCAGTAACACCCTGGCCCGACGCGGGTCACCGGCGCGTACGGCGGCGGCGATCGCGCGGTGTTCGGCGAGCCTGGACTCCGCGTCCGAATAGGTGCCGCGCATGGCGTGCAGGCACATGCTCGTCTCGACCAGCACGGTCTCGTGAACCCGTGACAGGCGGGGGCTGCGGGCCGCCTCGACCAGGACGTGGTGGAAGTCCAGATCCGCCGCGACCATGGCCTCGGACCGCGGTTCGGCGGCGAGGGAGGCCATCGCGTCGACCGCGGCGTCGAGCGCGTCGGCGGTGTCGACGCCCAGCCCCAGGTCGAGTACCCGGTCGAGGGCGGCCGTCTCGACTGTCGTCCGCAACAGGTACATGTCCTCGACCGCCCGGGCGGAGAGGTCGGCGACGAACAGCCCCCGGTTGCGGTGCGAGACCAGCAGCCCCTCCTGCGTCAACCGTTGCATGGCCTCCCGCAGCGGCCCGCGGCTCACGCCGAGCGATCGCGCCAGCGCGGCCTCCCCGAGCTGCGTGCCCGGGGGGAACGTGCCGTCCGAGATCGCCCGGCGGAGGGTGCGCGCGATGAGCGCGGGGGTCGATTCCCGGACGACGGGCTCGAGACCGGGATCCGGTCCGAGCGCCGTCATCCCCCGGCACCTCCGGAGGTGCCCGCGTGGACCCGTGGGGCGGGGACCACCCGGCCGAGCGCGTCCTCGAGAGCCGCGCCGACCCGAACGACAAGACGGTCCTCGAACCTAGCCCCGACGATCTGGATCCCCACCGGCAGCCCGGCGTCGGTCGTCCCGCAGGGGATGCTCAGCGCCGGCTGCTGGGTCATGTTGAAGGGATAGGTGTACGGGGTCCACGAGGTCCAGTCGGGGCTGTGCCACCCCGGGGGCACGTCCGATCCGGCGGCGAACGCGGGGATCGGGGTGGTGGGCGTGATCAGGATGTCGTACGACTGGTGGAAGTCGGCCATCCGTGCGCCCAGCGCCATCCGGACCGCCACCGCGTCGAGATAGTCGGCGGCGGAGTGGTCGTGGTACCGGCCCAACGCCTCCCGCATCGACGGGTCGACGTGGTCGATCGCGTCCGGACCGTGCGGCGCCAGGACCGCCGCGAGGCCGGCGAACCACAGCACATGGAAGGCGTCGACGGGATCGGTGATCCCGGGGTCGACCGACTCGACCCGCGCCCCGAGCGCCGCCAGGACGTCGACGGCGCGCGCCACCTCGCGCTCGACCTCGGGGTCGTTGGTGCCGAAGCCCAGGTCGGGGCTGTACGCGACACGCAGACCCTCGAGCGGACGATCCCCCCCGGCCGCCTCGGTGGCCGCCGCGAGGTAGCCGCCCGGTCCGGGGGTCGTGGCCCGGGCCGGCACCGCCGACCAGTCCCGGGGATCCGGACGGAGCAGCGCGTCCATGAACGCGGCGGTGTCGGCCACGGTGCGCGTCATCGGACCGGCGTGGGCCAGTGTGCCGAACGGACTCGACGGGAACATGGGGATCACGCCGTACGTGGGTTTGAGCGCGACGATCCCGCAGAAGGCGGCGGGGATCCGGACGGAGCCGCCGCCGTCGGTGCCCAGGGCGAGTTGGCCGAGTCCGGCGGCGACCGCTGCCGACGCCCCTCCGCTCGAGCCGCCCGGGGTGAGGGCCGTGTCGTGGGGGTTCCTGGTGATGCCGGTGAGCGTGTTGTCGGTGACCCCCTTCCAGGCGAACTCCGGGGTGGTGGTCTTGCCGATCACCACGCAACCGGCCTCGTGCACCGCCGAGGTCACCGGGGCGTCGTCGGGCCACGAGTCGGGGTCGGCGGCCCCTGCCTTGTCGGAGAGCAGGCGTGATCCACGCAGTGTCGGCACCCCGCGCGTGTAGAAGATGTCCTTGATCGAGGTGGGGACGCCGTCGATCGGACCGAGGGGCTCACCCCGCCGGTACCGGTCCTCCGATCGACGGGCGGAGGCGAGCGTCGTCTCTCGATCGAGGTGGCAGAAGGCGTTGATGTCGCCGTCGACCCGCTCGATCGCCTCCAGCGCGTGCTCCGCGGCGTCGACCGGTGAGAGCGCGCCGCTCCGGAAGCGCTCGGAGAGCTCCAGGGCCGTCAGAGAAGAGGTCATCCTTGGTACCTTCCGTCAGATTGTCGACAATCCTACAGTTGGCCTCCGCCCCGTCAACTCCGCGGCCTCCCCCGAATCCGCGGGCGCGGATCCGGACATCACGACCCCGGACGGGTTCGCCTTCTAACCTGGGAGCCATGACCCCAGCTGACGACAGCGCCCCCGACGGCCCGGCCGACGGACCCCACACGGCAGACACCCTCCCCCCCGAGCTCGTCCCGGCGCTGCGCCGGGCCGCGGAGACCCCCACCCTCGTGATCGCGTGCGACTACGACGGAACCCTGGCGCCGTTCGTCGACGACCCGACCCTCGCCGTCCCGGCCCCCGGCGCCATCGACGCGCTCGAGCGCCTCGCCCGGCTGCCGCGGACCACCGTCGCCCTGCTCTCCGGCCGAAACCGGGCCGCACTGGCCCAGGTGAGCGGCGCCGTCGCGCCGGTGGTCCTGGTGGGCAGCCACGGGTCGGAGTGGGAGGGCGGGTTCGACACCCCACTGGACGACGACGAGCTCGCCAGGCTCGCCCGCGTGGGGTCCGAGCTCGAGGAGATCGTCTCGCGCACACCCGGGGCACACGTCGAATCCAAACCCACGGCGGCCGTCCTGCACGTCCGCCCGGTCGAGGACCCGGCCCTGCGCCAGACTGCGATGGCCGAGGCCATGGCCGGCCCCGCCGCCCTCGACGCAGTGTTCGTGACCGAGGGCAAGAACGTCGTGGAGATCGCGGTCCGCGAGGCCAGCAAGGGCGCGGCGATCGAGAAGCTGGTCGAGCAGACCGGCGCCGAACTCGCCGTGTTCATCGGCGACGACGTGACCGACGAGCGCGGCTTCGCGCGCCTCCGGGACGGGGACGTCGGAATCAAGGTCGGCGACGGCCAGACGCGTGCGGCATACCGCGTGGCCGACATCCCCGCGGTGGTCGGGCTGCTCTCACAGCTCGCCGACCTGCGGGCCTGACCGGAATCGCACCCCGGAGTTGACCCCCGGAGCGGTACCCGCCGTAGACTAACGACAACGGTTCCCATTGCAACGAGAGCGGTACTCGTGATGTCGTCATCCAACCTGCCCCGTCGTCCCCGTCTGCCGAGGGCGGCCGCCCTCACCATGGCCGCCCTCCTCGGAGGGGCTGTCCTCACCGCCTGCGGGTCCGAGGACGGCACAGGTGACGGGACCGCCGCGGGCGGACTGAACCTAGTGGCCTCCACCACCGTCTACGCGGACATCGCAGAGCAGGTCGCCGGCGGGAACGCGACCGTCGAGTCGGTGATCTCCGACCCGGCGGCCGACCCGCACTCCTACGAGGCGAGCCCGGCCGACGCCGCGGCGGTCACCAACGCGGACCTCGTGGTCTACAACGGCGCCGGGTACGACGCCTTCGTGGACCGGGCACTGGAGAACGCCCCGGATGTCCCCGTGGTGCGGGCGGTCGACGAGTACGCGCGCGTGACCGGCGAGACGGTCGCCGAGCACTCCCACGATGACGACCACGGACACGACGATCACGGCGGCGACGCGCATGGTGACGACGAGCACGGCGACGACGGGCACGACGACCACAGCGGCGACGGCCATGACGAGGGACACGACGACCACGGCGGCGACTCGCACGGACACGACGACCATGCGTCCGACACCAACGAGCACGTGTGGTTCAGCCTGCCCACCGCGGCAGCGGTGGCCGAGCGGGTGGCCGAGGAGCTGGCGACGATCGACGAGGAGAACGCCGAGGAGTACCGGGACAACGCCCGGCGCTTCGCCGACACCCTCACCCCGCTCGAGGAGCAGATCGACGCGATCCACGACCGGGGACACTTCCCCTACGCGCAGACCGAGCGGGTCGGCGCCCACCTGTTCGACGCCGCCCACATGGTCGACCTGACCCCACGCGGATTCCTGTCCTCGATCGAGGACGACACCGACCCGTCCGCGGCCGACCTCGCCGCCATGCTCGACCTGATCGCCGACCGGGAGGTGGCCTTCCTGGCGTTCAACAACCAGACCGAGACCCCCGTCACCGCCCGGGTCCGTGACGCGGCCGAGTCTGCCGACGTCGTCGTCGTCGACCTCACCGAGACCCTCCCCGAGGGCATGGACTACACCACCTGGATGACGGACATCGTCGACTCGCTGTCCTCGGCCCTCGACGGCGCGACCCCGGTCGCCGACGGTGGGCACTGACCCTGTGTCAGCCCATTTCCGCGGCGCCCCGGGCCCCGGGCCCGTCGTCTCCCTGGAGTCGGTGACGGTCTCACGCGGGGGGAACACGCTCATCCGTGATCTCGACCTCGAGGTGGCCGCCGGAGAGTTCGTCGCCGTCCTCGGCCCCAACGGCGCCGGGAAGACCACCCTGCTCAAGGTGCTGCTCGGCGAACTGGCGCCCGACTCCGGGACCGTCCTCGTCGACGGCCGCGCCCCGGGCGACCGCGGGACCCACCTGGGCTACGTGCCACAGCAGCGGGCGTTCGATCCGGGAATCACCCTGCGTGGACGCGACCTGGTGGGGCTCGGGATCGACGGCACCCGCTGGGGTCCGGGGTGGCCGTCCCGGCGCGGTGAGAAGCGCCGGGTGGTCGACGACTCCCTGGATCGCCTCGGGGCCGGCTCGCTGGCTGACACGCCGCTCGGGCGGATGTCCGGAGGCGAACAGCAACGCGTCCGGGTGGCCCAGGCCATCGCCTGCGATCCGTGCGTCATGCTCTGCGACGAGCCGCTGCTCAGCCTGGACCTGACCGGCCAGCGCACCGTCGCCTCCGTTCTCGACCACCGTCGCCGCCAGCACGACACCGCAGTCCTCTTCGTCACCCACGAGATCAACCCGGTTCTGCCGATGGTCGACCGGATCGTCTACCTGGTGGACGGGCGCCACCGCATCGGAACCCCGGAGGAGGTGTTCACCACCGAGGTCATGTCCGAGCTCTACTCCTCCCCTGTCGAGGTGTTGCGGGTGCGCGGCCAGATCATCGTGGTGGGCGACACCCAACACCTCTGCGCCGAACCCTGGTCGACCGGCCACCACCATCACGATGACACCCACCCCGGACACGGAGCGCACTGATGGACCGCCTGCTCGAGATCGCCGGATCGATCGCCGACCTCGAGGTCACCGCACACCTGCTCCGGCAGGACTTCGTGCTCTACGGTCTGGTCGCGATCGCCCTGCTCGGCCTGTTGGCCGGTGCGATCGGTCCGTTCATCGTGATGCGGCAGATGTCGTTCTCCGTGCACGGGGCCAGCGAGCTCGCCCTGACCGGAGCCGCCGCCGCTCTGCTGTTCGGGATGAACCTGGGCCTGGGTGCGATCCTCGGCTCCGTGGTGGCCGCGCTGATCTTCGGGCTCATGGGCTCCCGCGCCGCCCAACGCGACAGCTCGATAGGCGTGGTCATGGCGTTCGGCCTCGGCATGGCCGTGCTGTTCATCCACCTCTACCCGGGCCGGTCGGGAACCAGCTTCTCGCTGCTCACCGGGCAGATCGTGGGGGTGTCCGAACACGGCATGATCCAGATGGCCGTGGTCGCGGCGATCATCTGCGTCACGCTGATCGCGATCTACCGTCCGCTGGTCTTCTCCTCGGCGGATCCCGAGGTCGCCGAGGCGCGGGGCGTACCGGTGCGGGCGATCAACTTGATCTTCGCGGTGCTGGTGGGGCTCGCGGCCGCCCAGGCCGTCCAGGTGGTGGGTGCGCTGCTCGTGCTCTCGCTGCTCATCACGCCGGCCGCCGCCGCTGCCGCCGTCACCTCGAGCCCGGGGCGGGCGATCGCACTGACGATCCTGTTCGCCCAGGTCGCGGCTGTCGGCGGGATGCTGCTCTCGCTCGCCCCCGGTGTTCCCGTCTCGGTGTTCGTCACCACGATCTCGTTCGTCATCTACCTGGCATGCCGGGCGGTCGCGGCGCTACGGCGCTGACCCCACCCCGCCCGTCCCCCGAATGACTACCGTCTGATGGGTGCCCACCGACCACGACGGCGACGCCGACCGCCCTGCCGACCGCCCCGCTGACCGCCCTTCCGACCGCCTGGCCGAGCTCGACGCGATCCGCACCGCGTTCCCGACGCTCGCCTGGGAGTCGGTGCAGCGGATCGACGAGGGCTGGGACCACGTCGTGGTGATCTGTCGCGGGTGCACGGGCGCCGACGCCCTAGGGCATCGGGACCTGGTGTTCCGGTTCCCGACGGACGAGCAGGCGCTCGCGCAGCTCCCGCAGGAGATCGCCGTGCTCGACCACCTGGCCCCCGGGGTCGAGGCCGCGATACCCCGGTACACCCACGTTCCGGCGGACGGCGGATTCGCCGGGTACCCGCTTGTGCGTGGGGAGAGGCTCACCCCGGAACTGCTCCGGGGCCTGCCCGCGACCGACAGGACATCGGTCGCGGGGCAACTCGGTGCGCTGCTGGCGGCACTACACGTGAGCGACATCTCCACGCCCCCGCTGGACCGGGTCCCGGACTCCTATCAGCCCGAGAACCTGGACTTCGTGCGCGGGATAGTGGCCAACGACCTCCCGGCGGTGTTTACCGGCGACGAACTGCGGACCGCGCGGGAGATCTGTGACGAGGTCGCCGCGCTCCAGTCCACCCTGCTGCCCAGGGTCTTCCTGCACAACGACGTCTACGTTCGCCATCTGTACTGGGACCGGGCGACGTCACCGGGCCGGCTGGGACTCATCGACTTCACCGACATGTGTCTCGGCGACCCGGCGGTCGACTTCGCCGAACTGTACGGGTACGGGCCGCGCTTCGTCGACGAGGTCGTGGCGCACTACGTCGGCCGGATCGACGCGACCTTCCTCGACAGGGCGTGGACCTATCAACGGTTCGCCGGGCTCTACATGGTCGTCGGCCACCTGTACTACGGCGAGGAGACGTGGGAGTACGCGCGGGCGGCGTTCGACCGATGCCGGTCGCCCCGCCGCCCGCGGGGGTGAGCAGGTTCCGAGGGCTGCTATCCCCTGGCGCGACTATCCCTTGGCGCGACGCTGACGCGAGAACTCCGAGAGCACGACGCCGGCCGCGACTGACGCGTTGAGGCTCTCCACTCCCCCGGAGATCGGGATCGACAGGATCGAGTCGCAGTTCTCGCGCACGAGCCGCGAGAGGCCCTTGCCCTCGGAGCCCACCACCACGACCGTGGGACCGGTGCCGTCGTAACTGTCCAGGGTGGTGTCGCCGTCGGCGTCCAGGCCCACGAGCTGAACCCCGGACTTGGCCCAGTCGAGCAGCGTGCGGTTGAGGTTGGTGGCCCTGGCCACCGGCAGCCGCGCCGCGGCACCGGCGGAGGCGCGCCACGCCACGGCCGTGATGGACGCGCTGCGTCGCTCGGGGATGAGGACACCGTGCCCGCCGAACGCGGCGGTCGAACGGATGACGGCCCCGAGGTTGCGTGTGTCGGTGATGTTGTCCAGCGCCACGAGCAGCGCGGGTCGGGACGATCCCATCGCGATGTCGAGAAGGTCCTTGGGGTCGGTGTACTGGTACGGCGGCACCTGCAGACCGATCCCCTGGTGCATGCCGTTCGAGACCATGCGGTCGAGGTCGGTGCGCGGCACCTCGAGGATCGAGATCCCCTTGTCCGCGCAGAGGTGGACGGCCTCGGTCAGACGCTCGTCGGCCTCCGAGCCGATCGCCACGTACAGCGCGGTCGCGGGCACGCCGGCGCGGAGGCACTCCACCACCGGGTTGCGGCCCACCACGTACTCCGGCCCATCAGCCTGCTTCTGCGCGTACCGGCGGCGCTGCTGCGTGGTGTCGGCCTTGCGCGAGGCGGCGTTGGCCTTGCGGTGCGCCGAGTGATAGGTGCGGTCCTCGGCCTTGGGGGTGGCGCCGCGGGGCTCGAGACCCCGTCGCCGTTGGCCGCCGGATCCGACGACCTGGCCCTTCTTGGTGCCGGATTTGCGGATCGCCCCGCGTCGGCTCGAATTGCCAGCCATGTCAGTCCTTCCGGTTGGCGAGCGACCATTTCTGGCCGTCCGCGGTATCGGCCACCTCGATGCCGGCGGTGACCAGACGGTCCCGGATGGCATCGGAGGTGGCGAAGTCCTTGTTCGAGCGCGCCTCGTCGCGCGCCTCGAGTTCTGCGCGCACGAGCGAGTCGAGCGCTGTAGTGAGGGCGTCGTCCGCGCCAGCGTCGGCGACCCAGTGGGGGTCGAGGGGGTCGACGCCCAACACCGCGGCCATGGCCCGGACGGCCGACGCCGCGGTCAGCGCCGCCTCGTGGTCGCCGGACGCCAGGGCGGTGTTCCCCGCGCGCACCCGGCCGTGGATCTCCGCCAGAGCGGCGGGGACCCCGAGGTCGTCGTCCATCGCCGCGGCGAAACCGTCGGTCCACCGGCCCACGGGCACCTCGGCACCGGTCTCGGCCACGCGTCGCACGAACGCCTCGATCCTCCGGTACCCGGCGGCCGCCTCCTGCAGCGCCTCCGGCGAGTACTCGAGCATCGACCGGTAGTGGGCGCTGCCCAGGTAGTAGCGCAGCTCGACGGGGCGGACCGCGGTGAGGATGTTGGGCACGCTGAGCACGTTGCCCAGCGACTTGCTCATCTTCTCCCCGGCCATGGTCACCCACCCGTTGTGCAGCCAGTACCGGGCGAACCCGTCGCCGGCCGCGTGGGACTGGGCCGCCTCGTTCTCGTGGTGCGGGAACTGCAGGTCGAGACCACCGCCGTGGATGTCGAAGGTCCCACCGAGGTACCAGGTCGCCATGGCCGAGCACTCGAGGTGCCAGCCCGGCCGACCCTCGCCCCACGGGGTGGGCCAGCTGGGCTCGCCCGGCTTGGCCGCCTTCCACAGGGCGAAGTCACGCGAGTCGCGTTTGCCGCGCAGGTCCGCCGCCTCACCCTGGTCTACCTCGTCCAGGCGGTGACCCGACAGGTGCCCGTAGTCCCCCTCCGGGGCGGTCGACCAGGCGGCCACGTCGAAGTAGACGCTGCCCTCGGCCGGGTAGGCGAAACCGCGCTCGATGAGCCGCTCCATGTAGTCGATCATCTGGGTGACGTGCCCGGTCGCCCGCGGCTCGGTGGACGGCGGCAGTACACCAAGGGCGTCGTAGGCCCTGGTGAACTCGCGCTCGTGGGTGGCGACCCACTCCCACCACGGCCGACCGTTCTCGGCGGCCTTGGTGAGGATCTTGTCGTCGATGTCGGTGACGTTGCGGACGAACGCCACGTCGTAGCCCGACGCCAGCAGCCAGCGGCGCAGTACGTCGAAGGCGACCCCGGACCGGACGTGACCGATGTGCGGGACGGACTGAGGGGTGGCCCCACAGAGGTAGACGGACGCGTGCCCCTCCCGGACAGGGGCGAACTCCCGGAGGGAGCGGGAGGCGGTGTCGTACAGATGGAGCGTCACGGGTAGCGAGTCTACCGGTGACGAACCCTCTCGCCCGCTTCGTCAGCTCCGGAACACCAGAGCCGTCGCCACGGCGGAGACCCCTTCGCCGCGACCGGTGAAGCCCATTCCGTCGGTCGTGGTGGCCGACACGGAGACCGGGGCACCGATGATCGCCGAGAGCGTGTCCTGCGCCTCGAGCCGTCGCGGACCCATCTTGGGCCGGTTGCCCACCATCTGCACGGCCGCGTTGCCGATCGCCCAACCGTGCCCCGCGAGTTCCGCCACCGCCTCGCGGAGCAGTCGCTCACCCGAGACGTCGTCGTACTCCGCGCGGCCGGTGCCGACGAGGGTGCCGAGGTCACCCAGGCCCGCCGCGGACAGCAGCGCGTCCACCAGGGCGTGGGCCACCACGTCGCCGTCGGAGTGCCCCTCGAGGCCGTGGTCGTCCGGGAAGTGGAGGCAGGCCATCATGCAGGGCTTACCGGGCTGCACCTGGTGGGCGTCGGTGCCGATGCCCACGCGCGGGATCACGGGTCCGGTCACGGATCCTCCTTCGGATTCCTCGAGTGCACGGATTCTTCCAGTCCACGAACTTCCTCCAGCGCACGGACATGGTCGGACGCCGTGGTGATCTTGAAGGCGAGCGGGTCGCCGTCGACGGTCGCCACCCGCCTGCCCAGCCGCTCGACCAAGCCGGCGTCATCGGTGGCCACGTCCCCGGCCGCGTCGTAGGCGGCGAGAAGCACGTCGGGCGCGAAACCCTGGGGCGTCTGGACGGCCCGCAGGGCGGCGCGGTCGGGCGTACCCACCACGTATCCGCCGGCGTCGACCTCCTTGACGGTGTCGATCACGGGGAGAACGGGCACGACCGCGCCCTCCCCCGACCTGACGGCCTCGACGACGCGCAGGATCGGGGCGGGGGGAGTCAGACAGCGCGCCGCGTCGTGGACCAGGACGACGTCGTGGACCGACGTCCCGGACCGCGCGAGGGTGGCGGTGAGGGCCGCGAGACCGTTCCGTACCGAGTCGGTGCGCTGCGACCCGCCCGTGGCGACGACGACGAGGTGGTCCCCCGTCCGGAGCGGTGCCAGCAACTCCTCGGCCTCGGCCACGCGGTCCTCCGGGACCACTGCCACGACGTCGTCGACGGCCCCGCTCGCCAGCAACCCGGCGACGGCCCGCTCGAGCATCGTCCGACCCGACACCTCGACGAACGCCTTGGGGACACCGGCACCCAGCCGGACGCCGGACCCGGCCGCGGGAACGACGGCGGCCACCCTGCCCGTGGGGGCGGGGTGGCCACTCGAATCGTGCTGCGTCACCTGGTACCGAGTCGCTCGCGCGGGTCGCGTCAGGCCGGTGCGGCCGCGGCGGCCAGGACCTGCTCGAGGAGCTCGTCCGCACGGTGCTCGTCCGCACGGTCGGCCAGCGCCAGCTCGCCGACGAGGACCTGCCGCGCCTTGGCGAGCATGCGCTTCTCGCCCGCGGACAGACCGCGGTCCAGATCGCGACGCCACAGGTCGCGGACGACCTCGGCGACCTTGTTCACGTCCCCGGAGGCCAGCTTCTCGCCGTTCGCCTTGTAGCGGCGCGACCAGTTGGTCGGCTCCTCCGCGTGCTCGGTGCGCAGGACATCGAAGACCTTGTCGAGCCCCGCCTCGTCGACCACGTCGCGTACGCCCACGTACTCGGCGTTCTCGGCCGGTACCCGGACCGTGAGATCGCCCTGTGAAACCTTGAGGACGAGGTATTCCTTCTCGGTGCCCTTGACCGTCCGCATCTCGATCGCCTGGATACTTGCGGCGCCGTGATGCGGGTAGACGACAGTGTCGCCGACCTTGAACTCCATGAGTGGCTTTCCCCTTTCGACTGAGCCATCTTAGCACGCCCTCAGCGCTGGGGTTTTCCGTTTTCGCAGGTCAGAAACCCGAACGGCACGGTCGGCGAATCGAGGGGGTGCGAGGGGCACACTCTGGCGCCGATCACGACCGACCGTGGACTACGATGAGACCGGCCTGAGAACGACCATCCCCCGAGGAGCCTGACGTGACTTCACCGAACACCGGCCTGCGCCGCACCGCGCTCGTAGTCCTGGCCGTGGGTACCGCCGTCGGCATGTCCGCGTGTGGCGCCGGCCAGATCTCCCAGACGGCCAGCCAGGTCGCCGCGGTGGACGGTGGACAGGGTTCGGCAGGCGAGCTCTACGTCAACGACCTCGTGGTGGTCCTCCCCGAGACGGGTGAGGCCCGGCTCGGCTTCGCCGCCTCCTTCACCGGTACCGGCCTCGGTGAGTCGATCTCCCTCGACCGGGTCGAGATCGACGGGATCGAGGCGCAGATCGGCGACTCTCAGCCCCTCGATCGCGGGTGCTCGCTGATCGTCTCGGCGGCGGCCGACGCCGAGCCCGTCCCCGCCAGCGACGACATCTGCGTCGAGCGGACCACCGCCACCCTCCCCGGTGCGGACGATCTCGACATCGGTACCTCGGTACCGGCCACCGTCTCCTTCTCCAACGGCGACCAGATCGAGATGGCAGCGGCCGTCATCGCCGAGGTCCCGGCCAGCGACGAGTACACCCGTCCGGTCGAGACCCACTCCGAGGGGCACTGAGACGTCCGCCCTGTCCGCTCGCGCGGCCGACGGCTCCCCCGTCGACGCGGCCGTGCGCGCCGTGCTCCGGCGTCTGGCCCCGGGCACTCCCCTACGTGACGCGCTGGACCGCATCCGACGCAGCGGTACCGGCGGCCTCGTCGTACTCGGCGACGACCCCGCCGTCCAGCAGATCTGCGACGGCGGCGTCTCGCTGGACGTCGAGTTCACCCCGGCGAGGCTGCGTGAACTGAGCAAGATGGACGGCGCTGTGGTCCTGTCCACGGACGGCGAGCGCATCACCCGGGCCAACGTCCATCTGGTCCCCGATCCCTCCCTGCCGGCGGTGGAGACCGGCACCCGGCACCGCGCGGCCGAACGCACCGCGCTGCACACCGGGGTCCCGGCGGTGGCGGTGTCCGCCTCGATGACCACGGTGACCGTCTACGCGGGAGGGCAGGCCCGCGTTCTGGCCGACCCCGTGGTCCTGTTGGCCCGCGCGGACCAGACCGTGGCCACCATGGAGCGCCACGGTGCCCGAACCGCCCGGGCCCGCGCCCGACTCGACCGCGCGGAGATCGGTGGGTACGCGTCCGTCCGCGACGTCGTGACGATGGCGCAGCGCCTGATCCGGCTGGATCGTCTCGGCACCGAACTGGCCGAACTCACCGTGGAGATGGGCGAATACGGGCGTCAGACCACGCTCCAGCTGGAGGAGCTGCTCGCCGACACCCCGGACGAACTCTGGGGCCTCGTCGCCGACCACCTCGCCGTGGATCCCACGGGCGGGAGCACGGTACCCACCGCCGAGCAGGTGACGAACGGCCTCGAGCGTCTCGCTTCCCTGACCGACGCAGACCTCCTCCTCCCCGGCCCCGTCGCGCGCTGCCTGGGGTTGCCCGCGGAGCCGGAAGACCTCGACGAGCACGTCGCCTCGCGCGGGCATCGGATGCTCGCCCACATCCCAAGGCTCCGACCCGTGCAGATCACCGCACTGGTCGAACGGTTCGGCTCGGTTCCGGCACTGCTGGCCGCCGAACAGACGGACTTCGCGGACGTCGAGGGTGTGGGCGCCCTGTGGGCCCGGCACGTACGTCAGTGGCTCACCGGCCTGGGATCGACCTAGGCGTGATGTCCGGGGACCGGACGCCGACGCCGGTCGCGGGAGTCAGTCACCCTCGACAACGTTGAAGGTGGCTGCCGGGCTGAAGACGCTCCCGACCAGCGCGTACACCTGGTAGGCGCCGACCTCGACGGGCGTCCGATCGGCTTCCGAGCAGGCACCCTCCGCGGAACGGCGGCCTGTCCAGTCGATCTGGCGGGGCTCGGGCTCACCGGGCCGCAGGTCGACCTCGTCGTGGTCCCGGGGGGTGGTGCAGTCGATGCTCGACCACACCTTGACGTTCGTGTCCAGGCGGTAGACCTCGAAGGACAGCGGCGCCTCGGAGAGGTCGCGATCACACGTGGTGTCCGAGGTGTTGAGGATGTTGACGAAGAACCGGACGTCCTCCCCGACCGCGACGTTGGGCTCGGCGGACCAGACCTCCAGGCTCAGGTCCTCGTCCGCACACCGGCCCCGGGAGGCTCCGCCGTCGTCCCGTGCTGTGGTCTCGGCCGTGGTCTCCGAGGTGGTGGCGGCCTCGGCCGAGTCGACCTCACCGCCCGCAGCCGACTCCTGGGTGTCGGTGCCGCTGTCCCTGGAGGCCAGGAACAGCGCCAACACCACCGCCAGGACGGCGACGACCGCGACGACGACGGCGGCGACGCGTCGACGCACATAGACTTCGCGCGGTAGGGAGCCCTCGGGTTCGTGCACGGGCCCAACTCTAGGGCCGAGGGGCCGCGGCACCGGATCCCCCTCGCGGCGTGTCCCTAGACCGCGTTCATCAGACGGCGTTCATCAGACGGCGATCATCAGACCGCGATCATCTCCTCGCCCGGACCGTGGGGGGTGTCGTCGACCTCTCCCAGCGCGCTCCGCAGGTACGCGCGTCCGTCGGAGAGCTTGTAGGTCACACCGACGATCGCGAGGCGACCCTCCTCGATGCGGTCGCTGATGATCTTGGAACGCTGCTTGAGGAGCTCACCCGTCTCGAGGACGTGGCGGGCCTCGAAGTCGTCGATGGTACTGAGCCCCTCCCGGCGTCCGTTGAGGATCGAGGGCGCGACCTTCTCCACCACGTCGCGCAGGAACCCGGGCGGGATCTCACCGGTGTTCAACGCATCGACCGTGGCCTTGACCGCGCCACAGCTGTCGTGGCCGAGCACCACGATCAGCGGGGTCTCCAGGACGTGGATCGCGTACTCGATCGAGCCGAGCACCGCCGAGTCGCTGATGTGGCCGGCGGTGCGGATCACGAAGAGGTCGCCGAGCCCCTGGTCGAAGATGATCTCGGCCGCCACCCGCGAGTCCGAGCATCCGAACAGCACGGCCTTGGGGTGCTGCGCCGCGACGAGCGTCTCCCGGTGCTCGGTATTCTGGCCGGGATGACGCATCTGACCTTCGACGAATCGATGATTGCCGTCGCGAAGCGAGGCCCAGGCCTTGATTGGATCGGTATGAGGCATGACTCATATTGTGCACACTCCGCCCCCACGGAGCCACGGTGACCTCCGTCGACACCTCCGCCCTGCTGTCCTGGTTCGACCGTGCGGGCCGACCCCTGCCCTGGCGCGGGTCAGATGTGGGCGCGTGGGAGATCCTGCTCTGCGAGGTCATGAGCCAGCAGACCCCCGTCGCGCGGGTGGAACCGGTTTGGCGGGCGTGGCTCGATCGGTGGCCCGGTCCGGCCGAACTCGCCGCGGCCTCCCCCGCCGATGTGATCCGGATGTGGGGCAAGCTCGGTTATCCCCGCCGCGCCCTCCGTCTGCAGGAGTGCGCCCTCGTCGTCGTCGATCAACACGGCGGCGAGGTCCCCACCGACGTCGAGGCGCTGCTCGCCCTCCCGGGCGTCGGCGACTACACCGCCCGCGCGGTGGCGTGCTTCGCCCACGGTCAGCGCGTCCCGGTGGTCGATACCAACGTGCGCCGGGTGGTCGCACGGGCGGTGGGCGGGGCGGCCGAGGCCGGGCCCCCGTCCACCCGGCGCGACCTCTCTGCGGTCGACGCCCTGCTACCGGCGGGCCGCGAACGGGCGGTCGCCTTCTCAGTGGCGCTGATGGAGCTCGGCGCGCTGGTCTGCACCGCCCGGGTACCGCGGTGCGACGACTGCCCGCTGGCCCCGTCGTGCGCGTGGCTGGCCGCCGGCAGGCCCGAGTGGGACGGACCCCGGCGCCGGGCCCAGACCTTCGCCGGCACCGACCGCCAGGTGCGCGGCCTGCTACTCGACGTCCTGCGCGACGGAGACGGAACAGCCGGCCGGGACCGTCTGGACGCGGTGTGGCCCGACGCGATCCAACGCGAGCGCGCCCTCGACTCGCTCGTGGCGGACGGATTGGTGACGTCGGCGGGTGACAGTTACTCGCTACCGGGTTGACCGGCAGGGGCGACGACTGCGAAGCGTAGGCTCACCTACATGGCCGTCGTGAAGATCAATGCCCTGTCCGTGCCGCCCCAGGCAGGTGCCGAGCTCGAGCGCCGCTTCTCGGAGCGCGCCCACACCGTGCAGAACTCCCCCGGGTTCCTCGGCTTCCAGCTGCTGCGCCCCACCGCCGGCGAGGACCGCTACTTCGTGTTGACCACCTGGGAGGACGAGGCGTCCTTCGCCGCCTGGCGCGACGGCGACGCCCGGACCGCCCACGCCGGCCAGCACGGAAAGCCCGTCGCCGAGGGGGCCACCCTCCTCGAGTTCGACGTCGTGCTGGACGTCGAGCCCTCCACCTGACCCCCGCCCCTCGACCGGCGCACCCGGACACCCCCGTGGAACGGATCTCGGAACAGCCGTATCCCATCGCGTTCGGCGCGCTCTTCGTCATCGTGATGCTGCGCGCCAACGCCACCTATTGGCTCGGTAGGGGTGCGCTGAGTGGTGGCAGGCTGAGCAGCAAGGCGGCTCGTCACCTGAACGGGCGGCACATGCAGCGGGCCCAGCGTCTGTCGGCGCGCTACGGGGTGATCGCCGTGCCGCTGTCCTTCCTCACCGTGGGCGTGCAGACTGCGATCAACTTCAGCGCCGGGTTCACCCGCATGCCGCTCACCCGGTACCTGCCGGCGGTGACGGTGGGCGGGCTGATGTGGGCGTTGCTCTACTCCACCGTCGGCATGGTCGGGTGGGCCGCGATCGCCACCCTCTGGTCCTGGATCACCTCGTAGATCGACGGCGCAGACCGTCCCTGCAGACCGACCGTTCCCGGTCCGCCGGCCCGCTTTCGCTGGTCCGGTCCGCTGGCCCGCTCCCGGACCGCTACTTCTCGGGGAGCGGACCGACCACCGGCCCGAGTACGTCCTCGTACCTGTCGTCGACCAGTGCGTCGATGTCCACCGGGGCGATCTGCCCGTCCTCGGTGAAGACGTCGGCGAGCTCCTGTTCGCTGGCCACCGTGTCCGTCAACGCCACAGGCTGACGGGTGCTGCGGCTCTGCGAGAGTTCGGCGGCCTCTGGGGTCAGCCCCACCGCCTCGCCGTAGAACGCGGCCCACTGCTCCGGGTTCTCCGCGCTCCACGTCCCCGCCTCGGCCAGCCTGACCAGGAAGTCCGCGATCGCGGTCTGGCGCTGCGCGTCCGCGAGGGCGTCGTGGGAGGCGAGCCCGAACCAGAACCCGTTGGAGGCGCCGGCCGCGGTCGCGATGGTCCGGGCGTCGGTGGTGGTCTGAGTGATGGCCGTGTACGGGTCCCAGATAGCCCAGGCGTCGGCGTCACCGCGCGAGAACGCGGAGCCCGCTTCGGCAGGCTGGAGAAAGACCAACTCGACGGACTCCGGCGCGACCCCGGCCTTGCGGAGTTGGAGCAGGAGATGCCCGTGGGCGGAGGTCCCCTTGGCCACCAGGACCTTCCGTCCCGCCAGGTCGGCCACCGTCTGCACGGGCGAGTCGCCGGGCACCAGGATCCGGTCCCCCTCGCCGCCGTTGGCGTAGGCGGAGACGATGGACGCCCGCGCCCCGGCGGCCGCCCCGAACACCGGCGGGGTGTTACCGGTGACAGCCACGTCGATCTGCCCGGCGTTGAGCGCCTCCACCTGCGGAGGCCCGGAGGTGAACGTGGAGAACTCCACCTCGTACGGCAGGTCGTCGAGCTTCCCTGCCGCCGTGAGCAGCGCCTGGGTGCCGCCCTTCTGGTCCCCCACCCGCAGCACGAGGTCGGACAGACCCGCGAGGTCGACGCGGTCGGGGACGGGTGCCGCGTCCCGGGAGTCGCGGGTGGCGCATCCGGCGCCGACGAGCAACACGATCAATGCCAGGGCGAGCAGGGCGGCGGGGATCGCGGTCCGGCTGCGGATCGGGGTGAGGGTCGTGGTCATATCGAGTAGTCCTCGTCTGTGTGGTCGACGCCCAGCGCGTCGAGTAGGCAGCGGCGGTGGTGGCTCGTCTCGCCCCCGCCGCGGGGTCGGTCGATGGTCTCGGTATGGACGACGACGCCGTGGTCCAGGACGAGCACGCGGTCGGCCAGGGCCACCGCCTCGTCGACGTCGTGCGTCACCAGCAGGACGCCCAGACCGTGTTGGGCCCACAGCCGCAGCAGGAGGCGGTGCATGGTCCGCCGGGTGAGGGCGTCGAGCGCTCCGAACGGCTCGTCGAGGAGCAGCAACGACGGTTCCGCGACGAGCGCCCGCGCGAGCGAGGTCCGCTGCGCCTGCCCGCCGGAGAGTTCCCCCGGGTAGGCGCCCTCACGTCCCTCGAGCCCCACCTCGGCGAGGATTCCGGTGACCCGGGCGGACTTCTCCCCTCGCGCCACCTCGACCCTGTTGAGGCCGTGGCGGACGTTCTCGGCGACGGTCCGCCAGGGCAGCAGCCTGGAGTCCTGGAACACGACCGCCGGGGCGCCGTCGATATGGACGCTCCCGGCGTCGTGTTCCCGGTCCAGTCCGGCGAGGATCCGCAGCGCGGTCGATTTACCGCTGCCGCTACGCCCCAGCAGCGCGACGATGTCACCGCGGGGGATCTCGAGGTCGAGGCCCCGGAGGACGGTCGCGTCGCCGAACCGGCGGGTGACACCCCGCAGTGCGCCCGCGGGGGCGAGTGTGGTGGTCATGACTGTGCTCCTGAGCAGTGGGCGGACGTCAGCGGTAGTGGCGCAGGGCGCGGGTCTCGGCGACTCGGACGACCGCGTCGGTGAGGATGCCGAGAAGCGCGTAGACGACCAGGCCGACGATGATCACGTCGATCCGGAAGTAGTCGCGGGCGTTCATGATGAGGTAGCCGATGCCGTTGGTCGCGTTGAGCTGCTCGGCCACGATGAGCGTGAGCCACGCGATCGCGAGCGACTGGCGGACACCCACGAGGACCTGCGGAGCGATCGACGGGAGGATCACCTCGGTGAGCCGCTGACGCGGGCTGAAGCCGAACACCGTCGCCATGTCCCGGAGCTTGGGGTCCACCTGCCGCAGGCCGGAGGCGGTGTTGAGGTAGATCGGGAAGACCACGCCGAGGGCGATGAGCAGCACCTTGGGGGTCTCGCCGATGCCGAACCACAGGATGAACAGCGGGATCAGGCCCAGGTGTGGCAACGCGCGGAGCATCTGGAGCGGGGGGTCGACGAGGGCGTCCGCGATCCGCGAGGTCCCGACGACCACCCCCAGCACGAGCCCTGCCACGGCACCCAGGACGAAACCCTGGACCACGCGGACGCTCGAGACGGCCAGTGCGTCCAGGAGTTCGCCGGAGGCGATGAGCTCGAGCGCGGATTCGGCGATGAGCTGCGGGGCGGGAAGGATCCGCTCCGGCAGGACGCCGGTGGCGCCCGCGACCTGCCAGATCAGGATCAACAGAACGGGGCTCAGCCAGCGCAGCCAGGTGGTTGGGCGGCGGGGTCGACGGCGCCCGGGATCTCCGCGTCCGGGGCGTGGAGTGTTGGTGGTCGGGCTCACCGCCGCGGGAGGTGTCTCCGGCGGCGTGGAGGGGAGAACAGTGGTCATGGTGGAGTCTCCTCGTGTGGTCACCCGCCGACGGAGGCGGGGGCAGGGGAGGCGGGAGCAGGGGAGGCGGCGCCTGCGAAAGGCACGGACACGGTGTCCTCACGTCGGTCAGCCGCGGTCCACAACCCCCTACGGGCCAGAACGGGAAGTACGCCCTCCCCGAAGCTGTACGTCTCCTCCAGGTGCGGGTACCCGGAGAGGACGAAGTGGGTGAGCCCCAGCTCCGCGTACTCGGCGATCCGGTCGGCGACCTCCTCGTGGGAGCCGACGAGCGCGGTACCCGCACCCCCGCGGACCAGTCCGACCCCGGCCCACAGGTTGGGCGAGATCTCCAGGGAATCGGTCCGACCGCCGTGCAGGTCGAGCATGCGGCGCTGCCCCTCGGATTCGCTCGAGGCCAGCGAGGCCTGGACGCGTGCGACGTCCGCGGGGTCGATCCCCGCCAGGAGGCGCTCGGCTTCGGCCCACGCCAACTCCGAGGTGTCCCTGGAGATCACGTGGAGCCGGATCCCGAACGACGGGGTACGGCCCTGTGCGGCCGCGGCGTCACGGACCCGGTCGAGCTTCTCGGCGACCGCGGCGGGCGGTTCACCCCACGTGAGATAGGTGTCGGCGTGGCGGGCGGCGACGCGGATCCCGGCCGCGGACGAGCCGCCGAAGAAGATCGGCGGCGCCGGGTCGGGTCGCCGCGCCAGGACGGAGTCGACGACGGCGAGGTGCTCGCCGCGATAGGTGAACTCTTCCCGCGAACTCCACAGCCCTCGCACGATGTCGAGGAACTCGTCGGCCCTGGCATAGCGCCCCTCCTTGTCCAGGAAGTCCCCGTACGCGCGTTGCTCGCGGGATTCCCCGCCGGTGACCACGTTGAGCAGCAACCGGCCGTCGGTCTGCCACTGGAAGGTGGTCGCCATCTGCGCGGCGAGGGTGGGGCTCATGAGCCCCGGGCGCAGGGCCACGAGGAACTTGATGCGTTCGCTCGAGTCGGCGAGCAGCGCGGCGGTGATCAGCGCGTCCTCGCACCAGGCGCCGGTGGGAGTGAGGAGGGACTCGAACCCGTTGTGCTCGGCCGCCGCCACTATCTGCCGCAGGTACGGCAGGGTCGCCGGGCGGTCCCCCGACATCAGCGTGCCGTGGCCTCCGGCCACGAGGTTGCGCGAATCCCCGTAGGTGGGCAGAAACCAGTGGAAATGTAGGCCCGTGTGGACGGCGGACGGATGTGTCGGGTCGGTGGACACGGACGGCTCCTGGAGTAGTTCGGAGAGGGATGCGGACCGACACATCGTGGGGCCGGACGGTGCCGGGTAGCCACAATTGGTGTCAGCGCGACCGAAACCTATAACCGCAGTAGACAGATCGGTCTATTGTTTGTGCTAATCTGCTCGGCATGACGACCCGATCATCAGCACCTGACCTGCGCCTGTCCGATGTGAGCTCGGCTCGGGTCATGCGCACGATCCGGTTCCGCGGACCGGTGACCCGTCCGGAAGTGGCGGCGTCCACCGGTTTGTCGGTGGCGACGGTCGGCCGCGCCACGGCCGCCCTACTGTCCGCCGGGGTCATCCGCGAGCGGCCGGAACTGATGCACGACGGTTCCGTCGGCCGACCGAGCGTCCCCCTCGAGATCGACCCCTCCGGGCCGGTAGTCGTGGCCGTCCACATCGGCCTCAGCCGCTGCGTCGTCGCCATCAGTGACCTCGGGTGCCGGATCCTGTCCGAGTACGCGATCCCCACACCCGGCCGGGATCCGGAGCTGATCGCCGACGAGTTGTCCGCGATCGCGTTCCGGCTCCTCGACGGCCATCGTGGACGACGGCTCGTCTGGGGCGGTGTGGCCACGGCCGCGAGGATCACCTCGCCGGGCAGGATCGACCACGAGCTGCTGGGATGGCAGGACGTTCCCGTGTCGGACCTCTTCGCCGATCGGATCGGGGTGCCCTTCTCCGTGGCCCCCCACGTCGAGGCGATGGCCGCCGCGGAGCTCCTCGTAGGACACGAGTCCCATCGGGGGACGACCCTGGTCGTCTACGCGCGCGAGCACCTGGGCTCCGCCCTCGTGATCGACGGCGCCGTCCACCTGCCACGTGCCGGGTCGTCCGAGCTCACCCACCTCCCCGTGGGCCCCACCACGTACCTCGACGACCGCGGTCGCGGCCTACTTGACGTGGTGGGCGATTCCGGACTGGTCCGCGCTGCGGCCACCCGCGACATCACCGTCGAGTCGGTGCCGGAGCTCGCGGCCCTGGCACATCGCGACCCGATGGCCGACGCGATCCTCGTCGAGCGGGCGACGGTCCTCGGCCGCCTGGTGGGACTGGTCTCGTCCATCACCCGACCGGACTCGGTCGTGCTCTGCGGCCAGGCCTTCACCGACCACCCGCGGTATCTGGGCCCACTTCTGAGAGCCTCACGGGAGACTCCCCTGGCAGGCGGGGCGCCGGAACTCAGGGTGTCGACGGCGGGTGGGAGGATCCAGCAGTTCGCGGCGATGGCGGTGGCACTGGACACCATCTCGGCCGACCCCACGAGTGCACTGCCTGCGGGTCTGATGTCTGCGTCGTGATGCTTTCGGTCATCACGAGCGGAACGTTCGACATCCGAAGCACCCGGCCACAGACTTCTCGCATGACCGAACGTAGCCTGTCCACCGCTCAGCAGTCCGTCTCGGCAGAGACCCACCGCCGGGCGATGCGCATGCATCCCGCCGGCGTCACGATAATCACCCTCGACGGCCCCGACGGACCGGTGGGGTTCACCGCGTCGTCACCGTCCAGTTTGTCGTCGAAGCCCGCGTTGGTGAGCTTCAACGTCGGCATCTCGTCGTCCAGCCTGGCGGGCGTACTCGATGCCCGGACCGCGGTGATCCACCTGCTCGGCGAGGCCGACCGGTCCCTCGCGCTCCGGTTCGCGGGCCCGTCACATCTGCGGTTCGCCGACACCTCGCTGTGGACCCGGGCCGAGACCGGCGAGCCACTTCTCCACGGCGGCCGGGCACGACTGCGGGTCGCGCTGGACCGGCTCGTACCGGCCGGCGACCACGTCCTGGTGATCGCCCGGCTGCTGGACGCCTGGTTCGACGATGAGCAGCCCGGCGCTCCGCTCGTCGTGGTCGACGGCGGTTTCCGCGCGGTACCCGCGGCCCGCGGCTGACCAGATCAATTTGGATGCCCGGTGAGTTCCCGCCTCTCGGGACGACCGGGCGCCCCTCCCTCCGACCTACGCTGCCTCTGCGGTCCATTCCCCCAGCGTGACCGGGCTGCGGCCGGGCATTCCGGGCGCGCAGGTGCGTGCGGGCAGTGCGTGCGACGGACAGCGCAGAAGAACGGCCCCCGCCGGAGCGGGGGCCGTTCTTCGTGTCAGGCGCTGTGCCTCGTGTCAGGCGCTGTGCCGGAGCACAGGCGAGACCCGATCAGGTGGTGGCAGCCGGGGCTGCCCCACCGCCACCCGAAGGACCGCCGGGGGCGCCGCCTCCGAAGCCTCCCGAGCTCGGCGGGAGCGAGTCCCCGGGTCCTGCCTCGCCGGTGGGCGCGACGCTCGCGGTGATCTCCTCGCCCTCGCGGGATCCGGCGTCCGGACGCTGGGCGCCGGAGAACGTGAACTTGGCGTCCTCCGTCTTGTCGGACTCGCCGTCCCAGCCCTCGACGTCGACCGTGATCAGCTCGCCGGCCGCGACCTCTCCGAAGAGGATCTTTTCCGAGAGAGTGTCCTCGATCTCGCGCTGGATGGTGCGACGCAACGGCCGGGCACCCAGTACCGGGTCGAAACCTCTCTTGGCGAGAAGCTCCTTGGCCCGATCGGTGACCTCGATGGTCATGTCCTTGGCCTTGAGCGCCACGCCGACGCGGCTGACCATGAGGTCGACCATCTGGACGATCTCACTCTTGGTGAGCTGGTGGAACACCACGATCTCGTCGATGCGGTTGAGGAACTCCGGCCGGAAGTGCTTCTTGAGCTCGTCGTTGACCTTCTGCTTCATCCGCTCGTAGGCGTCCTCGGTGTTGTCGGAGGACTGGAAGCCCATTCCGACCGCCTTGGAGATGTCCCTCGTGCCGAGGTTCGAGGTGAAGATCAACACGGTGTTCTTGAAGTCCACCATGCGGCCTTGACCGTCGGTGAGACGGCCGTCCTCGAGCACCTGGAGCAGCGTGTTGTAGATCTCCGAGTGGGCCTTCTCGATCTCGTCGAACAGGACCACAGAGAACGGCTTGCGCCGCACCTTCTCCGTGAGCTGACCGCCCTCCTCGTAGCCGACGTACCCGGGGGGCGCACCGAACAGACGCGAGGCGGTGAAACGGTCGTGGAACTCGCCCATGTCGATCTGGATGAGCGCGTCGTCCTCACCGAACAGGAAGTTGGCCAGCGCCTTGGAGAGCTCGGTCTTACCGACACCGGACGGGCCGGCGAAGATGAACGAACCCGACGGGCGCTTGGGGTCCTTGAGACCGGCACGCGTGCGGCGGATGGCCCGCGAGACCGCCTTGATGGCGTCCTCCTGGCCGATGATCCGCTTGTGCAGCTCCTCCTCCATGCGGAGCAGACGCGAGGTCTCCTCCTCGGTGAGCTTGAACACCGGGATGCCGGTCCAGTTCCCCAGCACCTCGGCGATCTGCTCCTCGTCGACCACCGCGGCCACGTCCATGTCACCCGCGCGCCACTGCTTCTCGCGCTCCGAGCGCTCGGCGATGAGCTTCTTCTCCGTGTCCCGGAGACCGGCGGCCTTCTCGAAGTCCTGCGCGTCGATCGCGGACTCCTTCTCGCGACGGGCCTCGGCGATCTTCTCGTCGAACTCCCGCAGGTCCGGCGGGGCGGTCATCCGCTTGATCCGCATGCGTGCACCGGCCTCATCGATGAGGTCGATCGCCTTGTCCGGCAGGAACCGGTCGTTGATGTAGCGGTCCGCCAGCTGGGCCGCCGCGGCCAGGGCGGCATCCGTGATGGTGACGCGGTGGTGCGCCTCGTAGCGGTCCCGCAGACCCTTGAGGATCTCGATGGACAGCTCCACGTTGGGCTCCGGGACCTGCACCGGCTGGAAGCGACGCTCGAGCGCGGCATCCTTCTCGATGTGCTTACGGTACTCCTCGAGCGTGGTGGCGCCGATGGTCTGCAGCTCACCACGGGCCAGCTTGGGCTTGAGGATCGACGCGGCGTCGATCGCGCCCTCGGCGGCACCCGCGCCGACGAGCGTGTGGATCTCGTCGATGAACAGGATGATGTCGCCGCGCTGGTTGATCTCCTTGAGAACCTTCTTCAGGCGCTCCTCGAAGTCACCGCGGTAGCGGGAACCGGCCACCAGCGACCCCAGGTCGAGCGAGTAGACCTGCTTGTCCTTCAGCGTCTCGGGGACCTCGTTGTTGACGATGGCCTGCGCCAGACCCTCGACGACCGCGGTCTTGCCCACCCCGGGCTCGCCGATGAGCACCGGGTTGTTCTTGGTACGCCGGGAGAGCACCTGCATGATGCGCTCCACTTCCTTGGCGCGACCGACGACCGGGTCGAGCTTGCCCTCCATGGCGGCCTGCGTGAGGTTACGGCCGAACTGGTCCAGGACCGTCGAGGACGACGGCGTACCGGATTCCCGACCGCCGGCTCCCGCGGGCGCACCCGTGGCCTCCGCCTCCTTGCCCTGGTATCCCGAGAGCAGCTGGATGACCTGCTGGCGGACCCGCGTGAGGTCCGCTCCGAGCTTGACCAGCACCTGGGCGGCCACTCCCTCGCCCTCACGGATGAGGCCGAGCAGGATGTGCTCGGTGCCGATGTAGTTGTGGCCGAGCTGCAACGCCTCGCGCAGGCTCAGCTCCAGCACCTTCTTGGCCCGCGGCGTGAACGGGATGTGCCCGCTGGGCGCCTGCTGGCCCTGGCCGATGATCTCCTCGACCTGACTCCGCACCGCTTCCAGCGAGATCCCCAGGGACTCGAGCGCCTTGGCGGCCACTCCCTCGCCCTCGTGGATGAGACCCAGCAGGATGTGCTCGGTGCCGATGTAATTGTGGTTGAGCATCCGGGCCTCTTCCTGGGCCAGGACGACGACGCGACGCGCGCGGTCGGTAAACCGTTCGAACATCGTGCTACCTCACATTCCTCGGGTGTTAACCACTGTAGTGGCCCGGTCCGACGCCCGGAGCCACAGGAGTGGCTGTCGGTCCGTCACCAGGGTTCAACGCGGCAGGTCGGGGAATCATTGCGGATACGTGTACGCCGACAGCGAACGGCAGGAATCCGTGCCGTGGGACACGGACATCTAGGGTCGTGGACATGGCACAGGTGGACGGGACCAGGGGATGAGCCCGTTCGATCTGGATCGAATCGGCCGCGGCCTGCCCTTCGCCGCTGCGCTGCCCGCACTGCTCGACGCCCTCGCCACGACGGGGACCGCGGTGCTCCAGGCCCCACCCGGCACCGGTAAGACCACTCTCGCGCCACCGGCGGTCGCCTCGGCGGACGGGATCGCGGGACGGATCGTCGTCACCCAGCCCCGGCGGGTGGCCGCCCGCTCGGCGGCGCGGCGTCTGACCACGCTGACGGGGACGGAGGTCGGCACCGTGGTGGGCTACTCCGTGCGCGGGGACTCCAGGGTCGGCCGGGACACCCTCGTGGAGTTCGTGACACCGGGGGTGCTGGTGCGGCGGCTGATCGCCGACCCCGATCTTCCCGGGATCGGTGCGGTGGTGCTCGACGAGGTCCACGAACGGGACGTCGAGTCCGACCTCGCCCTGGCCCTGCTCTGCGAGTTGCGCCAACTCCGCGACGACCTGCACGTGGTGGCCATGTCCGCGACCGTCGAGGCCGGCCGCTTCGCGCGACTGCTCGGGGACCCCGGAACGGGCTCCGCGGTAGCGGCCCCGGTGATCGACATCCCGTCCGTCCTGCACCCCCTGGAGATCCGCTACTCCCCTCCCCCGGTACCGCGCCTGGACTCCCGCGGGGTGACCGACGGTTTCCTCGACCACGTGGCCGCGGTGACGGCCGACGAGGTGACCGCGAGCGGCACCGACACCCTGGTCTTCCTCCCCGGGGTCCGCGAGATCGAGCGCGTGGTGCGATCACTCACGGCCCGACTGGGTGACCGGGCCGAAATCCTGCCACTGCACGGCGGGCTCGACGCTGCCGCGCAGGACCGCGCCGTCTCGGGTTCCGGGCGCGGGGGACCGACCGCGGGCCCGGGCGGGGCCGGACCGCGGCCCCGGGTCGTGGTCTCGACCGACCTGGCGGAGTCCTCCCTCACGGTTCCGGGGGTTCGGGTGGTGGTGGACGCGTGCCTGAGCCGCGAACCCCGCAGGGACGCCGCCCGCGACATGACCGGCCTGGTCACGGTCTCGGCCTCTCGCGACTCCTGCGTGCAGCGCTCGGGCCGGGCCGCCCGGCTCGGCCCCGGGATCGCGGTGCGCTGTCTGACCGAGGACGAGTACTCGCGGCTGCCCCCGCACCGAACGCCGGCGATCGCCACCTCGGACCTGACGAGCTTCGCGCTGGACGTGGCCTGCTGGGGCGCGCCACGGGGTGAGGGTCTGGCGCTGCCCGACCCCCCGCCGACCGGCGAGATCCGCCGTGCGCAGACGGTACTGCAGGGGTTGGGCGCGCTCGACGCCCGTGGCCGGGCCACCGACCGCGGGCGCGACCTGGCGCGGGTCCCCGCCGACCCGCGGCACGCCCGTGCGTTGCTCGACGGCGCTCCGGTCGTGGGCCGCAGGATGGCCGCGGAGGTGGTGGCGTCACTGGCCTCGGGCCGTCGCTCCCCCGCGGGCGACCTGGTCGCGGACCTGCGGGCGCTGCGCGGGGGCCGGGCCGGCGATTCCGGGACCTGGGAGCGCGAGGCCCGCCGACTGGAGCGGTTGGTCCGGACCGGTGGCGGGCGGGGCGGGATCCCGCTCGACGAGGCGGTCGGGTTGGTCGTGGCGCTCGCCCATCCCGACCGTGTGGCGCGCCGCCGGGGAGGGCAGTACACGTTCGCGTCGGGGACCGGGGCGGTCCTCCCGCCCGGGTCCGCCCTCACCGGGCACGAGTGGCTCGCGGTGGCCGAGGTCGCACGCGCGTCCGGGCGGGCAGCCGGGGAGGCGGGGGCGGTGATCCGGGCCGCCGCGCCGCTGGACCGGGAGGGAGCCGAGCGTGCGGCGTCGGGGCTGCTCGACGACGACGAGACGGCCGTCTTCTCGGGCGGCGCGCTGACGGGTCGCCGGGTCCGTCGGCTCGGTTCGATCGAGCTCTCCGTCACCCCCGTGCGTCCGGGGCCCGCCGCCGCCGTGTCGGCCGTGGCTACCGCTGTCCGGACGGGCGGGCTGGCCGCACTCGGGCCGGACGAGGAGGCTCTACGTCTGTGGTACCGACTGGCCCTGGCCCATCGCGAGCTCGGGGACCCCTGGCCGGCGGTGTCCGCCGAGTCGCTCGCGGGCCGGCTCACCGACTGGCTCGGGCCGGAGGTCGACGTCCTCGCGCGCGGAGGGAAGATGGCGGGCCGCGACGTCGGCTCCGCGCTGCGGCGCCTGCTCCCCTGGCCGGAGGCCTCCAGGTTCGATGAACTGTTGCCCGACCGGCTGCAGGTGCCAAGCTCGTCGTCATACCGCGTCGATTACCCGGAACCGGGATCCGACGCCGCACCCGTGCTGGCGGTCAAGCTGCAGGAGTGCTTCGGCTGGACCGCCTCTCCCCGGATCTGCGACGGACGGGTTCCCGTGACGGTCCACCTGCTCTCCCCCGCCGGACGGCCACTCGCCGTGACCCGCGACCTGGAGTTCTTCTGGCGGGAGGCCTATCCCGGCGTGCGGGCGGAGATGCGGGGCCGCTACCCCAGGCACCCCTGGCCGGAGGACCCGATGGTCGCAGAACCCACGCGCCGGACAAACAAGCGACGCTGACAGTCCCATTACCATAACAAACCGGGTTTCTGCAATGCCCCCGGAGGGCTTCGGCTCCTATCATGGGATCACGCACACCTGCGTCCGTCGACTCCGCCCAGAGGGTGATCGTCATGTCCGCATACACACCGCCCGCACCACACCGCGTCCCGCTCCCGACCAGGACGCCGGCACGGACCAAGATGATCCCGCATGTCCGGAACCGGATCGGGGCCCTCGTCGCCGTCACCGGTCTGGCCCTGGCGCTGCTCAGCCTCTACCTGCCGTGGCTCTCCACGGGAGGGGGCGAGCGGATCTCCGCCCTGGGGATCACCGAGATCATCGACGTCCGCAGCGTCGCGCCGGTCCTGTTCCTCGGACTGCTGGTCCTGTCCTTCCTGGTGGCGGTCACCGCGCTCACCCGCCTGGGAGCGTTCGCCATCGCGGCGGCGGTGGTGGCGGTCGGGGTACTGGCGGGCCACCTCGCGTTCGTCTGGACCCTCATCCTGTCGACAGGGGTGACGGAACCGGCACTGTCGGGGCTGCCGTCGACCGCCACGGTGACCTTCGGACCCTACGTCGCCGCGCTCGGGTTCGTGATGGTGGCGGCGGGGTCGGCGTGGGCCGCCCGGTCGGCGCGGTACGCCAGACCGACGCGCGATCCGAGGTGAACACACTGGTGTGGCACATCCGGAAATCCGCGACTATTGTGTGACTTAATTCACTTCGCCGACTCCGGTCCGACTGAGGGACACCAGCCATGACCGCACAGCCAACGCCCGACACCCACACTTCGACCGCGCGGACAGACACCCCGGCCGGCGGAAAGATCATCCCCCACCTGCGGAATCGCATCGGCGGCCTGACCGCCGTCGTCGGACTGGCGCTCGCCCTGCTCAGCCTCTACCTCCCCTGGCTGTCCACCGAGACCGGAGGGGCGATCACCGCGCTCGACCTCACCGAGATCCTGGACCTGCGCACCATGGCGCCGCTGAACTTCCTCGGCCTGCTGGTGCTGTCGGTCCTGGTGGCGGTCACGCTGTTCACCCGCCTGGGATTCTTCGCGGCTGCCAACGCGGTGCTCGCGTCCCTCGTGTTGGCCGCCCACCTGATCTTCGTCTGGGTCCTGTTCAACTCGACCGATACCTCCGATCCGATGCTGGCGGGCCTGCCCGAGGGCACATCGGTCAGCTACGGGCCGTTCGTCGCCGCGATCGGATTCGTGCTCGTGATCGTCGGATCGGCGTTGGCGGCCAAGTCCGCCGAGTACCTCCTGCCGGACCGCGCCGAGGCCCGCATGTTCAAGAATTCGTAAGGCGTCACTACACCACCGTCAGAACACCACCACCGTGTCCCCGACCTGCAACCTCTCGAAGTAGGTGGCGGCGGCGGGCTGGTCCATCCGGATGCACCCGTGGGACTCGTAGGCGGGGTCCCCCTCGTGGAACGCGATCCCGCCCACGAAGTACACCGAGTACGGCATCGGAGCGTCGTTGAACAGGCGGCTGACCTCATGTCGCACCTTCCGTGTGACCTGGTAGGTCCCGCGAGGGGTCTCCCAGCCGGCCTTGCCGTGGGACATCCGCACCGGCCCGTAGCTCAACCGCTCTCCCGACTGCAGCCAGGTCCGGTTCCCGTTGAGGTCCACGCACGCCGCGGCCGTTCGTGGACACGGGCTCTGCGGGGTGAGGTCCGGCGGCGGTGAGGGCTGCGGTGGCGCGGGCGGAGGAGGCACGAAACCGGGCGGAGGGGTGAGACCCGCCGACTCCAGCCAGCCGCCGGCCGCGGTGCGAAGGTCCGCATCCGCCTGCACTGATCCGGCCTGGGCCTGATCCAGTGCCTGCTGGACCTCCGGCGGTAGGGGCAGCGGACTCTGGGCCGAGGCCCCCGAGGTCGAGGTCCCCGCGATCAGCAACGCCGCCATCAGACCGACCAACACACGTGATGGGTTTCTCCTCATTCTGTGATTATGTCCGGGGCAGGTCACCTGGACGGGCGACTCGGAGTCACGTTCGGGTCTCGGCCGGGCCCTGATCCCCGCGCGGGGGCTAGCGTCTGCACCATGAGCGAGTCACCGCTTCCCCTGCCCCGGCTCTCCGCCCCGGCGGCCCTCGCGCTGGACCACGCCGGCATCACCCACCTCCGCCAGCTCGACGGTATCCCCGAGAAGGACGTACTGGCGCTACACGGGGTCGGCCCCTCCCAGCTCGGGGTGCTGCGCGACGCGCTGGCCGCGGCGGGCTTGTCCTTCAGCGAGCCGGTCGCCCGGCCCCGGCCCACCGGCCGCAATGACAACACGACGTTGATCGCGGCACCGGGCTCGCCGCGGGAGTGGATCGAGGGGCTGCCCACCGCCCGACGCGTGGCGGACGGACTGCGACTCCTGGAGATCTTCGGTGACGTCACCGGCGAACAGCCCGCCATGTGGGGCCCCTCCATCGTGGGCTACGGCACTCACCACTACGTCTACGACAGCGGCCGCGAGGGCGACACCCTCCGGGTGGGCTTCAGCCCCCGCTCCTCTGCCCTCACCCTCTACGGGCTGCTCGGGGCCCCGGGGGCCGACGCGCTGCTCGCCACGCTGGGACCACACAAGACCGGAAAGGGGTGTCTCTACGTGACGACCCTGGCCAAGGTCGATCAACAGGTGCTCCGCGATCTCGTCGCCGACGCCTGGGCGCACGCCGACTAGTTCCACCGAATCGAGTCGTCCCACCCGGTCGTCTGTCGCTGACCGCCTCTGGCCGGTCGTGTGTGGCCGCGGGTCCGCGGCGACCGTGGGGTCAGTCCCGCGGCAGCGGCTTGACCATGGGGAACAGGATGGTCTCCCGGATCCCCAACCCGGTGAGCGCCATGAGCAGTCGGTCGATCCCCATCCCCAGCCCGGTGGTGGGCGGCATCCCCTGCTCCATCGCGGCCAGGAAGTCCTCGTCCAGGACCATCGCCTCATCGTCGCCGGCCGCGGCGAGCCGCGCCTGGTCCTCGAACCGCCGACGTTGGATTACCGGGTCGACCAGCTCCGAGTACCCGGTCGCCAGCTCGAACCCGCGGACGTAGAGGTCCCACTTCTCGGTGACGCCACGATCGGTGCGGTGGTCGCGGGTCAGAGGGGAGGTCTCGACGGGGAAGTCGCGGACGAACACCGGCCCCTCGAGCTGGTCACCGCACAGGTGCTCCCAGAGTTCCTCGACCAACTTGCCGTGCAGCCAGCCCCTGCCCGAGGGAACCTCGAGCCCGACCTTCCCCGCAAGCTCGGTGAGCTCGGGAACCGTGGAGTCCACCGTCACCTCCACGCCGAGTTCGGGGTGCCGCGCTCGGAGGGCCTCGTTGAGCGAGGGGTACATCCGCATCTCACGCCACTGCCCACCCAGGTCGAACTCGGTGCCGTCGGCCAGCGACACCGTGGTGGAACCGAAGACCTCGAGCGCGACCTCCTGGATGACCTCACGGATCATCGTGGCGGACGTGTCGTAGTCCCCGTAGGCCTGGTAGGTCTCGAGCATCGCGAACTCGGGGCTGTGCGAGGAGTCCACGCCCTCGTTCCGGAAGTTGCGGTTGATCTCGAAGACCCGCTCGATCCCGCCCACCACGCAGCGCTTGAGGTACAGCTCCGGGGCGATGCGCAGGTAGAGGTCCAGGTCCAGCGCGTTGGAGTGCGTGACGAACGGCCGGGCGGCGGCGCCGCCGTGCAGCGTCTGCAACATCGGCGTCTCCACCTCGAGGAACCCGCGCCCGTCGAGGGCGTTACGCAGTGCCCGGACGACCTTGATGCGGGTGATCGCGTTGCGCCGGGCGGTGTCGCGCATGATGAGGTCGGTGTAGCGCTGACGGACGCGCGTGTCCTCGCTGAGCTCCTTGTGCGCGACCGGCAACGGTCGCAGGGACTTGGCCGCCAGCACCCACGAGTCGGCCATGACGGACAACTCGCCGCGCTTGGACCGCACCACCCGGCCGGTCACCGAGACGTGGTCACCGAGGTCCACGTCCTGCTTCCACGCCTCCAGCCGCTCCTCCCCGACGTTGGCCAGCGAGAGCATGGCCTGCAGCTGGGGGGCGAACGCGTCGGGCTCACCATCCACGGCCGGGGCAGATAGCGTCGCAGCCGGGTCTACGCCGTCCTGGAGGCGGACGAAGCAGAGCTTGCCGGTGTTGCGGACGAACAGCACCCGGCCGGCCACGGAGACGCGGACGTCGGTCTCCTCCCCCGGTTCGAGAGCGGCGAAGCGCGGATCCGACGCGATCTCGACGAGCCCGTGCGTGCGGGGGACCTCGACCGGGTAGGCGTCCACACCGCGATCGAGGATGCGCTGCCGCTTGTCGCGGCGGATGCGCAGCTGCTCGGGGGTGTCGTCGGCGGGCTCGTTCGAGGCGGCCCCGGGCGCGGCGGGAGTCGAGTCGGTCACGACTCCCGAGGATAGTCGCCCCTATGCGTCGGAGCCGAACCCGTGGGCTCCCGCCCCGTTAAGGGCATCAGCACCTGGACCGCTGCTGGAGATAATTATGCGTTTGGGGGACATCTAATTCATTCGATCACTGCGAGACTATCGCAACACGGGGTTTGCCCGACCATCCGAGAACAGGCTGGTGTCATGACCATCAACGGATTAGCGGTGTCAAGGCGCGCGTTTGCAGCGTTTTCCGCCTCAACACTAGCGGCGGTCGCACTGAATCTCCGTAGCGCGGGCGCTGCCAACGCGGATTCCCGAGTCGACGCTTTCGTCAATCGACACAACAACCGATATCCGTTGTATCCGGGGCAGCCAGCCGGTTCTCCTCTCCATGGCCAATGCACCGCGCTCGCCGAGATCTATCACCGCGAGGTCTGCGGTGGAACATCGCTCATCGGCGGCTACGGGTGGCAGATGTACGGGAATGCCCCGGGGTCCCTCTATCACAAGGTGGGAGCAGGAGTCGGAGCCCGGAAAGGCGACATGGCCGTATGGAACAGCTCCCGTAACCACATCGCGATTGTCTTGGACGACCTGGGCGGAAGCCTGCGGCTCCTAAGTGCGAACAACTCCCCGCCCTTCACTGGCGGAAACGCTCAGGTCATCACCATGACAAAAACCAGCCTGACGGGGTATCTGCGCCCTAGAACGCTCGACGGATCAGTCCCGATCGGAGAAGGCGACTTCGTTTCATACGGCGGCCATGTATACCGCATCGCCGGCGGCGCACCCGTCTACGTCTCCTCGTGGGCACACCTGGGGGGCGAGAAGACGGTACGCGAGTTATCCGCCGCAGAGTTCAACGGTCTCCGTACACATCCCGTCGACGGCACTCTCATCTCCGGACAGGCCCCCGGGCACGCAGAGCACGGAACCGTCTACGTCATCGCCGGCGGCGCACCCATCTACGTCACCAGCTTCGATCATGTCGGTAAGAACAAGCCGGTGATCAATGTCGACCTAGCTGCCATCCACAGAGCTGGAGAATCCGGCCCTTGGGCTCGCCTTCTCAGATACCCATCCAACGGAACTCTCGTCTCCGGTCAAGCTCCCGGTCACGCCGAACACGGAACCGTCTACGTCATCGCCGGCGGCGCACCCATCTACGTCACCAGCTTCGACCACGTCGGCAAGAACAAGCCAGTCACCAACGTCTCCCTCGCCGCAATCCACAACTCCGGCGGCACCGGCGTCTGGAACCGTTTACGCAAGTTCCCAGCCAACGGGACCCTGCTCTCCGGACAGGCACCCGGGCACGCCGAGCACGGAACCGTCTACGTCATCGCCGGCGGCGCACCCATCTACGTCACCAGCTTCGACCACGTCGGCAAGAATCAATCAGTCACCAACGTCTCCCTCGCCGCCATCCACAACTCCGGCGGCACCGGCGTCTGGAACCATCTGCGCAGGCGGCCCGCCGACGGCACCATCGTCTCAGGACAAGCCCCCGGGAAGTCAGGTCACGGGACAGTGTTCACCGTCGCAGGCGGAGCACCGATCTGCGTCTACAACTGGGCGAACATAGGCGGCTCCCGGACGGCTACCAGTATCGATCTTGTCGCCACAGAGAACGCTGGCAAGAGCGGCCGATGGCAGTATCTCCTGAACTATCCAGCGGACGGAACGATCCTGCTCGGCTACAGGTCAGGCAAGTACTACCGCGTTTCGGGTGGCCGTCCGCAGGAACTCACCTCTCCAACGACAGCAGATAAGGGCAGGGCCGTCTCGGTGGACCAGCAGGCCATCGACCGCGCGGGCCAACCCCATACACACCTTCTCGGCCCGCAGTCAGCGGGCGGAGGCACCCTCCCCTCCGATGGAACAACTCCTCCCGCAGGCGGAAGTTCGTTCGGTTCGTAGGACTTCGATTCGCGGGAGAGCGGCGCAAGGAGCTCAGAGCGTCTCGATCGCCCTCCGGAAGTCAAGCATGGATTCGGCTCCGAAGAGACCATGGCTATCCCGGTAAGCCGGGACCGGCTGAGACGTCAAACCCATGTTTATCCCTCCCCGTCGTCGTCCACGTGGTCGAGGACGTGGAGGTCAAAACGGTCCGACAGCTGCTCGATGGCGGCCGCCGCCCGCACGCTGTTGCCGTGCTCGTCCAGGCGCGGCGAGTAGGCCGCGATGCCGAACTTGCCGGGCACCACCGCCAACAGACACCCCGACACCCCGCTCTTCGCGGGCAGTCCGACCTGGTACACCCAGTCGCCCGCCGCGTCGTACATGCCGCAGGTGAACATCACGCTGTTGGCGTAGCGCACCGCTTTCCGTCCGAGGATCCGTTCGTCACTCCCGGGTTTCAGACCGCCGTTCGCGAACATCGCGGCCATGTGGGCGAGCTCGCGGACATCCACGCGGACCGCGCACTGGCGCCCGTACCCCGCCACCACCTCGTGGGGGTCGTCCGCGAGGTTGCCCTCCTCGGCGAGCAGGTGGGCGAGCGCCTGATTGCGGTGTGCGCTCTTCGCCTCGATATCCGCGATCTGCTCGTCCACCTCCACTTCGCGGCCGACGAGGCGGGAGAACAATTCACGGATGTGCTCGAATCGCGTGACCTCGTCGTCGTCGGGATCCCCGACGAGGGAGTGGGCGGCCAACGCCCCCGCGTTGACGAGACCGTTGGGGGCCCGGCCGGTACCGGCCTCCAGGGAGATCTCGTTGAACGCGTCCCCGGAGGGTTCGACCCCGATCAGCTTGGCCACCTCGTCCACCCCCTTCTGGTCCAGAGCCAGGGCGTACACGAACGGCTTCGATGCGGACTGGAGATCGAAACGGATGTCGTCGTCCCCCGCCGAGGTCACGGTTCCCTCGAGGTCGCACACCGCCAACGCCAGAGCGTCGGGATTCGGGTGTTCGTAGTCGCCCAGGTGTGGGACGAGGTCGCCCGAGGAGTCGTCACGAACCTCGTCGAGGATGCCTTCGAGCAGGTCTGCCGAGATGTCGTCCGTCATGGACGCGACCGTACCGGCGTCCGCGTCGGCGCGCCCCCGGTCGGGCGTGCAGATCGCGTCAGTGCGCCGAGATCGCGGACCGCTCACGCAGCAGGTGGTCCGCACCGGAGAGCAGTCCGAGTGCACCTGCCGCCCGGAGCGCGTCGTGCCCGCCGTCCACCGCGCGCACTCCCCGCACGCCACGGGACTGCAGTTCCATCGCGAACAGTTCGGCGTCGAGGCCGTCGTCGCTGACCAGTACCACCTCGCGGCCCTCGTCCACGACGGCGAGGGGCGCGGCTGACCGGGGATCGAGCAGTTCGACGACGGGGCGGGCCTCGACCGCGACCGCACCGGCCAGCACGCCCTGCCGCTCGCGCTGGACCCTGGAACGGATGTCCACGACGAGGGCGCCCGCCTCGACTGTGGTGCGGTAGTCGGCGACATCGAGCGTGACGGCGGTGGTGTCGGTGATGGTGGTCATCTGGAGCTCCTGGTGTGGCGGGTGCCGGCTGATCGGATCGAGGGGGCTGCTCTCGAGGGTGCAGTCGCCGGTCGGTGACACCAGTGCTGCGCACGCGCGGACGCCACCGGACCGGCCGAGGGCATTCGTCGTGCGTTCATGGTCCCGATAATAGACAGACCGGTCTATCCACTGCAAGGGCGGGCCCCTCGCACATGCCGTCGCCCACTCCGCACCGCCCCCGACCGCACGCCTGACAGGGCCCCACTGGCGCTATGCCGTTAGTTGATGCATCATATAGTCAGAACGAAGGAGCACCATGACCACCACACGCACGCGCCAGCCCGCCGTCTTCATCGGACACGGCGTCCCCCTCAACGCTCTCGAGGTCAACCAGTGGACCCGGGAATGGGCCGAGCTAGGACACTCCCTCCCCGAACGTCCCCGCGCCGTACTGGCGGTCTCGGCACACTGGTACATCGGCGCCACCGCCGTGACCACGATGGCGAACCCCAGGACGATCCACGACTTCTACGGTTTCCCGCGGGAACTCAACGAATTCGACTACCCGGCCTCCGGCGCACCCGAGCTCGCGTCCGAGGTGGCCGAAGTGGTCAAGCCGACCTGGATCGGCGAGGACCGGGACTCCTGGGGACTCGACCACGGCACGTGGTCCGTCCTCGCCCACGTCTTCCCCGACGCCGACGTCCCGGTGGCCCAGCTGTCGGTGGACGCGTCCAAGCCCGCCGACTACCACTTCGACCTGGGCACCAGGCTCTCGGCGCTGCGGGACTCCGGCGTCCTGATACTGGCCAGCGGGAACGTGGTGCACAACCTGGCCGCCGCGGACCCCTCTCGCGGCGACTCGGGGACCGAGTGGGCCCATCGGTTCGACGACCACGCCCAGGAACTGCTCACCGAGCGACCGGAAGACGCCCTCTCGCTGGTCGAACACCCCGACTCCCGGCTCGCCGTGCCCAGCGCAGACCACTTCCTGCCGCTGCTCTACACGGCGGGGATGGCAGCCGGATCCGGCGAGGAGCTGGAGACCTTCAGCAAGGGTTACGCCTGGGGCTCTGTCTCCATGACGAGCTACCGTTCCGCCGCCTGACACCGACCGCAGTTCGACGCCCACCCTTAGCCCGACCCAGCGACACCGTCAGGTCCCCCTCGCCCGGTCCGCGAGCCGCCCCGTCAGCGGCAGCAACACGACCAACGACACCCACATCAGCTGGGCCGCCCCCGGCCCGACCGTCAACGCCACGGGGACCGACGACAGGAACACCACCGGGGTGGCCGCCGCCGCGAGGAGCAGCATGCCGTTCTCCCTCGGGGAGGTGGGTCGACGTTCCAGTCCGACAGCGCGACCACGCTGGTACACGGCCGCCTGGGCCAGAGCGACCCCGGCGATGTTGAGGGCGTAGAGCGCGGTCGGCAACGCGAGATCGGCTGTGGCCGGGTTGCTGATCGCGTCCGTGGTGAAGGGCACCAGGATCACCAGGCCGGTCGCAACCAGATTGGCGAACACCATCGGGCCGTCGAGCCCGGTGAGGCCCTTGATCATCCTGACGTTCACCCGCCACAGTGCACAGATCACCACGAAGCTCAGCACGACTCCGGACAACTGATGCCCCAACCCGGATCCCATCAACGAGCCGAGGTCCTGCCACGCCTCCGGTTCGGGCAGGTCGACGTTCACGATGAGCAGCGTGACGGCGAAGCCGTAGATGGCGTCGAAGAAGGACAGCCCTCGGTCGAACTCGGAGCTGTCCCTGCGCATCACCTCGTCGTCGTCGATCTCTTCTCTCCCGACCCCACCCATGGCGGACAGCATGCCACCGGCGCGGGGCCAGTGGAGTCAGTCAGGTGTTCCTCTCGAACACCAGTCGGAGCCCCTCGAGCGCCAGCTCGGGCTCGACATCGGTGATGGTCCGCGACTCCTCCGCCACCACGTCCGCACGCAGGCCGGTCAACACGACGCTCGCGTCGGCGAGGTCGGCCACATCGGTCTGTAGACGGTCCACGAGCGCATCGATCTGCCCGGCGAACCCGATCACGATCCCGGCCTGCAGCGCGGCGACGGTGTTCTTACCCAGCGCGCCCCGGGGCCGCACCACCTCGATCTTGCGCAGCGCAGCCGCGCGTTCCGCCAGGGCGTCCACGGAGATGTCGATCCCGGGAGCGATCGCACCGCCGAGCAACTCGCCACGCGCGGAGACGGCGTCGACGGTCGTCGCCGTGTCCACGTCGACGACGATGACGGCGCCCTCGAACAGTGTGTGGGCGGCCAGGGCGTTGACCACCCGGTCGGAACCCACCTCCCGCGGATTGTCCACGAGCAACGGAACCCCGGTCTTCACACCGGGCGCGACCACGACTGCGCGCAGATCGGGCCAGTAGTCGGCGGCCATCCGGCGCAGTTCGCCGGTCACCGAGGGCACCACCGACATCGCCGAGATGCCCGAGAGCCGCCCGGCGCACTCCCCGAGCAACCCCCGGATGGTCAACGCCAACTCGTCGGAGGTCACCGACGGCGACGTCCGCATGCTCCAGGTGCGCTCGAGTGGACCACCCCCGGAGGGGAAGACACCGAGCCGGATGTGGGTGTTGCCGACGTCGACGGTGAGAAGCACGGCCCTACCCCCGGATCTAGACGGTGACGGGCTCGGGGACGCGCGGATTCTTCAGACCCGACCCCTCGGGGACGTTCGCGGGATCAGTGCCCTCGGTCAGCGTCCGGTTGTGCTCGTCCACGAACACCACCCGCGGCTGATAGGTCCGCGCCTCGGCGTCCTCCATCACCCCGTAGGCGATGATGATCACCAGATCGCCGGGATGCACGAGGTGCGCTGCCGCGCCGTTGATGCTGATGACCCCCGAGCCACGCTCGCCCGTGATGGCGTAGGTGGTCAGGCGGGAGCCGTTGTCGATGTCGACGATGTCGATCTGCTGCCCCTCGAGCAGGTCCGCGGCGTCCATCAGGTCAGCGTCGATGGTGCAGGAACCCACGTAGTGCAGGTCGGCCTGGGTCACGGTCGCCCGGTGGATCTTGGAGTGGAGCATGGTGCGCTGCATCTAGAGGCCTTCCTGGAGGTCTGCGGCCAGCTCGGCCTGCTGGGAGGCGACGGTCGCCTCGGCGGCGGCGAGGAAGCCCGTGCCGATGGCCACGCCGACGTTGTCGATGAGGCGGGCGGAGCCGATCCGGGCCGCCACGAGGAGCCGACCCGGCCCCTCCTGCGGCGGCTCGCCGAGATCGCCGGCCCGGAGTTCGAGGTAGTCGATCGAGATCTGCGGTCGCTCCGCCAGGACCGCCCGGGCGGCGTCGAGCACGGCCTGCCGACCGCCCTTGGCCGCGAACGTCCCGGCCACGAGCGCCGCGTTGAGGGTCGTGGCCAACTCCCGCTCCTCATCGGACAGGTAGCGGTTGCGTGAACTCATTGCCAGGCCGTCGGACTCGCGGACGGTGGGCACACCCACCACCCGGACGTCCATGTCCAGATCGGCCACCATCTGCCGGATCAACACGAGCTGCTGGTAGTCCTTTTCCCCGAAGAACGCCTGGTGGGGAGAGACGATGTTGAGCAACTTGGCCACCACGGTGAGCATCCCGGCGAAGTGGCCGGGGCGGGCGGCACCGTCGAGGATGTCGCCCATCGGTCCGGGCTGAACGGTGGTCCGCGGCCCGTCGGGATACATCGCGGTGGCGCTGGGGGCGAAGACCAGCTCGACTCCGGCCGCGGCGAGCCGGGCAACGTCCTCGTCGAGGGTGCGCGGGTAGGCGTCCAGGTCCTCACCGGGCCCGAACTGGAGCGGGTTGACGAAGATCGACGCCACCACGACCGAGCCGGGGGTCCGACGGGCGGCCTCGACCAGCGCGAGATGCCCCTCGTGCAGCGCACCCATCGTCGGGACGAAGGTGATCTGCTTGCCGACCTTGCGCAGCGATTCGGTGACCGCGTGCAGCGCCGATGGCTCGTGGTGGACGGTCAGCTCGCCCCGGGTGTAGCCGGTGCCCGGCCGTCCCGGGACCGCCGTGCGCACGGCGTAGGTCGAGGTGGTCATCGAAGTTGCTCCGTCAGATCGGGGGCCAGGAGGTCGGTGACGTCGCGGCCGGCACCACACCGGTCCGCCGTCCGCAGCGCGAGCGCGCGGTAGCCGGCGGCGATTCCGCTGTCCGCGTCCTCGAGTGCGTCGAGGTGGCGCGACACGGTCACCGCGTCGCCACGCATGACGGGGCCGGTCAGCGCCGAGTCCCCGGAGGCCAGGACGTTGTCCAGCGCCGCCCGCAGCAGCGGCTCGAGGGTTCGGCGGGCGAGCGCCCCGGCGTCTGAACCGAGCATCCCGTCCGGGTCACCCTCGACCCCGCCACCGGGCAGGACCGAGAACGACGCCGCGAGCGCCTCGGCGGCGTCGTTGATCAGCGTGACGAGGTGGTTGGCACCGTGCGCGAGTGCCGCGTGGTAGAGCGCCCGGTGGGATTCGGCGACGGTGACGGGCAGACCACCGGTCTCCATCACGAGCATCTGACCGACGACCAGGCCGACCTCGTCCGGGGAGGTCAGCGCCCACGAGCATCCCTCCATGCGCTGGATGTCCGAATCGCCACCCGTGAAGGTCATCGCGGGGTGGGCCGCCACCACGACCGCGCCGGCGTCCGCCGCGGGGCGGAGAACGTCCGCGCCTACCGCGCCCGCGACGTGGACCACGATGTGGCCGGGGCGGAAGGCGTCGGCGGCGGCCAGTTCCGCGACCACTCCGGGAAGCGCCTTGTCGGGTACCGCCAGGATCAGCAGCTCCCCAGCCTCGGCGACCGCGACCGGATCACAGATTCGGGCGTCCGGCAGACGACGGGAGGCGAGGTCGCGCGAACGCTCGGACCTGGCGACGACCGCCGAGACGACGTGTCCACGGCGTTCCAGCGCCGCGCCGATCGCCGTGCCCACGCGGCCTGCGGACACCAGTCCGACGGACAGGCGGGCAGGGGGTGTTCCGGTGACGCCGAATTCGGACATCATGAGGTACTCCAGTGCTCGATCCGTTCCAGGCCCGCTCACATGGTGGGTCCCGGACATCTCGGGGGCGAGAGTAGTCGCACTCACCGCCAACAGCACGCCCGAGTGGCGTACCTCACATCCCTGGCTCGAGACGCCGCTACCGGCTCGAGGGCGGCGGGCATCTGCGCCACCCGACCGTCAGTGCGCTGTCTCGAGAAATCCGCCCCTCCGTTTCGCATATGCCCCCGTACCTCCGGGGGCATATCGATATCCGAGGGGCAGATCGCGACTGGGGCAGATCGGGGCAGCAGCCGATCGGGGCGGGCGCAGATCTCGGCCCCCGCGGCGAGGATGTCGCGGCTCCGGCAGCCCCGACATCCGTGCTCTGTCGCGGTCGGGCCCAGGACGATGTTTCAGTCAGCGGAGTGGCGGTGGCGACGGCCACCACCGGGTGAGTCGTCACCGCCCAGACGCGCCATGAGCTCGGCGACGGACAGGCCGCCCCCCTCGCCGTGACGGCTGTGCGGCGCGGACTCTGCGGCAGCGGGCTCGGTCTTCGGTGCACGCTTCGGTGCGGGCTCCGGCGCGGGTTCCGGCGTGGGCGCGGGCGAGGGGCGCTTCTGCGGCTCGGACTGCTTCTGCGGCTCGGGCTGCATCCGGGACTCCGACCTCGAACGACCGGCGGGGCGAACCGCCGGGCCGCGCGGCTTGTCGGCCTGCGAATCGGTGGGACGGGCCTTCTCCGCGTCGACAGGCGAGAGCTTTTCGGTGCGCTCAGTACTCGGTGTGACATCTCGTCCGACGCCCGTGACGGTCGGCTCGGGCGTGGACGACCAGGGTCGGACCGTACCGGAGGTGGTCGACGTATCGGGGGAGGTCGACGTTTTCGAAGAGGTCGACGACTCCGAGGTGACCGACGAGGGGGCACTCGACGCTCGACCCGTCGAATAGGTGCCGGCCGTGGGGGTCAGGGTGGATTCCGGAGCTCGTCGGCGGGGTTCGACCCGCTCGGACGGCACAGACGGCAGGGACGAACCGGCGCCGAGCTCCCCGGCGGCGGTGTCACCGCCCACGGCGAGTCGGTCGTCGGTCAGGGTGACGCCCATCTGCCCGAGCTGCTCCCGCAACGCGGCGATCTCGTTGCGAAGTGCGTGGATGGAGCCCGAGGTCTCCGCGCGCACTGAGTCGCGAAGATCCTTCTCCACCACGAGCTCGTGCTCGCGACGAGCGGAGATCTCGCGCTCCAGTTGCAGTTCGTACACGGTGTGCAGGTCGCGGACCCGAGCGGCCTCGGCCGCGGCCTGCCTCCGGTAACGAGCCACGAGAAACGCCCCGATGAACGCCGCCCACAGCGCCGAGAGGGTGCCGATCCGCATCCACACCGGGTCGTCGGAGAAGACCATCACCACGGTCGCGATGAGCGCCAGCACCAGGAGGGCCCCGAGAGCGATGCCCGCCAGGCCGCGGTCGTCCCCGCGTACAGGGCGCACGGATCGGGGCTTGTCCATCGCGCCGTCGGAACTCATGCACCGCATGATACCCAGAGAACCACTAGTCACACGGGTAACCAGCGCGTGTTCCTCCATAAGGCCGCTGACTGATCGCCACTCGATTCGCTCAGGTCGGCTGGGCCAGTCCCCCGACGTCGTCGTCGGAGGGCGGGGTCTCACACGCCGACTCGAGGAACAATCCGGCCCCCACGAGTAGCGCACCGGACACCAGCACCGCCACGGACGCCGGCAACTCGTCGCCGGCCGCCGCCAACTCCCCCAGCCTCGGGAGGAAGTAGAGGGCGAGCCCGGTCCCAAGGCCTCCGGCGGCGGCCCCGAGGACCGCCGACGCCTGACCGAGGGCCGCGCACCGCGCGATCGTCAGCGGGTGCATCTGGCTGCGGTCCTGCCCGACCCCGCCGTCGGAGAGTGCAGATCGGATCCGGAGCGCCAGCAGCACGTCGATCAACGCCACCACCAGCAGCGTGACCCATCCCCACCCGATGGGAGGCAGTGACCCCAGTAGCGAACCGGTCAGGAAGTAGGCGGCCACACCGGCGACGAGCGCGATCAGGATGAGAGTCGACACCGCGATGCGAGCCATGTCAGCGGACCCACCCTTCGGGGGCCAGCTGGTCGCCCGTGCGGCGGACCGCTGCCACCTCGGCGGGGTCGAGGGCACCCAGGTGCACGGAGAGCGCGATCCCGTCCAGCCGGGCCCCCGGCTCGATCTCCGACCACGGGACGAGGACGAACGAGCGCTCGGCTGCGCGCGGGTGGGGCAGGGTGAGGGTCTCGTCCCGGGAGCTCACCGGCGTCCCGTCCACCTCCGCGGACACCACGTCCACGTCGAGCGACCTCGGCCCCCACCGGACCGCACGTGTGCGGCCGGCGGCGCGCTCCCGCGCGAATCCCCATTCGAGCACGTCGCGCGGGGAACCGGGGTGTTCGACGACGAGGGCCGCGTTGAGGAAGTCGTCCTGCTCCACCCCGCCCCACGGAGGGGTCGCGTAGACCGACGAGACCCGGCGGAGGATCCCGTCCCCGGCTGCGGCGGCGACCACACCGCGGAGCAGCGCGAGCGAATCGCCCTGGTTCCCGCCGATCGACAGCACAGCCCGGCAGCTCACCGGCCTCCACCCGTCTGGTCGCGTCCGCCCCTGCGCGAGCGTCGCGCCACCACCGCGACGTCCGCGAACTCGGCCGGGATGGGGGCCTGCGGCTTGTGCAGTGTCACCTCGACCGCGTGCGCGTGGGGAGCGAGGTCCATGATCCCGTCTGCGATCTGCGAGGCCACCGTCTCGATCAGGTCGCGGGGCTCCCCGGACACCACGTCTCGGGCGAACAGTGCCAGCGCGCCGTAGTCGACCGTGTCGGCGAGGTCGTCGGACGCGGCCGCCGCGGTGAAGTCGGTCCACAGGACCACGTCCACGAGGAAGTCCTGGCCGTCGCGTCTCTCGTGCTCGAAGACACCGTGGTTCCCCCGGACCCGCAGGCCTCTCAGTTCGATACGATCCGTCATCGGTCCTGCTCCACCCCTCCGGCCGACCACGCGGCGGTCACGCGTACCGCATCGGCGCTGGGCGGGACGTCGTGGACGCGCACCGCCCACGCCCCGGCCGCCGCCGCCAGTGCGGTGATGGCAGCGGTGGCCGGATCGCGGTCGGCCACACCGCGTGGCACCCCGCCGGTATCCGCCAGGAGCGAACCGAGAAACCGCTTTCGCGAGGCTGCCACCAGCACCGGGAACCCCAGGTCGGCGAGAACGTCGAGTCCGTGGAGCAGCGCCCAGTTGTCAGCGGCGTCCTTGGCGAACCCCAGGCCGGGGTCCACCACGATCGAGTCCGCGTCCACGCCTGCGGCCACTGCCGCGTCGGCTCGGCGCGCGAGGTGGTCGCGAACCGAGGTCACGACGTCCCCGCCGTAGTCGGCGCGGCCGCCGGCGCCCGCCCGGTACTGGTCCGGCGACACCCAGTGCATGAGCACCACGGGGCAGTGGTGGTCGGCGACGACGTGGAGCATCTCCGAATCGGCGAGACCTCCCGAGACGTCGTTGATGATCCCCGCCCCCGCCTCGAGTGCCTCTGTGGCCACCGAGGCCCGCATGGTGTCGACCGAGACCGTGACCCCGTCCTCGACGAGCGCCCGGACCAGTGGGATCACCCGGCCCGCCTCGTCGGATCGGTCGACGCGGATGGCCCCCGGTCTCGTGGACTCCCCGCCGACGTCGAGGAGGTCAGCGCCTTCGGAGACGAGGCGACGCGCATGGGTGAGGGCGGCCTCCGGGGCGAGGTGACGCCCGCCGTCGGAGAACGAGTCCTCCGTGACGTTGACGATGCCCATCACCGCGCAGCGGCCCGGACGTGGCAGTGCGGCCGGGCGCGGTGGGGCTGACTGGCGACTCACGTACCGCGCAGGAGGCCGAGCGCCTCCGCCCTGGTGGACGCATTGGTGCGCATGCTGCCCCTGACGGCGGAGGTGGTGGTGACCGATCCCGGTTTACGGATGCCGCGCATGCTCATGCACAGGTGCTCGCACTCGATGACGACGAGGACGCCGGACGGGTCGAGCTTGGACACCAGGGCGTCGGCCACCTGACTGGTCAGGCGCTCCTGGACCTGGGGCCGCTTGGCATAGAGATCGACGAGCCGGGCGAGCTTGCTCAGCCCGGTGACAGCGCCCGAGCGACCCGGGATGTACCCGATGTGGGCCACCCCGTGGAAGGGCACCAGGTGGTGCTCGCAGGTCGAGTAGATGGGGATGTCACGCACCAGGACCAGTTCGCGGTGGTCCTCGTCAAAGGTCTTGGACAACACCTCGGACGGGTCGGTGTACATCCCCGCGAACACCTCGCGGTACGCGCGGGCCACGCGTGCCGGGGTGTCCCGGAGGCCCTCGCGCTCCGGGTCCTCGCCCACGGCGATCAGTAGTTCCCGGATCGCGGACTCGGCACGCTCGGCATCGAACACCCGGCCCGTGGACACCGACCGGGTGTCCGCCGCGGGAATGTGGTCAGGGGTCGTCATCAGTCCTCTTCTCGCACGAGACCGACCGGAGGGTCAGTCGTCACGTTCCCACGGGGCACGCCAACCGGGTTCCTTGTCCTCTCGACGACGGGAGCCACTTCGGCGACCGTCACCGTCCACCGCCGACCACGCCCGGGTCGTCCGATCCGACCCGGGCTGCGACGCGTGCTGGTCCCCGGCGTGATCGGGGTCCTCGACCGTCGGCTCCGGGTCGGCGGGAGCGGCCGGGAGTCGTGTGGTCTCGGATCCGCTCGCACCATACGTCCCGTTCTGGTTCAGGTCCCCGTCGGGGCCCTGACCACCGCTCGGGGTCCGGCCTGCGCCCGGCGCGGTACCCCGCGGGGGCCAACCGGGGGCCGACCATCCGGGGGGCGGCGGGGTACCGTACGCCGGGATTCCGGAGGGGGCGCCTGCCGGTACCGACTCGCGCCCGGGGTCCGCCTGACCCCCGAGGCCCCGGCCGGCGTCCTGCCCGGTGTCCCCGTCCTCGCGGCTCGCGGGGAGGACGGGCATCGAGAACGGGTCGCTCACCGGTGGCGGCCACGGCTCACCGCGTTCCTTGGCCAGCTCCCCCGGTGTCTTGATGGGCGCCCGGGTCGACGGGACTCGACCGGAGAAGTCGTCGAACTCGGTGATCCTGGGCCGCTTGACCACATCCGCGAACAGCCGTTGCAGATCCTCCTGGCGGAGCGTCTCCTTCTCGAGCAACTCGCCCGCGACGGCGTCGAGGATCTCCCGGTTGGATTCGAGGACCAGCCACGCCTCGGTGTGGGCGGCGTCGATGAGTCGGCGGACCTCGTCGTCGATGGCCTTGGCGACCTCCGGTGAGTACTCGGAACCCGAGCCGCCGCCCCGACCGAGGAACGGGTCCCCGCCGTCGCCGCCGTACTTGACCGCTCCGAGCTTGGAACTCATCCCGTACTCGGCGACCATCGTCCGGGCAATCCGGGTGGCCTGTTCGATATCGGAGCTGGCGCCGGAGGTCGGTTCACCGAAGACGTACTCCTCGGCAGCACGGCCACCCATGGCCATGACGATGCGCGCGATCATGTCCGCGCGGGTCATGAGGGACTTGTCGTCCTCCGGGACCACCAGCGCGTGCCCGCCGGTGCGGCCGCGCGCGAGGATCGTCACCTTGTGGACCGGCTCCAGATCCTCCATCGCCCAAGCCGCCAGGGCGTGTCCGGACTCGTGGTAGGCGGTGACCTTCTTCTCGTGCTCACTGATCACGCGGTGCTTGCGACGCGGACCGCCCACCACACGATCGGTCGCCTCCTCGAGGATGTCGATCGAGATCTCGTCCCGGCCCATCCGCGCGGCCAGCAGGGCACCCTCGTTGAGCACGTTGGCCAGGTCGGCGCCGGACATCCCGATCGTGCGCCGCGCGAGCGCCCTCATGTCGACGTCAGCAGCCAGTGGCTTACCCACGGAGTGAACGGCGAGGATGGCCTCGCGACCCCGCAGATCCGGTGGGGTCACCGGCACCTGGCGGTCGAAGCGGCCCGGACGCAGCAGCGCCGGGTCCAGGACGTCCGGACGGTTGGTGGCCGCGATGAGGATGACCGTCGTACGGTCGTCGAACCCGTCCATCTCGACGAGCAACTGGTTGAGCGTCTGCTCACGCTCGTCGTGGCCGCCCCCGGTCCCGGACCCCCGGTGTCGACCGACGGCGTCGATCTCGTCGACGAACACGATGCAGGGCGCGTTCTGCTTGGCCTTCTCGAACAGGTCGCGGACACGGGAGGCGCCCACGCCCACGAACATCTCCACGAAGTCAGAACCGGAGATCGAGTAGAAAGGCACCCCGGCCTCGCCTGCCACCGCCCGCGCCAACAGGGTCTTGCCCGTTCCGGGTGGTCCGTAGAGCAGGACTCCGCGCGGGATCTTGGCCCCGAGCCGCTCGTAGCGTGCCGGGTTCTGGAGGAAGTCCTTGATCTCGTTGAGCTCCTCCACCGCCTCGTCCTCGCCAGCCACGTCGCTGAACAACGTCTGGGGCATGTCCTTGGTGAACTCGACCGCGCGCGACTTGCCGACCCCGAACAGCCCGCCCTTGCCGCCCTGCATGCGGGACATGAAGTAGAACAGGAGCCCGAAGAGGATGAGCATGGGCAGCAGGAACGACAGCATCTGCGTGAAGAAGCCCTGCTGGGTGACGGTGGTGTCGTACTGCTCCGGCTCCGCCGCGGCGATCCGGTCGAAGATCTGGTCCGCTGCCCGGTCCGGGTACTTGGCGATGAGCTGGTCGGTCTCGTCCGCACCCTCTTCCGGGGTGATCGGCGACTCGAGCGTGAGCCGCAACTGCTGCTCCCGGTCCTCGATCGTCGCCTCCCTGACGTTCCCGGCGTCGATCTGCGCGAGGGCCACCGAGGTGTCGACCTCTGTGTAACCCCGCTCATCGTCAGCGAAGAACGAGAAACCGACGATCGCCAGGATGATGACGCCCGCGATCGCCACGTTGCGGAAAACAGTGTTGCTCTTACGTTCCATTCGGTCCTCGTGTGCGAAGGACGGCCCCGCCGGTCGGCGGACCTCGTGATGCGACCGACGTCGTCGCTTGTCGACCCAGGCTACCTGCGGAGCCCGACAGCCGACCGCGCTGATCGCCGTGGGCGGACAGACGGCCGTGTCGTATCCGCCCCGTACCATCGAGGTCGTGACCACCCCCACTCCCCCCGCGACGCGGACCGCAGAGGCGGTGCGGTCCGGTGCCGGCACCGCGACGCAGGCCCTCGACGCCGCTCTCGAACGGATCGCCCGCCTGGATCCGGTGCTCCGTGCCTTCACCACACTGTCGGAGGCGGACGGCCGTTCCGCCGCGGCCGCGGTGGACGCACGGGAGGAGTCCGAACGGTCCGGACTGCCCCTGGCCGGGGTTCCCCTGGCCATCAAGAGCACCGTGTCCCTCGACAATCCGGCGATCGCGCCCCTGCTGGCGGCCGGCGCGGTGCCGGTGGGGATCACCGCGGCGCCCCAGCTGTGCACCTGGGGCATGACGGACTCCGAGCTGCACGGCATCACCCGCAACCCCCACGACGAGTCCCTGTCCGCGGGCGGATCCTCCGGGGGTTCGGCCGCGGCGGTCGCCTCAGGGATGGTCCCGCTCGCGGTGGGTGACGACGGGATGGGCTCCCTGCGGATCCCCGCCGCCGCCTGCGGGATCGTCACGATCAAGCCCGGACCGGGAGTGATCCCCACCCGGTTGTCCGGCGACAACTGGGGGCGGCTGGCGGAGTCGGGGCCCCTGGCCCGGAGCGTCGACGACGTGGCCCTCGCGCTGTCCGTGATGGCCGGGCGACCGGAACTCGCGTCCGTCGGACCCGTGCCCGGCGGCACGCGCGTGGGCCTGTCCACGACCAGCCCGATCCGGCTCGGACGGGATCTCGTGCGTGTCCGGGAGCCGTGGACGCGGGCGGCCCGGGAGGCTGCGGATCTCCTCCGGGCCCGCGATCTGCACGTCGTCGACACCCCCCTGCCGTCTCCTCGCGACCCGGTGCTCTACCTTGCGCGGTGGACCTCTGCGGTGGCCCGCGCCGCCGAGGACGAGAACCTCCCGCTCTCGGCGATGGAGCGCCGCACCCGACACCACGCCCTGCTGGGCCGCACCGTGTTCCGACACGGCGGCGCAGGCGACGGGGACACCAGGTGGAACCGGGCGACCGCCGCGTTGCGCGCGGACGTCGAGCGGGCGATGGACACCGCCGGAGTGGACGTGTGGCTCACCCCGGCGCTGGCCGACGTGCCGCCCGAGGCCACCGAGTGGCACAGGCGTTCGTGGGGGCGCTCGCTCTGGGCGTCGATGCGGTTCTCCCCGTTCACCCCACTGGCCAACGTGCTCGGCTGGCCCGCGATGTCCGTGCCGTGTGGTCGGACCGCGACGCCGGCAGGCCGGGACCTGCCCACCTCGGTGCAGCTCGTCGGTCGGCCCGGTTCGGAGGCGACACTCCTCTCACTGGCCGCCGCGATCGAACAGGCCGGAGCCTGAGGCCGAACGGCGACGTGGAGACGGTCGACTCGAGGACGGGCGACGTGGAGACCTAGAGGGGACGGAGAAGAGAACCCGTCAGTCCTCCGGAAGTTCGGCGAAGCGGGTCTTGACGTCGTTGTACCACCCGAGCGCCTGCCGGGGCCGCATCCACCGCCCCTTCATCTCCTTCCGCGCGGGACCGTGCGCCTCGTCTCCCGCCTTGACGAACTCCTTCAGGTGGGCGTCCTGGGCGTTGATCACGTCGTCCGCGGTCTCGCCGCGATGGGCGAGGTCGCAGGGGCCACCGAGGTCTCTGCAGGTCATGGTCTTCATGGGATCGTTCCTCCCGAGTACGGGTCGCGCGGTGTGCGCTCCTCACCATGATGACGAGCGGCGGGCCGGAGATGTGACCGATCCGGGGTCGGGGTCAGCGCCGATCGCCGTCCCGCCGGCGGCTGACCGTCTCCAGCGACTGCTGTTCGGCGCGGAAGTCGATGCGCGTCACCACTCCGCCCGAGACGCGGAAGTCGAACGCGACGCGGGCCACTCCGCGGTCGAACCACGCCGCGCCCGGCCGGCCGTGGACGAACACCGGCAACGCGGCGGCCGCGGCGCCGTCGAAGAACTCCGCCACCGCGCCACGGCCCTCGATTCGTGCGGGGGTGCCGAGTCCCACCGCGACCGGGTCGCCGGCCACCACCACGTCCGGTGCGAGGAGTGCGAGCAGACGGGAGAACTCGCCGTCCCTGGCTGCGGAGAGGAACGCGTCCACCACGTGCCAGTCCGCCGATCCCTGCCCGTCCGGCGGCGCGGCGACCTTCGACCGTGCCCTCGACGCGTGCTTGCGGGCGGCGGCCGGGGTGCAGTCCAGGATCGCGGCGATGGTGGCGAAGTCGACCGCGAACGAGTCGTGCAGGACCAACGCCACCCGCTCGGCCGGGGTCAAGCGGTCGAGCACCAGGTGCAGAGCCGACCCCACCGAGTCGGCGAGGGCCACCTCCTCGGCCGGGTCGGGATAGGTACCCACCCGGTCGGTGGGCTCGTGGGGCTCCGGCACCGCCGCCTTGAGACGGTCCAGACACACCCTGGTGACGACGGTGGTGAGTCAACCCGGCAGGTTGTCCACGGCGGAGACGTCGGTCCTCGCCAAGCGCAGCCACGCCTGCTGAACCGCGTCCTCGGCTTCGGCCGGATCACCGAGTACGCGCGCCGCTATCCGCGTGAGTCTGGGCCGCTCGTGTTCGAACTCGCCGGTCAGGTCCATTCACGCCTCATCCCCGCTGCGAGCCGCCGGGGGTGGCGCGGCTCAGTCCCTTCCGTAGCGGTAGAGGTAGCGGGAGGCGTACACCCCGTCGGTGACCACCGAGACCACCCGCAGGAGGGACGGTCCGTCGAGGCGAACCTCGTCGGTGATGGCGGTGTCGCCGTCGTCGACGCGCATGCACCCGACCGGAGCCACCTCGTCGCTGTACACGAAGACCCGGCCGTCCTGACCGTCAACCGCGGCGAGGTAGCCGTCGAAGAGGTCGTTCGCGTCGCCGAGTACGCCGTCGTAGGAGTGGAACAGGGCCTGCTCCGTGGGCCGGCCGGACTCGGTGAACCGCCCCTGGTCAGCGATGGTGAGCGTGACCCCGGAGTTGGGCGTGGTGTCCGGCAGTCGCGTGGGCGGCTCGATGAGCCAGCCGGTGGGGGCGTCGTCGAGGGTGAGTTCGCCGTAGGCGGACAGGGTCCAGGTGCCGGCGAGATCCGCGATGCTGGTGCTCATGCGGCAATGCTATTAGGCGAGACCAGCGCGGGCGAGTAAGGCCACACATCCCACACCAGACCCTCGTTTCCCACGGTCCACAATGGGCCGCGGCGCGTTGCCGGACGCTCCCCAGGGGATCTCCGAATAGGCATTGACTAGCTGTGATAAGAGGAGCATCATCGTTCGCGAGAGGCGGAGGTGATACACATCACATCATGCCGACTCATCTCGGAGTAGAACACTCCGGCGGCCTGCCTCTCGACCCGTCGGAAAGGACATCCTCATGGGAAGCCTCGGAGTATTCGCAGAGGGTTCAAGCCAATTCGCCATCAATTCGGGGTCGACAATCGTCGACGTCGCCACCGGACTCCCTTCCTTCGTTCTCTGGATGATGGATCTGATCGGCATCGAGACCTCTCTCGACCTGACCGCGAGCGTCGGCGGCGGCATCTGAGAAGCGCAGCTCCGGCCTGACCCTGCACCCGGCAGGCTGGGAAGCCGCTGACCTCGCGGTCAGCGGCTTCCCCGCGTGCCGGGTGGGTGATCAACCCGAGGCGGCGGGAGCCTACGAGGTCGCCTGGACCTTGTACTTGTCCGCGATGCGCCGCTTGACCAGTTTGCCGGTCGGCGTCCTGGGGAGCTCCTCGACAAAGTCGACTGCGCGCGGGATCTTGAAGTCCGAGACGTGGCCGCGCAGCGATCCGAGGATCTCCTCGACCAGGTCGGGGTCGTCGGCGCGGCCGGGGGCGGGCACCACCACGGCGTGGACCTTCTCCCCCATCTCCTCGTCGGGGATCCCGATCACCGCCACGTCCTCGACCGCCGGGTGCAGCGCGAGCGCGTTCTCGATCTCCTGCGGGTAGATGTTCACGCCACCGGAGATGATGGTGAACGCCTTGCGGTCGGTGAGGTAGAGGAAGCGGTCGGAGTCGAGGTAACCCACGTCGCCGAAGGTGGACCAGTTGGGGTGTTCGGGGTGGAAGACGGACGCGGTCTTGTCCGGATCGCCGTGGTAGGTGAAGGTGCCCTCGTCCTGTTGCCAGTAGATGGTGCCGATCTCGCCGATGGGGAGCTCGCGGCCCTCCTCGTCGCAGATGTGCGCGATTCCCTTGAGTCCGTCGCGGCCCACCGATCCGGGGCGCTCGAGCGCCTCCTGCGAATTGATGAACGTGATCCCCATCCCCTCGGTGGCCGAGTAGTACTCGTGGATCACCGGGCCCCACCACTCGATCATCCGGCGCTTGACCTCGGGCGGGCACGGCGCGGCGGCGTGGATCGCGTGGGTCATGCTGGACACGTCGTAGCGCTCGCGCGTCTCCTCCGGCAGCTTGAGCATGCGCACGAACATCGTCGGCACCCACTGCGAGTGCGTGACGCGGAACTCCTCGATGAGACGCAGTGACTCCTCGGCGTCGAAGCGGTCCATGAGGATCACGGTCCCGCCCACGGAGTTGACCACGCCACAGAACCGCAGCGGGGCCGCGTGGTACAGCGGCGCGGGGCACAGGTACACGCTGTCGGCGTCGAACGCGTAGAGGAAGCTGAACACCGGCGTGTAGACGTCGGGCACCTCGTCGATCTGCCCCTCCGGCGGGTCCACGCGCACGCCCTTGGGCCGGCCGGTGGTGCCGGAGGAGTAGAGGAAGTCGTGGCCCCGGGGCTGGTCGGCGGGCGGATCGGTGGGCTTGCTCTCCAGCAGTTCCCGGTAGTCCTCGAAACCGTCGAGCGCCCCGCCGAAGACCACCCGGTGCTCGACATCCGGGTGCGCGTCCGGGGACAGGTCCACATGGTCGGCCACTGGAGCGGAGACGAAGAGGGCGCGGGCACCGCAGTCGCCGATGATGTAGGAGGACTCGTCGGCCGTCAGGTGATGGTTGATGGCGGCGACGTAGAGCCCGACCCGCAGCGCTCCCCAGTAGATCTCGACCATCTCGAGGGTGTTGTCCGAGACCACGGCGATGGTGTCGCCGGGGCGCAGCCCCCAGTCGTCGGTCAACACGTGTGCGAGCTGGGCCGACCTGGCCTCGAGTTCGGCGTAGGTAATCTGTTCGCCCGTCGCGGGGCGGATGACGGCGGGCTTGTCGGGCGTGGTGGCGGCGAAGGTACCTGGGAACATGCCGCCAGGCTAACCGCCTGACGTGACCTGGATCACGCAATTGGCAGACAAGTGTCCAACTTCCGCGGAACCGTCAGGAGTACATGCGCGGGTGCAGCCGGCCGATGTACGGCAGGTCGCGGTACCGCTCGGCGAAGTCGAGGCCGTAACCCACCACGAACTCGTTGGGGATGTCGAACCCGATCTCCAGGATGTCCAGGTCTGCCTTGACCGCGTCGGGCTTGCGTAGCAGGGTCACGATCTCCAGCGAGCGCGGGTTGCGGGTACGGAGATTGCGCATCAGCCACGACAGGGTCAGACCCGAGTCGATGATGTCCTCCACGATGATCACGTCGCGGTCGGCGATGTCCCGGTCGAGGTCCTTGAGGATCCGCACCACTCCCGAGGAGCTGGTCGAGGAGCCGTAGGAGCTGACCGCCATGAACTCCAACTCGGAGGGGATGGACAGCGCGCGGGCGAAGTCGGAGACGAAGATCGCGGCGCCCTTGAGTACGGCGACCAGTACGACCTCCTGCTCGGAGTCCCGGTAGCGCTCCCCGATCACCGCGCCCATCTCGGCGATCCGGTTCCGGATCACGTCGGCGTCGATGAGCACCGACTCGATCTCGTCGGCGTACTTGTCCGTGCTCATCTACGTCCCCGCTCCGCTCGCCCGGTCGATCTCGAGGACCACCTTTCCATGCCGCCGCCGCGCGACCAACCTGCCCCGTTCCCCCGCCACACCCGGCGCCGCGGGACCGGTGCCGCCCACCGCCACGCCCCCCTGGCCGTGCCAGTCGGTGACGAGCGCGGCAACCGCCGTGAGGTGCGCGTATGTGGGCGACGGGCACCCGTGCGCCAGGAGCCATCGACGCAGGACCCGGGTCAGCACAGCTTGCGTGAGCGGCTCGAGGACGGAGACATCCAGACCACCGTCGCCGGAGGCGGGAACGGACGCGGCGAGTCCGTCCAGCTCGTCGTCGTCGGTCCGGAGCAGCTCCGCGGTCCGCGCCAGCCCCTCCGCCACGCCGCCCCCCAGGACGTCCTCGAGCAGGGGGAGCACCTCGCGGCGCAGGCGGACGCGGGTGAACGCCGGATCGACGTTGTGCGGGTCCTCCCACCAGTCGAGGTCGAGGGCGCGGCAGGCGGCGCGGGTGCTGGTCGCACGCACCCCGAGCAGAGGGCGGCCCCACGGCGAATCCCAGGCGGCCATCCCGCGCAGCGACCGCGCGCCGGAACCCCGGCCGAGGCCCAGCAGGACTGTCTCGGCCTGGTCGTCGAGGGTGTGGCCGAGCAGGACCGGGCGGCCGTCGCGCGCACCGTCCAGCGCGGCGTACCGCGCCGTGCGGGCGGCGGCCTCGGGTCCCGAACCGTCGGGGTCGACGACGACGACGAGACCCCGCGACCGCGCACCCAGTCGTTCGGCCGCCCGGCACGCACCCCGGGCGACCTCGTCGGATCCGGCCTGCAGACCGTGGTCCACCACCAGCGCGGTCACAGCGGCGAACTCGGTGACCGCGGCCGCGGTGAGCGCGAGCGAGTCCGCGCCCCCGGACAACGCCACGCACACCTCATCGCCCACCTCGGGGTGGGCGCGGCGGAACGCCCGTACGGCCGCGCGGACAGGCCAGGCCTGGCCGGTCCATGCGGGACCCGACGATGCGGACTGGGCCCGCGAGGGCCCGCTACCGGCAGCCACAGCTGCGCAGCTCGGCGGCGATCCGGTCGAGAACCGGTCGCGCGACGACCGGGTCGGTGCCGGAGGCCAACAGCGCGAAGCTCATCGTGCGGCCGTCGGCGCTGGTGACGGTCCCGGCGAGTGCGCTGGTCCCCCTGAGGGTCCCGGTCTTCGCGCGCACCCACCCGGCCCCCGCCTCCGACGGGCCGTCGAAGCGGTCGGCGAGGGTTCCCGAGCCCGCGGCGACGGGCAGGGTGTCGAGCAGGTCGCGCAACTCCCTCGTCGCATCGGGGCCGGCGGCGGTGCGCAGTACATCGGTGAGGACGGCCGCCGAGAGCCGGTTGCCGGCACTCATGCCCGAACAGTCGTCCAGACGGACCCCGGACATGTCGAGTCCCCGGTCGGCGAGGGTTTCCACCACGGCGGCGGTGCCGTCGCCGAAACCTGCCTTCCGGTCGGGGTCCCGGTCGAGCGCCACCTCACGACAGATCGTCTCCGCCAGGACGTTGTCCGAGTGGACGAGCATCGACCGCACCCGCTCGGTGAGCGGCGCGGAGGACACGCGGCCCAACTCCTCCGTCGTCTCCACCGGCTCCTCCGAGACGCGGACCTCTGCGGGGTCGACGCCCAGCTCACGGGCCAGTGCCCGGCCGGCCGCCAGCGTGGGCTCGGAAGTGCGGGGCGAGTACTCGTCGGCCGGGTCGAGGCGACCTGCGTCGAGCATCCACGCCTGGACGGGGGCGATGTTACCCGCCGCGATGTCGAGCGGCGACCAGCCGGGCCCGAGGCGCGGGCCGGTGTACGGGCCCGGGGCCACCACGATGCGCGCGGGGGTCTGACCGGCCGCGCGCACGACCCCCGCGGCCTGCGCGATCGTGGCGGAGCCGGGGAAGAGCGGTCCGGGTTCGCCGGCGCCGGACATGGTCGGGTCGCCCCCCGGGATCACCACGAGGGTGTCGGGGCGGGTGCCGCGGGCCAGGACCGTGTCGACGCGGGAGTCGGCGGGCAGGCGGCTGAGCGCGGCGACCGCCGTGAGCAGCTTGACCGTGGAGGCCGGGACCTTGGCGTCGCGGGGACGGCGCTCCCACAGGACCTGCCCGGTGGCGTCGTCCACCACGCTCGCGGTCAGATCTCCCACGGCCGACGACGAGGCCAGTGGCGCCAGGATCCCGTCGAGGGCGGCCGGGTCGGGGGCCGGCGCGTCGTCGTCGGCGGCCACGAGACCGGGTGACGGCGGGGGCGCGGTGGATGCCGAGACGTCCCGGCCCCCACGCAGCTCACCCTCGACGTCCGTGAGGAGTGCCGCCACCACGAGGCCCGCCACCAGCAGCGCGACCGTCACGAGGACGACCCCGATCCGCCACGCACGGCCCCGCCCGCGCCACACGCGCCGCTCGGTCACGGACCCCACCCTCCTGGACTCGCCCCGCCCCGCTCCCGACCGGGCAGCGGCCATCAGGCACCCACGCTAGCGGGCGACGTGACGGCGAACGCCCCCGGTGCCGCGTCGGCCTACTAGAATCGTTGCGAATTCCCGGGCGCGCGTCCCGGGCCCCGAGAACGCCGATCAGCGAGGTACGCCTGTGTCCGTCGAAGTGACCATCGAGATCCCCAAGGGTTCGCGCAACAAGTA
>JBKBRA010000009.1:42405-77614 GCA_046292305.1 Dietzia sp. | reverse complement strand
CGTGACGGGGGTGGCGGAGCGCCTCGACCGTCTCGACTCGATGATCGCCGAGCACCTTCGTGAATGGACGCTCGAACGCCTCCCGGCGGTGGACCGCGCGGTGCTGCGCGCCGGGGCGTGGGAGCTCCTGTTCGGCACCGAGGACGTGGACGCCGCCATCGTGATCGACCAGTCGGTGCTGCTGATCTCCGAACTGTCCAACGAGAAGTCGGTGGCCTACGTCAACGCCGTCCTCGACCGCGTCGCAGGTCTGGCCGAGCACATCCGGGCGGCCGAGCGTGCGGTGTCCTCACTGGACCCCGCGCCGGCCGCCGACGTGTCCGAAGCCACCCCCGACCCGTCGGAGGCAGGCGCCGAAGACTGATAGGGTTCGACCCGAAAACTATCCCTTTAACGAGCCGTCCAGAGAGGCGGACAAGGAGGTGGTGATCGGTGAGCGCTGACGGTTCGGAGACGACCTCGGTTTCACTCTTCACGTCTGACGACGTCGCCAGGACGGTGTCCCGCCTGGCACATCAGATCATCGAACGCACGGCGGCCGACGCACCCGACTCGGGGCCCGTCGTGCTGCTCGGCATCCCGACCCGGGGGGTACCGCTGGCGCACCGGCTGGCGATGCGGATCCGGGAGTTCAGCGGAGCCGCGGTACACGCCGGTTCGCTGGACGTCACCCTGTACCGGGACGACCTCGCCGGTGGCCCACACCGCCCGATGAGCCCGACCACGGTCCCGGCGGAGGGCATCGACGGGGCGACCGTGATCCTGGTCGACGACGTCCTCTTCTCCGGCCGCACCATCCGGGCCGCCTTCGACGCGCTGCGTGACCTCGGCAGGCCCGCGCGCGTCCAGCTCGCCGTCCTGGTCGACCGGGGGCATCGCGAGCTCCCGATCCGCGCGGACTACGTCGGGAAGAACGTCCCGACCTCCCGCGAGGAGGGCGTCTCGGTCCGGCTCACGGAGATCGACGGCCTCGACGTCGTGGTCCTCAGACGGCCGACCCAGGAGGGGGCCCGGTGAAGCACCTCCTCTCCGCCGCCGATCTCGACCGTGACGCGGCGCTGTCCATCCTGGACGAGGCGGGCCGTCTCAAGGAGACGCTCCTCGGTCGCGAGGTCCGCAAACTGCCCACCCTCCGGGGTAAGACCGTCCTGACGGTGTTCTACGAGAACTCGACCCGGACGAGGGTCTCCTTCGAGACCGCCGGCAAGTGGATGAGCGCCGATGTCATCAACGTCTCCGCGAGCGCCTCATCGGTGCAGAAGGGGGAGTCGCTGCGGGACACCGCGATGACGCTGACCGCGGTCGGCGCGGACGCTCTCATCGTGCGTCATCCGGCCTCGGGGTCCGCCCTCCAGATCGCGGGGTGGGTCGCTCCCGGAGGGGTCGGCCCCTCGGTGATCAACGCCGGTGACGGAATGCACGAACACCCCACGCAGGCGCTGCTCGACGCGATGACCATCCGGGAGCGGCTCGGGGGGATCGAGGGCCGCCGAGTGGTGATCGTCGGTGACATCCTGCACTCGCGGGTGGCCCGGTCCAACGCGCTGCTGCTGTCGACCCTCGGGGCCGAGGTCGTGCTCGTCGCGCCACCGACACTGCTGCCCGTCGGTGTCGAGGAGTGGCCGGTGCGTGCCTCGACCGACCTCGACGCCGAGCTCCCCGGCGCGGATGCGGTGATGATGCTGCGCGTCCAGGCCGAGCGGATGAACGGCGGGTTCTTCCCGTCCGCCCGTGAGTACGCGGTGCGTTACGGTCTGGGCCCCGCCCGTGCGTCCCGTCTCCGCGAGAGTGCGGTCGTCCTCCATCCCGGACCGATGGTCCGCGGGATGGAGATCGGGTTCGACACGGCCGACGCCCCGTCGTCCGCGATTCTCCAGCAGGTCACCAACGGCGTCCACGTGCGCATGTCGGTCCTGCTCCACACCCTTGTCGGAACGGAAGGAAACCCCGAGTGAGTGCCCTCGAACCCCCGACCCTGCTGTTGCGCCGGGTCCGGCCCTACGGGGAGGGAGACCCCGTCGACGTGCTCGTCAGGGACGGGCTCATCGCCGCGATCGGACCGGAGGCCGGGGACGGTGTGCCCGGGGACGCCGAGATCCACGACATGGACGGAGCCGTCCTGCTCCCCGGGTTCGTCGACCTCCACACCCACCTCCGTGAACCCGGCCGGGAGGACACCGAGACCGTCGCATCCGGGTCGTCGGCAGCCGCTCGGGGCGGGTACACGGCGGTGTTCGCCATGGCCAACACCCAACCCCCGCAGGACAATCAGACGGTCACCGACTCCGTGTGGCGGATCGGCCGGTCCGTGGGTCTGTGCGATGTCCACCCGGTGGGCGCGGTCACCGTCGGGCTCAAGGGTGAGCAACTCACCGAGATGGGACAGATGGCCTCCGGCGAGGCCCGGGTGAAGATCTTCTCCGACGACGGCATGTGCGTCTACGACCCGCTGGTGATGCGTCGTGCTCTCGAGTACTCCGCGGGCCTCGGGGTGCTGATCGCACAGCACGCCGAGGAGCCACGCCTGACCAGGGGTGCGGTCGCTCACGAGGGGCCCACGGCCGCGCGACTCGGGCTCACCGGCTGGCCGCGTTCGGCGGAGGAGTCCATCGTCGCCCGCGACGCCATCCTGGCCCGCGACGCCGGTGCGCGCGTCCACATCTGCCACGCGTCCACCACCGGCACGGTGGAGCTGCTCACGTGGGCCAAGGCGCAGGGGATCGCGATCACCGCGGAGGTCACCCCGCACCACCTGCTGCTCGACGACACGACGCTCGAGTCCTACGACGGCGTCTACCGGGTCAACCCGCCCCTCCGCGAATCCCACGACACCCTCGCCCTGCGCGAGGCGCTCGTGTCAGGGGTGATCGACTGTGTGGCCACCGACCACGCCCCCCACGCCGCCCAGGAGAAGTGCTGCGAGTTCGCGGCGGCACGCCCGGGCATGCTCGGGTTGGAGACGGCGCTGCCCATCGTCGCGGCCCTCCTGGTCGAGTCCGGGGAGATGACCTGGCGCGACCTGGCCCGCGTGATGAGCACCCGGCCCGCCGAGATCGCCGGTCTCACGGATCAGGGGCGACCGATCCGGGTGGGGGAGCCCGCCAACCTCGCCGTCGTCGATCCCGACTCCCCGTGGACCGTCGTCGGTGAGGAACTCGCAAGTCTGTCCGCCAACACCCCCTACGAGGGGATGACGTTCGCCGCGCGGGTCGTGGGCACCGTATACCGGGGCCGTATGACCAGCCGCGACGGAGAGGTGCTCGCATGACACAAGACTTCTGGACACTGGGGGCCGTCATCGTCGTCTTCCTCGCCCTGCTGGGGTTGATGGCACGGGGCTGGCGCAACCGCGGCCGCTCGCAGGCGGGCCTCTACGACACCCTGCCGGCGGTTCCCGCCGAGACCGGTGACGTGGTCCTGGGTCCGCTGACCGGCGTGTACATCGGCAGCACCGTGGCCGGTGACTGGCAGGCGCGGATCGCCCGGGCCCCGCTCGCACACCGCTCGGCCGGAACCCTCACCGCGTTCACCTCCGGCCTCCGGCTCGACCTCGCCGATGCCACGGTGTGGATCCCCCGCGCCGACCTGGTGGACGTGCGACGCGCGTCCGCCCTCGCCAACAAGACCGTGCCCGGCGGCGGGATCCTCGTCGCCCGATGGCAGGTCGAGGGCCACGACGGCCCCACCCTGATCGACACCGGGTTCCGGGCCGACGACAAGGACTCGTACCCCCGCTGGGAGGCCCTGCGCGGCGATGCCGCACCGACCACCCGGCCGGACACCCCCCGCTCCACAGCACCCCGCACCACCTCCGAGGAGAAGAAGTGACACCGCACAACGGAACCACACCCGCAACGGGGGGCCGCCACCCCGCAGCGCTCGTCCTCGAGGACGGCCGCATCCACCGCGGAACGTCGTTCGGAGCCACCGGAACCACCCTCGGCGAGGCCGTGTTCAGCACCGGCATGTCCGGGTACCAGGAGACCCTCACCGACCCGTCCTACTACCGCCAGATCGTCGTCAGCACCGCGCCGCAGATCGGTAACACCGGGTGGAACGACGAGGACGGGGAGTCGCTCCTCGACGGCCGGAACGGCGGGGGGCGGATCTGGGTGTCCGGACTGGTGATCCGGGACCTGTCACGCCGCGCGTCCAACTACCGGTCCGAGCGCACCCTCGAGGACGAGATGCTCGCACAGGGCATCGTGGGCATCGCCGGGGTCGACACCCGGGCGGTCGTACGCCACATCCGCGATCTCGGAGCGATGAAGGCCGGCGTCTTCTCGGGTGAGGACGTGGTCGACGACGAGTCCATGCTCGCGACCGTCCGTGCCCAGGAGCCGATGGCCGGGGCGTCGCTGGCGGAGGCCGTCTCGACCGACACCGCCTACGTGGTCGAACCCGAGGGTCGGGCACGCCATTCGGTGGCCGCGCTCGATCTGGGCATCAAGACCAACACCCCCCGCATGCTCACCGCACGCGGCGTCCGGGTGCACGTACTGCCCGCGGGGTCGACCCTGCAGGACGTCCTGGACCTCGACGTGGACGGGGTGTTCCTCTCCAACGGTCCCGGGGATCCGGCCACCGCCGATGCGGCGGTGCACCTGACCAAGGAGGTCCTGAGCCAGGGGATCCCGTTCTTCGGGATCTGTTTCGGCAACCAGATCCTGGGCAGAGCGCTGGGACTCGAGACCTACAAGATGACGTTCGGCCACCGCGGGATCAACATCCCGGTGGTGGAGAAAGCCACCGGGAAGGTCGCCATCACCTCCCAGAACCACGGGTTCGCGCTGCGGGCCCCGGAGTCCGAGACCTGGGAGACGCCCTGGGGCACGGCCACCGTCACCCACGTGTGCGCGAACGACGGGACCGTCGAGGGGGTCGCCCTCACCGACGGCTCCGCCTTCTCCGTCCAATACCACCCCGAGGCCGCGGCGGGTCCACGTGACGCCGCCGACCTCTTCGACCGCTTCGTCAGCCTGCTCGACTCAGTAGCCGGTGACGGCGCCGACAACGGTTCCGCCGACTCCAGAAAGGGCTCGAACTGATGCCCCGCCGCACAGACATCAACCACGTCCTCGTGATCGGTTCCGGACCGATCGTCATCGGCCAGGCCTGCGAGTTCGACTACTCCGGCACCCAGGCGTGCCGGGTGCTCCGCGCCGAGGGGCTCCGCGTGACGCTGGTCAACTCCAACCCGGCCACGATCATGACCGACCCGGAGTTCGCCGACAGCACCTACATCGAGCCGATCACGCCCGAGTACATCGACAAGATCTTCGCCAAGGAGGCCGCGGACGGACACCCGGTCGACGCCGTCCTCGCCACCCTCGGGGGTCAGACGGCGCTCACCGCCGCCATGCAACTCGATGCGCAGGGAATCCTCGTCAAGCACGGAGTTGAGTTGATCGGAGCCGACATCCCCGCGATCAACCGGGGCGAGGACCGCCAGACCTTCAAGGACATCGTGGGGAGTGTTGGCGGCGACTCGGCCCGCAGCGCCGTGTGCTACACCATGGACGAGGTCCACGCGACCGTCGCCGAGCTGGGGTTGCCCGTCGTGGTCCGGCCGTCGTTCACCATGGGCGGTCTCGGGTCCGGCCTGGCCTACACCACCGAGGACCTAGAGCGGATCGCCGGCGGCGGTCTGTCCGCCTCGCCCACCGCGAACGTCCTCATCGAGGAGTCGATCCTCGGGTGGAAGGAGTTCGAACTCGAGCTCATGCGCGACAACAAGGACAACGTCGTGGTGGTGTGTTCAATCGAGAACGTCGACGCGCTCGGTGTCCACACCGGGGACTCGGTCACCGTCGCGCCCTCTCTGACCCTGACCGATCGCGAGTACCAGGACATGCGCGACCTCGGGATCGCGATCATCCGCGAGGTCGGCGTCGATACCGGTGGGTGCAACATCCAGTTCGCCATCAACCCCGTGGACGGTCGCCTAGTGGTGATCGAGATGAACCCGCGGGTCTCGCGGTCCTCGGCACTGGCGTCCAAGGCGACCGGTTTCCCGATCGCCAAGATCGCCGCCCGGCTCGCCATCGGGTACTCGCTGGACGAGATCACCAACGACATCACCGGGGAGACCCCGGCGTGCTTCGAACCGACCCTGGACTACGTGGTGGTCAAGGCCCCGCGGTTCGCCTTCGAGAAGTTCCCGGGCGCCGACGACACCCTCACCACCACCATGAAGTCGGTGGGCGAGGCGATGAGCCTGGGCCGCAACTACCGCGAGGCGCTGGGCAAGGTGATGCGCTCGCTGGAGACCAAGGCCGCCGGCTTCTGGACCCTGCCCGACGAGACGATCGCGCCCGGTCGGTCGACCGACGTCGATGCCGTCCTCGCGGACCTGGTTCGTCCGACCGAGGGCCGGATGTACGACGTCGAGCTCGCACTGCGCCTCGGCGCGACCGTCGAGCAGGTGCACGAGGCCTCGGGGATCGACCCGTGGTTCGTCGACGAGGTCGCCGCGCTGGTGGAGCTCCGCCAGGAGATCGTCGACGCACCGGTGGTCGACGAGGCGCTCCTGCGCCGTGCCAAGCACAACGGCCTGTCCGACGCCCAGATCGCGGCCCTGCGGCCCGAGTTCGCCGGCGCCGAGGGCGTCCAGCGTCTCCGCCACCGGCTCGGTGTGCGTCCCGTGTACAAGACGGTCGACACCTGCGCCGCCGAGTTCGAGGCCAAGACGCCGTACCACTACTCGACCTACGAGCTCGACCCGTCAGCCGAGTCCGAGGTCGCCCCCCAGACCGAGCGCGAGAAGGTCATCATCCTGGGCTCCGGACCCAACCGGATCGGCCAGGGCATCGAATTCGACTACTCGTGCGTCCACGCCGCGCTCACGTTGTCCGAGGCCGGGTACGAGACCGTCATGGTCAACTGCAACCCGGAGACGGTCTCCACCGACTACGACACGGCCGACCGCCTGTACTTCGAGCCACTGACGTTCGAGGACGTCATGGAAGTCTTCCACGCGGAGTCCGAATCGGGGACCGTCGCGGGCGTCCTGGTCCAGCTGGGCGGGCAGACACCGCTCGGCCTGGCCGCACAGTTGGAGGACGCCGGTGTCCCCATCGTGGGCACCAGCCCCTCGGCCATCGATCTGGCGGAGGACCGCCGGGAGTTCGGCGAGGTCCTGGTCAAGGCCGGCCTGCCCGCGCCGGCGTTCGGTACCGCCATCAACGCCGAGGAGGCCACGGAGATCGCCGCGCGCATCGGCTATCCCGTTCTCGTCCGACCCTCCTATGTGCTCGGCGGGCGGGGCATGGAGATCGTGTACGACGAGTCCTCGCTGCGGTCCTACATCGAGCGGGCGACCGAGATCAGCCCGGACCGTCCGGTCCTGGTCGACCGCTTCCTCGACGACGCGGTCGAGATCGACGTCGACGTGTTGTGTGACGGCACCGAGGTCTACCTGGGTGGCGTGATGGAGCACATCGAGGAGGCCGGCATCCACTCCGGGGACTCCGCGTGCGCACTCCCGCCCATCACCCTGGGTCAGGACGACATCGACCGCGTCCGCCGTTCCAGTGAGGCACTGGCGTTCGGTATCGGCGTCAAGGGACTGATGAACGTCCAGTACGCGATCAAGGACGACGTCCTGTACGTACTCGAGGCGAACCCCCGCGCCAGTCGAACCGTGCCGTTCGTCTCCAAGGCCACCGGTGTGCACCTCGCCAAGGCGTGCGCCCGCATCATGATGGGTGAGACCATCGCCGAGTTGAAGGCCGAGGGTCTCCTCCCTTCGGACAGGGACGGCGGGTCACTCCCGGCGGACGCTCCCGTCGCGGTCAAGGAGGCGGTCCTCCCGTTCAACCGCTTCCGCACCCCCGAGGGCAACCCGGTCGACTCGCTGCTGAGCCCGGAGATGAAGTCGACCGGCGAGGTCATGGGCATCGGCCCCAACTTCGCCGTCGCCTTCGCCAAGGGCCAGCTCGCGGCCGAGGGGGTGCTGCCGACGTCCGGGACCGTGTTCGTGTCGGTCGCGAACCGGGACAAGCGCTCGATGGTGTTCCCCGCACAACGCCTCGCCGCACTCGGGTTCACGGTTCTGGCCACCGAGGGCACCGCGCTCATGCTCCGGCGTTACGGGATCGCGTGTGAGACCGTGGCGAAGCTGACCGAGACCGGAGGTGGGCCGGTCGACCAGCAGGGCGCTCCGGTCCAGACGATCGTCGACCGGATCAACGCCGACGAGGTCGACCTGATCCTGAACATCGCGTCCTCCACGGGGGGGACCAGGGCCGACGGACACGAGATCCGTTCGGCGGCGATCACCCGGCGGGTCCCGTGTATCACCACCGTGCAGGGCGCGACCGCGGCGGTCCACGGCATCGAGGCCATCCGTCGCGGCGACGTCACCGTCAGCCCCCTACAGGAGCTGCACAGCGGGTTCTCCGTCCGATGACCGAGGGCACGCCCCGAGCCCCGTTCGGCGCGCGGCTCCACTCCGCCGTCGCCGCACGCGGGAACCTCTGCGTGGGGATCGACCCCCACCCGGTCCTCCTCGAGGCCTGGGGGCTCGGGGTGGACGCGGCGGGGGTCCGCGAGTTCTCCCGTCGGGCCCTGGAGGCGTTCGGGGATCTCGTGCCGGCGGTCAAGCCCCAGGTGGCGTTCTTCGAGGAACACGGCTCCGCGGGTATCGCGGTCCTCGAGGAGGTCCTGAGGTCGATCACCGGGTCGGGTGCCCTGTCGATCGCGGACGCCAAGCGTGGGGACATCGGTTCCACCATGGCCGGGTACGCCCGCGCGTGGTTGGGCGCGGACTCCCCACTGGCCTGCGACGCGCTGACGGTGTCGCCGTACCTCGGGGTGGGGTCCTTGGAGGCGGCCTTCGACACCGCGTCGGCCAACGGCCGTGGGTTGTTCGTGTTGGCCCGCACCTCCAACCCTGAGGCGGGAGGGCTGCAGGGGGCCACCGGGCCCACCGGAACGGTCGCCCAGTCGGTCGTGGACGAGGTGGGCCGCCGGAACGCCGCGTCCGCGTCCGGCACACCGGGGTCGTTCGGTGTCGTCGTCGGCGCGACCGTCGCCGACCCGCCGCGACTGGACGCACTCTCCGGACCGGTACTCATGCCGGGGGTGGGGGAGCAGGGCGGGACCCTCGCGGACGTCCGGCGGATCGCCGGATCCGCGCTACCGCACACGCTCGTCAACGTGTCCCGGCACGTCCTGCGGGCCGGTCCGGACGTCGACGCGATGCGTGCGGTGGTCCGCGACCTGGCCGAGACCTACCGGTTCGTGGGGGCCGCCTGAACGGTCAGGCGCCCCAGCGGATGGCTGGAGTCACAGGGGTCACGTCGCGGGGCCCGATGCCCTGACCCAGTCGCGACATTTCGGGCGGTTCGGTTAGCGGCTCGGCACGGCCGGCGTTAGTCTTCTCCTCACCTCACACGTCAATCCGCAGTTCAGGCGGGGTGCCACGCCGGGCCCCGCGCAACGACGAGGCCCCTCGGCCGCGTACTGTTGCTGAGGTCATCAGGCCCGACGCCGTGCCTGTCTCCCGGGAGGGGGACGGAATCGCCCGGGTACGGTGAGCACGAGGGAGCGCCCGCTCCCGGCACGAGCCGCAGCCCGCGGACGCGCCGGGGCCGGTCACCGCACACCACACGTGGATGTCCTACGGTGGACACCCGCGTGAGTCATGAGACACACACGAACGAGACGGAGGAATTGTGGCCCTTCCCCAGTTGACCGATGAGCAGCGTGCCGCTGCTCTGGAGAAGGCGGCTGCCGCCCGTCGCGCCCGGGCTGAGCTCAAGGAGCGCCTGAAGCGTGGTGGCACCGACCTCAAGCAGGTGCTCAAGGATGCAGAGAACGACGAGATCCTCGGCAAGATGAAGGTCTCGGCGCTGCTCGAGGCACTGCCCAAGGTCGGTAAGGTCAAGGCTCAGGAGATCATGACCGAGCTTGAGATCGCACCGACGCGCCGCCTGCGTGGTCTCGGAGACCGCCAGCGCCGCGCACTGCTCGAGCGGTTCGACTTCACGGTCGACTGATCGACGCATGAACACACCGTCGTCCGGGGTCTCATCCCCGGAAGCGACGGCGAAGAGGGGCCGGCTGATCGTCTTGGCCGGCCCCTCCGCCGTCGGCAAATCAACCGTCGTGGCACGTCTGCGTGACCGCGTCCCCAATCTCTACTTCAGCGTCTCCATGACCACCCGGGACCCGCGTCCCGGGGAGGTCGACGGACGTGACTACTACTTCGTCAGCACCGAGGACTTCCGTCAGGCGGTCGACCAGGGTCGGATGCTCGAGTGGGCCGAGATCCACCGGGGCCTCCAGCTCTCGGGGACCCCGGCCGAACCGGTCCGGCGCGCTCTGTCGGAGGGTCGACCGGTCCTCATCGAGGTCGACCTCGCCGGAGTACGTCAGATTCGTGAGTCCATACCCGAGGGACGGACCGTGTTCCTGTCCCCACCCTCGTGGGAGGAACTCGAGGTGCGCCTCCGCGGTCGGGGCACCGAACCGCACGAGGTCGTCGCCCGCAGGCTCGAGACCGCGAAGGTCGAGATGGACGCCCGAGAGGAGTTCGACGAGGTCGTCGTCAACGACGAACTCGAGGTCGCGGTCGATGAGTTGGTATCATTGCTGGTCGGCCAAGACTGACGCCGAAAGCCCGACGCAAGAGCACCACCCAGGCTGTACCCAGAGGAGAACCCATAGTGGCCACCATCGAAGCCGCAGCGGCAGCCCCGTTGTACGACACCCCGATCGGCATCACCAACCCGCCGATCGACGAGCTCCTCGAGCGGGCGTCCTCCAAGTACGCGCTCGTGATCTTCGCCGCCAAGCGCGCCCGGCAGATCAACTCGTACTACAACCAGATCGAGGAGGGCATCCTCGAGTACGTCGGCCCGCTGGTCGACCCGGGGCTGCACGAGAAGCCACTGACCATCGCGCTGCGCGAGCTCCATTCCGATCTGCTCGACTGCGCCGAGGGAGAGTGACCCCCACCGGGGGCGATATGCGCGGAAAGCGCGTCGTCGTCGGGGTCGGCGGCGGGATCGCCGCCTACAAGACCTGTGGCCTGATCAGGCTCCTCACCGAGTCGGGTTGCCACGTCGACGTCGTCCCCACCGAGGCGGCCCTCCGGTTCGTCGGATCCGCCACCTTCGAGGCACTGTCCGGGAACCCGGTCTCCACCGGGGTGTTCTCGGACGTGCCGTCGGTCCGCCACGTCGCCCTCGGGCAGCGGGCGGACCTCGTCGTGGTCGCCCCCGCGACCGCCGACCTGCTCGCACGGGTGGCCTCCGGGCGGGCCGACGACCTGCTCACCTCGACGCTGTTGACCGCACGCTGCCCCGTCCTGCTCGCCCCGGCGATGCACACCGAGATGTGGGAGCACCCGGCCACCAGGCGCAACGTCGACACCCTCCGGGGCGACGGCGTCCACGTGATGCCGCCGGCGTCGGGTCGGCTGACCGGAGCCGACACCGGTGCGGGTCGACTGCCCGAACCCGCCGATATCGCCCGTCTCGCGGTGCTCCTGCTGGACGGCGGTCGGCTTCCCTGGGATCTCGCCGGGAAACGGGTCGTGGTGACCTCCGGCGGCACCCGCGAGGAGATCGATCCGGTTCGCTTCCTGGGCAACCGCAGTTCCGGCAAACAGGGACACGCCATCGCCGCGGTCGCTGCGGCCAGGGGAGCGGAGGTCACACTGGTGACCTCGTCCGAGCTGCCCGTGCCGGCGGCCGTGCATGCGATCCACATCGATTCCGCCCTGGACCTGCGCGCGGCCACCTTCGTCGAAGCAGCCCATGCGGACGTGGTGATCAAGGCCGCGGCGGTGGCCGATTTCCGCCCGACCGACGTCTCGTCCTCCAAACTCAAGAAGGGCAGCGGGTCCGAGCCCGCGGAGATCCGTCTGGAACGCAACCCGGACATCCTCGCCGAGCTCGTCGCGGCCCGCGGGTCCGGGGACATCCCCGCCGACTGCGTCCTGGTGGGGTTCGCCGCCGAGACCGGCGACTCCACGGGATCCGTTCTCGAGCACGGCCGGGCGAAGCTCGCCCGCAAGGGATGCGACCTCCTCGTGGTCAACGAGGTCGGGCGCGGCACCACCTTCGGCGAGGACGTCAACGGTGGGTGGATCCTCGACGCCGCCGGCGGGGAGGTATCGGTGGACAGGGTGAGCAAGGATCTCCTGGCCGGCCGCATCCTCGACTCCGTGGTGTCGATGGCCACCCCGCCATCCGCGCGGACCGCCACGTACCGCACCGACTAGTCTGTTCTCACGAGATCGACCGATCACACGCGCTCCCACCAGGAAGAGAGAACCACTGTGACTCAGGCACGTCGGCTGTTCACCAGCGAGTCCGTGACCGAGGGACATCCGGACAAGATCTGTGACGCGATCTCGGACTCCATCCTGGACGCGATGCTGACGCAGGACCCGGAAGCCCGTGTCGCGGTGGAGACCATGGTGACCACCGGGATGGTGCACGTGGCCGGTGAGGTCAAGACGAGCGGCTACGTGGAGATCCCGCAGTTGATCCGCGAGAAGATCGTGGAGATCGGCTACGACTCCTCCGAGAAGGGCTTCGACGGTGTCTCCTGTGGCGTCTCGATCTCGATCGGACAGCAGTCCCCGGAGATCGCCCAGGGTGTGGACACCTCGCACGAGGCACGCACCTCCACCGACCCGGTCGAGGACGCGATCGCCCGTCAGGGCGCCGGCGACCAGGGACTGATGTTCGGCTACGCGTGCTCGGACACCCCGGAGCTCATGCCGTTGCCCATCGCCCTGGCGCACCGTCTCTCGCGGCGTCTGACGCAGGTGCGCAAGGACGGCACGTTGGCCTACCTGCGTCCGGACGGCAAGACCCAGGTCACCATCGAGTACGACGGCGACCGTGCGGTACGCCTGGACACGATCGTCATCTCCACGCAGCACGCGCCCGAGATCGATCTGGAGACCACGCTGCGCGACGACCTCACCGAGCACGTCATCGGGCCCGTCCTGGCCGAGGCCGCCGGTGACATCGAGACGACGGACTTCCGCCTCCTGGTCAACCCGACGGGTCGGTTCGTGCTGGGCGGCCCGATGGGCGACGCCGGCCTGACCGGTCGCAAGATCATCGTGGACACCTACGGCGGGATGGCCCGTCACGGTGGCGGTGCGTTCTCCGGCAAGGACCCGTCCAAGGTCGACCGCTCCGCTGCGTACGCCATGCGGTGGGTGGCCAAGAACATCGTCGCCGCGGGACTGGCCGATCGGGTCGAGGTCCAGGTCGCCTACGCGATCGGCAAGGCCGCCCCGGTCGGGCTGTTCGTCGAGGCGTTCGGGACCGAGAAGGTCGACATCGCGGTCCTGCAGGAGGCCGTCACCACGGTGTTCGACCTCCGGCCCGGCGCGATCATCCGCGACCTGGACCTCAAGCGCCCGATCTACGCCGAGACGGCAGCGTACGGTCACTTCGGCCGGACGGACCTGGATCTACCGTGGGAGAAGACCGACCGCGTCGACGAACTCAAGCGGGCCGTCGGACACTGACGACCGTCCCCCGTTGTCGTAGCGGGGTGCGAGAATCTGATGCCGTGACCACGACGCGCCCAGCGGCCCGGGTCGCGGCGGCTGATGCCCCCGTGGCCCGGGTCCTGCCGCTGCTCGGGGTCCCGCATCTGGACCGGGAGTTCGACTACCAGGTACCGGAGTCCCTTGCTGATCAGGCGATCCCCGGCACCCGGGTCCGCGTGCGGTTCGCCGGCCGTTTGGTCGACGGGTTCCTCATCGAGCGCTCTGACGAGACGGATCACCGCGGGGAGCTCGCATGGCTGGAGCGTGTCGTCTCGCCGGAGCCCGTTCTCACACCGGAGTTGCTCCGCCTGGTCGACGTCGTGGCCAGACGGTGGGTGGGCATGCGCTCGGACGTCCTCCGCCTGGCGATCCCCCCGCGGCACGCGGCGGCCGAGAAGTCGGTACCCGACCGGGAACCCCCGCTGGGTGTGACCGCGGGGCCGGTCGAGATCCCGGCCGGCTGGGCCGACCACCCGATGGTGGCCCGGTTCCTGGACGCGGCCACCGGGGGCGTCCCGGCGCGGGCCGTCTGGACCGTCCCTCCCGGCCGGGACTGGGCGCAGGCACTCGCCGCACTGGCGGACTCGGTCAGGCGGCGGGGACTACAGGTATTGCTGATCGTCCCGGACCAGCGGGACGTCGACCGGCTGACCGAGGAGTGCCGGCAGATCGTGGGCGGGGGTGCCGCGGGGCGGGACCTGGTGGCCGACCTGTCCGCAGGGATCGGCCCCTCCGCGCGGTACCGACGGTGGCTGCGGGCCGTCCGCGGTCATGCACGGATCGTGGTGGGGACCCGCAGCGCCGTGTTCGCCCCACTTCCGGAAGCCGGCCTGATCGTGCTCCACGACGACGGCGACGACTCCTTCGTGGAACCCCGCGCCCCCTATCCACACACCAGGGAGGTCGCCGCACAACGCTCGGTGCTGGAGAGCACCCCGCTACTACTGACCTCGGTGGATCGGACCCCTGAGGTGGCCGAGTACGTACGGTCCGGCTGGGCCCACGAGATCCGGCCCGAACCCGGTCTCGTCCGCGAGCTCGCACCGCGCGTCGTCGCGTTCACCGACGCGGATCCGACCCAGGCCCGTGATGTGGCCGGTGGACGGACACGGTTGCCCGCCGTGGCGGTCACGATGGCCCGTGAGGCGATCGACGTGGACGCCCCGGTGCTCGTCCAGGTCCCGAGGAAGGGATACATCCCGACACTCCTGTGTGGATCGTGCCGTGCCCCGGCCCGGTGTCGACGCTGCAACGGCCCGCTCCGCGCGGGGCGGATGGACGCGGTGTACGGGCCCGTCGATCTGGCCTGCGGCTGGTGCGGCGCCCCCGAGCCGGCGTTCCGTTGCGTGGCCTGCGGGTCCCGCGCCCTCCGCGCGGGTGTCGTGGGCGCCGGTCGAACCGCCGAGGAGCTCGGCCGGATGTTCCCCGGGGTGAGGGTGCGGACGAGCGGGGGAGGCGAGATCCTCGACGCGGTCCCCGCCAGCCCCGCCATCATCGTGTCCACTCCCGGGGCGGAACCCGTGGCCGAGGGCGGGTACGGTGCGGCGCTTCTCCTCGACTCGTGGGCTCTGCTGGGGCGCCCGGACCTGCGGGCGGTACAGAACGCCCTGCGGCACTGGATCGGCGCCGCCTCACTGGTCCGGCCGGCCGCGGACGGCGGCCGGGTCTTCCTGTCCGCCGACTCCGGGTCCCCGGTCTCACAGGCGCTCGTACGGTGGGATCCGCAGGGCTGGGCCGAGCGCGAACTCGCAGACCGCGCCGAGGTGGGATTCCCGCCCGCCGTCCACATGGTGGCGGTGGACGGTCCGGCCTCGGCCCTGGCCGACATCCTCGCCGAGCTCAGGATCCCGGACGAGGTCGAGGTGCTCGGCCCGGTGGACCTCCCCCCGGGGGAGGAACTGCCCGGCCACGACGGCATCGAGGACCCCGAGCGGGTGTTGCTCCGCGTTCCACCGCCGCTCCTCGGGGAGGTGTCCACGGAACTCCGGGCGGTCGTGGTGGCGCGGTCGGGTCGGCGTAACGCGGACCCGGTCCGGGTCCGACTCGATCCGGTCCACATCGGCTGACCGGCCCGTGCGGTGGACCGCCCGCAGTACCCATAGAATGGGCGTTTACCGTATCCCCGTCCGCGAGGAGTTCAGATCCGCATGGCCGTCCACCCCCTCCGGCTCTTCGGGGATCCCGTCCTGAGGACCCCGACCGATCCCGTCACCTCGTTCGACGAGAGGTTGGCGCGCACCGTGGCCGACCTCATGGACACAGTTCGCCACGAGGACGGGGCAGGGTTGGCCGCCCCACAGATCGGTGTGTCCACCAGGGCGTTCGTCTACACCTGTGGAGGTCGCGAGGGCCACCTGATCAATCCGGCTTGGGAACCGATCGGCGACGAGAAGACGCACGTCAACGAGGGTTGTCTCTCGATCCCCGGGATCTCCGAACCCACCGAGCGCTACGCGCGTGTCGTGGCCCGCGGTGTCGACGTGCACGGTGAACCCGTGAGCTTCGAGGCCGAGGGAATCCTCGCGCGCGCCGTGCAGCACGAGACCGACCACCTCGACGGGGTCCTGTTCCTCCAACGTCTCGTCCCTGACCGGCGACGCTCCGCGATGGCCGAGATCCGGGCGTCCGGGTGGTTCGGTAGCGACGCCATCAGCGCCGGGATCGTCTACGACCGGCTCGCCGACGCGATGGCGGTGAGGTGACGCGTGCGACTCGTCTTCGCCGGAACCCCCGAGGCCGCTGTTCCCTCACTGGACGCACTCCTGACCGGTGGCCGACACGACGTGGTGGCGGTCGTCTCGCGTCCCGATGCCCGTACCGGCCGCGGTCGTAGTCTGTCCCGGAGTCCGGTGGCCGCGGCTGCGGACGCGGCGGGCATCGAGGTACTGACCCCGCCGAACGCACGCGACCCGCAGTTCGCCGAGCGACTCCGCGAACTCGCACCCGACGCGGTCCCCGTGGTGGCCTACGGGCACCTGGTGCCGCGCCCCGTCCTGGACATCCCCGCACACGGGTGGGTGAACCTGCACTTCTCACTGTTGCCGGCGTGGCGGGGCGCCGCTCCCGTCAACGCTGCCATCGAGGCCGGGGACGAAGTGACCGGCGCCACCACCTTCCACCTCGACGAGGGGATGGACACCGGCCCGGTCCTGGGCACGATGACCGAGACCATCCGACCACGGGACACCGCCGGTGACCTGCTCGGTCGGCTGTCCGAGTCCGGTGCGGGACTGCTCGTGGCCACACTCGACGCCCTGGAGAGCGGAGAAGCCCGCGCGGTCCCGCAGCCGACGGACGGGATCTCCCATGCGGGCAAGATCACCGTCGACGACGCGCGCGTGCGGTGGGCAGACCCGGCACTGGCGGTGGACCGGCACATCCGATCGGTCACCCCGGCCCCTGGGGCATGGACGACCCTCGATGGCGAACGCGTCAAGATCGGTTCCGCGATGCCGGCCGGTGAGGGGGCACCGACCCTGGCGCCCGGGCGGATCCAGTGGGACAAACGCTCCTTCCTCGTCGGCACGTCGACGTCGCCGATCATGGTGGAGACTCTCCAGCCACCGGGGAAGAAGATGATGAACGCGGTCGACTGGGCACGCGGGGCGCGGCTCGACGGCGGAGCGGAGTTCGCATGAGTGCCGAAGGCGGACGGGGCCAGGGCCCGGGAGGCGGCGGCAAGCCCCGCGGCGGCGGGCACGGTAATCACGGTGGTCACGGTGGTCACCAGTCGCGCGCAGGCAAGCAGGGTAGTGGACGGCAGGGAACGACCCGCTCCGCCAACCGCCAACGAGACCGGCCCGCACCTCAGCGGACCCGACCCGATGCCAGGGCGGTCGCCCTTGCCGTGATGACGGCCGTACGCGAGCGGGCGGCGTACGCGAACCTCCTGCTCCCGTCCGAGCTCACGAAGGCGCGGCTCGATACCCGGGACGCGGCGCTGGCCACCGAGCTCACCTACGGCACACTTCGCGCGCAGGGGTTGCTGGACCGGATCATCGCGGAGGCCGCCGGCCGCCCGGTCGAGGAGATCGACCCGCCGGTCCTGGACCTCGTGCGGCTGGGTGCCTACCAGCTGCTGTTCACCCGGATCGGGGCGCATGCGGCTGTCGACACGAGCGTGGAGGCGGCCCGGACGCAGGGCCTGGGCCGGGCCGGGGCGTTCGTCAACGCGGTCCTGCGCAAGGTGGCCGCACAGGACCTCGACGGGTGGGTTGCGGTCCTGCGGAAGGACGTGACGGACCCCGTCGCGCGGCTCGCCGTGGGCACCGCACACCCGGAGTGGATCGCCCGTGCGTTCGCGGAGTCCCTCGGGGCGAACGCAGCCGAGCTCCCCGCCCTGCTGGCCGCGGATGACGCCCGGCCCAAGGTGCACCTGGCGGCTCTGCCCGGCGCCATCTCGGCGGAGGAACTCGCACTGGTGACCGGCGGCACCGAGGGGACCGTGTCGCCCTACGCGGTCCATCTCGACTCGGGAGACCCCGGAACGATGGAGGCCGTCCGGGACCGCCTCGCCATCGTGCAGGACGAGGGCAGCCAGGTCGTCGCGGTGGCCGCATCCCGTGCACCGCTCGTCGGCGAGGACGGCGGCCGGTGGCTGGACCTGTGCGCCGGGCCCGGTGGCAAGGCCGTCATGCTGGGTGCGTTGGCGGAGATCGAGGGCGCGACCGTGACCGGCGTCGAGGTATCGGAACACCGCGCCGATCTCGTGCGGGAGGCCACCCGGGACCTGCCGGTGACCGTGCACACCGCGGACGGCCGGGATCCCGGTCTGGAGCCGGGGTTCGATCGTGTCCTCCTCGACGCCCCGTGTTCGGGTCTCGGCGCACTTCGCCGTCGCCCCGAAGCCCGGTGGCGCAAGACCGCCGCCGACATCCCGGGCCTGGTGGTGTTGCAACGCGAGCTCCTGGAGTCCGCGCTGCGGCTGGTCCGACCCGGGGGAGTGGTGCTCTACGCGACGTGCTCCCCACACCTGTCGGAGACGGTGTCCATGATCCGAGAGGCGGACCGACGCGACGATGTCGACCTGCTCGATGTACGCGAGATCCTCGAGGGGATCCGGGGGGTCTCCACCGAGGGACTCGGTGACGGACCGTGGGTGCAGCTCTGGCCGCACCGGCACGGCACCGACGCGATGTTCATGGCCGTGCTGCGCCGACACCGGGACTGCCCCACGCCACCGTCACGAGAGGACTGACCACCCATGGCGTCATCAGGAAAGGCACAGGGACGGGCGGACGCGACCTTCCGGTCCGGTGGAGTCGAGTGCGCGGCGTGGGTCTACCGCCCCGAGACGTCAGCAGGCGCCGGCGCGATCCCCGCACCGGCGATCGTCATGGCGCACGGCCTCGGGTGCATCCGCGACCTCCGGCTACCCGCCTACGCCGAGAGGTTCCGGGACGCCGGCTTCGTCGTGGTGGTCTTCGACTATCGCCACTTCGGGGCCAGCGAGGGGCAGCCCCGCCAGCTCCTCGACATCGGCCGCCAACTCGACGACTGGCGGTCCGCACTCGCCTTCACCCGGTCACTCCCCGGCGTCGATACGGACCGCGTCATCGCCTGGGGGACGTCGTTCTCGGGCGGCCACGTCATCACCCTCGCCGGAACCGGAGAGCGGTTGGCGGGCGTCGTCGCCCAGGTGCCGCACGTGAGCGGGCCGGCCGCGGTCCGGGCGACGGGGGTACGCGCGGCGATCAGGCTCACGCCGGCGATCCTCGGCGACCTCTGGCGCGCGGTCCGCCGCCGGGAACCCCGGTACGTGCCGCTGGTCGGGAGGCCGGGGCAGCCTGGGGCGATGACGAGTCCCGACGCGGATCCCGCTGTGGACCGCCTGGTGGCCGACTCGGGACTGCGGCGTGGCGACTTCCCCGAGTACGTCGCGGCGCGGATCCTCATCCGGATCGGCTTGTACTCGCCGATCCGGCACGCGCGGCGGATCGCTTGCCCCGCGCTGGTGCAGATCGCCACCCGGGATGCCATCACGCCGGCTGCGACCGCGCGTGCGGCGGCGGAGCGGATGCCGCGAGGGCGGTACCTGGAATACCCGTGCGAGCACTTCGATCCCTACGTCGACCCGTTCTTCGAGCGCATCGTGGCCGATCAGCTCGCGTTCTGCACCTCGGTCGTGGGCCCGGCCGCCTGACCCCGAGCGGGACCGGACCACGTCCCCGGAACCCACAGGCCGTGCTCACCCGGGACGGGAGGACCGAGAACAGGTGTCCCGGCACATGCGTCGTTCAGGCCTTCGCGCCCCGGTCACGCCCCTGTTCACCGGGTGGTCGAGCAGCCGGCTCCGTCAGCGTGCGCGCCCACATATCGGCGAGGTGCTCGCCGATCCGCTCCGGGGTCCAGCCCCGGCGGGACAGGAGCGAGAAGTACTCGGGGGCGTTGGTCGACCACACGATGTCGGCGACCTCACGGTCTCCCAGATCGCGGCGGAGTTCGCCGGTGGCCCGTAGGTCCTGCGCGAACAGCAGCATGTTGCCCGCCCTGCGGTCCTGGAGTCGCTGCCAGACCTCGGCACACCCGGGATCCGAACGACCCGCATCGCGCAACGCCTCCTGCAGCGGTGCCACCTCTGGGAGGAGGTCTGCGAGAGCGCGCGCGTAGATCGCGATCTTCGCCTGCGCTCCATGCGCCGCCCGGATTCGCTGCACGTACTCACGCTCCTCAGCGGGAACAGGTCGGTCGGCATCGCCCAGCACCATGTCGATCACCGCCAGGACGAGCACGGGTTTGCGCCCGACGCTCGCGTAGACGGTGTCGACGGCGACGCCGGCGCGCTCGGCGATCCGGGCGATCGGACAGCCGTATCCCTCAGAGGTGAACAGCTCTCGAGCGGCGATCAGTACCGCAGCACGGGTCGCATCCGCCTGCGCCGCGCGGACTTCAGATGTGTACTTTCGCCTCTTGACCTCTGATGTCACGGGCCTATACTAACTTAATCCGAAGCTACTTCGGACCAAAGTTACTCCGCAGGAGGAGTCATGGTCACCGAGACAGTCGACACAGTCGTCATCGGAGCCGGACAGGCCGGCCTCGCCGTCGGTTTCCACCTTTCTCTGCAGGGCCGCTCATTCGTCATCCTCGATGAGAACGACCGTGTCGGGGACTCCTGGCGCCGGCGTTGGGATTCCCTGCGGCTCTTCACCCCCGCGCGTTACGACGCGCTACCAGGCACCCGATTCCCGGGCTCCCCCTGGTCGTTCCCGACTCGCGAGGAGTTCTCCGACTACCTCGAGAGCTACGCCGCGGAGCACGACCTCCCGATCCGCACGAGCACTCGAGTCCGACGCCTCGCGCAGAACGACCCTGGGTACGTCGTGGAAACAGATGCCGGCCGGCTGCTGGCGGACAACGTCATCGTGGCCGCCGGCTTCGACCGTCTACCCCGGACACCGGTCTTCGCTTCCCACCTCGACCCGGGAATCGCGCAGTTGCACTCGTGCGATTACCGCAACGCAGACCGAATCCCAGACGGAGATGTTCTGGTGGTGGGTGCGGGCAATTCCGGAGCGGACATCGCCTTGGTACTATCGGAGACCCACCAGGTGCACCTGTCGGGCCGGCACCCGGGGCAGATCCCCTTCAGCATCGAGCGTCCGTCCTCCCGGATGTTCAGCAGGGTGGTCTTCGCCGCGTTTACCCATGTCCTCACGACGAGCACGCCGATGGGGCGACGTGCCCGGGCCCAGGTCCTCTCTCACAGCGGGCCCCTGATCCGGGTCAAGACCGCGGACCTCGACGCCGCCGGCGTGCACCGGGTCCCTCGGGTCACCGGGGTCCGAGACGGGCAACCCGTCCTCGAGGACGGCCACACGCTCCCTGTCGCGAGCGTGGTCTGGTGCACCGGCTACCGGCCGGACCGCTCCTGGATCGACCTGCCAGTCTTCGGGACGGACGATCTGCCAGTGCAGAAGCGTGGTGTCTGCACCTCGCAGGATGGCCTGTACTTCCTCGGCGAGTTGTTCCAGTACTCCCTCGCCTCGTCAATGATCCACGGAGTCGTTCGCGACGCGAGATACGTGGCAGGACACCTCGACGGACTCGGCCCTGTCCGACAGCAGAAGGGCAGTTCACCGGATTCGAGGCCGAGCGTGCTTCGGAATCGCTCCGCCGGGAGCTGAGTTCGGCCCCGCACCCCTCGTGAGGGTTCGGGACCGAAGCCGGCCCGCCTAGACTGGTCGACATGTCGTACCAGCCGCTCATCGCGCCGTCGATCCTGTCCGCCGACTTCGCCCGACTCGACCGCGAGATCGAGCGGATCCCCGCCGCCGACTGGATCCACGTCGACGTGATGGACGGCCACTTCGTCCCCAACCTGTCCTTCGGTGCACCGGTGGCGGCCGCGGTCGGCAAGGTCACGGACAAGCCGATGGACTGTCACCTGATGATCGAGGACCCGCTGCGCTGGGTGGGCGACTACGTCGACGCGGGTGCGGCCAACGTGACCTTCCACGTGGAGGCCACCGACGACCCGAAGGCCGTCGCGGACCTGCTGCACTCGAAGGGGTGCAGGGCCGGCATCTCCATCAAGCCGGGTACGGCCGTGGAGCCGTACCTCGACCTGCTCGAGCACGTGGATCTGGTCCTGGTGATGAGCGTCGAGCCAGGGTTCGGTGGCCAGTCGTTCATGCCGGAGGTGCTCGACAAGGTCCGCACGCTACGGGCGGAGATCGACCGCCGCGGGCTCGACGTCCTCATCCAGATCGACGGCGGCATCGACTCCCGCACGATCGGGGCATCCGCCGCCGCCGGCTGCGACGTCTTCGTCGCCGGTTCCGCCGTCTATGGTGCGCCCGACCCCGACGCCATGATCGAGTCCCTGCGCGCGGGGGCCTCGGACGCACGGGCGTGACCATGACCGACCGCTCCGACGCAGGTCGGCGGCGCCTACGCGAGCGGGGGGCCCTCGCCGACGCCATCACGCTGTCACGGTCCGCGCTCGGGGTCTCCACCCCCAACCCGCCGGTGGGCGCCGTGGTACTCGACCCCGCTGGTGACGTGGTCGGACGGGGGGCCACCGAGGCACCCGGTGGTCGGCACGCCGAGGTCGTCGCTCTCGACGAGGCGGGGGAGCGGGCCCGGGGCGGCACGCTCCTGGTGAGCCTCGAGCCCTGTGATCACCAGGGCAGGACGGGCCCCTGTTCCGAGCGGGCCCTCGCCGCGGGCGTGGCCCGGGTGGTCTACGCCGTGGGGGATCCGAACCCCGTCGCCGCCGGAGGGTCGGAGACGTTGCGGCGCGCCGGGGTGGATGTGGCCAGGGCCGACGACGACGAGGTCGCCGCCGCCGAGGAGGGACCGCTCAGGGCGTGGCTGCACCGACAGCGCTCGGGCCGGCCCTACGTCACCTGGAAGTACGCGGCCACACTGGACGGCAGGGTGGCCGCGGCCGACGGCACCAGCAGATGGATCACCGGGCCCGAATCGCGACACCACGTCCACGGCCGACGGCAGGAGATCGACGTCGTCGTCGTCGGATCGGGGACCCGCACGGCCGACGACCCCTCGCTCACCGCCCGGTCGGACGACGGGTCGCGCACCCGGCGGCAACCACTCCGGGCGGTGATGGGGCTGACCGCGGTGCCCCCGGACGCAGCCGTCCGCGGCACCGACGGGAGGTTCCGGCATCTGGCCACCCGCGACCCCGCGGAGGCGCTCGCACTGCTCGGCGACGTCCAACACGTCCTGGTCGAGGGCGGACCCCGACTGGCCGGGGCGTTCCTCGCAGCCGGGCTCGTCGACGAGGTCGAGGCCTACCTCGCTCCGATGGTCCTGGGAGCCGGTAGATCCGCGGTGGAGGAGGCGGGGGTCAATACCCTCGCCGCGGCCCACGGCTTCGAGGTGCGCGAGGCCGCTTCCCTGGGCCACGACGTCTACCTCCGCATGACCACACGACCACCCATGACCGCACCTACGAGAGGACCACGCTGATGTTCACCGGGATAGTCGAGGAGCTCGGCACGCTGGAATCGGTCGAGACGGTCGGGGACTCCGCGCGGCTGCGGATCCGCGGGCCACTCGTCACATCCGACGCCGGTCACGGCGATTCGATCTCCGTCAACGGCGTCTGCCTCACCGTCACGGAGTTCACCGCCGGCGAGGGCTTCGACGCCGACGTCATGGCCGAGACCCTCGACCGCACCGCACTGGGTGCGCTGGGTCCCGGGGATCGGGTGAACCTGGAGCGGGCGATGAGGGCGGACGCGCGGTTCGGTGGTCACATCGTCCAGGGCCACGTCGACGGCACCGGCGCCATGATCAGCAGGACGGAGCACGACCAGTGGCACGTGGTGCGCATCTCGTTGCCGGTGGGCCTGGCCCGCTACGTCGTGGAGAAGGGCTCCATCACGGTGTCCGGCACCTCCCTCACGGTGTCGGCGGTCAGCGTGGTGGACGAGCCCGAACCGTGGTTCGAGGTCTCGCTCATCCCCACCACCCTCTCCGACACGATCCTGGGCGGGTTGACCCCGGGGGACGCGGTCAACCTCGAGGTCGATGTCCTGGCCAAGTACGTGGAGCGCCTCCTCGGCGGACGCGGTGGCCGGTCCCACTGACCGGATGCGCCATACTTGTGGCCGTGCCCGCGGCCGACGCCCGGGTTTGATGAGTACCGAGGAGAACCCGCAGCAGTGACCACCTTCGACGGCATCGACCGCGCCATCGCCGACATCGCGGCGGGACGAGCAGTGGTCGTGGTGGACAGCGAGGACCGGGAGAACGAGGGCGACCTGATCTTCGCCGCCGAACTCGCGACCCCCGAGCTCATGGGCTTCCTCGTGCGCTACTCGTCGGGATACGTGTGCGTCGCGCTCGAGGCCGAGGACTGCCTCCGCCTGGATCTTCCGCCGATGCGGGCGATCAACGAGGACCGGCACGACACCGCCTACACGGTGACCGTGGACGCCCGCACCGGTGTCTCCACCGGCATCTCGGCCGCCGACCGGGCGCGGACCGCTCGGCTGCTGGCCTCCACCGAGGCCGTGCCGGGGGACTTCACCCGGCCCGGTCACGTGGTTCCGCTCCGGGCCCGGCCCGGAGGCGTGCTCACCCGGCCGGGTCATACGGAGTCGGCGGTGGACCTCTCGCGCCTCGCCGGTCTACGGCCCGCCGGCGTGATCTGCGAGATCGTGTCCGAGCAGGACCCGACCACCATGGCCCGCACCCCCGAGCTCCGGCGCTTCGCCGACGAGCACGGGCTGGCGATGATCACGATCGAGGCCCTGCAGGACTGGCGCCGGGCCCACGAGGTGCAGGTCATCCACGAGGCGGCCGCCCGTATCCCGACCCCGGCCGGGACGATGACCGCCCACGGATACCGCGACGTGCTCCAGGGTGTCGAGCACGTGGCCATGGTCGCCGGGGACATCTCGGGGGACGAGCCCGTGTCGGTCCGCATCCACTCGGAGTGCCTCACCGGGGACGTCTTCCATTCGCTGCGCTGCGATTGCGGTCCACAACTCGACGCCGCCGTCGCGTCCGTCTGTGAGGAGGGTCGCGGGGTGGTCCTCTACATGCGAGGTCACGAGGGCCGGGGGATCGGCCTGGTCCAGAAGCTCCGCGCCTACCAGTTGCAGGACGACGGGCGCGACACCGTGGACGCGAACCTGGACCTCGGACTGCCCGCCGACGCCCGGGACTTCAGCCTGGCCGCGCAGATGCTCCGGGACCTCGGGGTGACGCGCGTGCGTCTGATGACCAACAACCCCGCCAAGGCCGACGCCCTCCGTGCCGGCGGGGTCGAGGTGGTCGCGCGGGTACCCATGCCCACCGCGGTGACCTCGGAGAACCTGCGGTATCTGCGGACCAAGCGGGACCGGATGGGTCACCTGCTCGAGGGTCTGGACGACGGGATCGACCCGGACACGAACGGAGAGGATCGGCGATGAGCGGCACCGGTAGGCCGGAGTTGGTGATCCCCGACGCCCGCGGACTGCGACTGGGCGTGGTGGCCTCCACCTGGCACGACGAGATCTGTGCGCAACTGATGGACCGGGCCCTCTCGGTGGCGGAGACCTCCGGTGCCGTCGTCTCCGTCGCCCGTGTCACGGGTGCCGTGGAGCTGCCGGTGGTCGCGCAGGAGCTCGCCCGGTCCCACGACGCCGTGGTGGCGCTCGGAGTGGTCATCCGGGGCTCGACGCCGCACTTCGACTACGTGTGCCGTTCGGTGACCGACGGTCTGACCCGCATCGCGCTCGACGAGGCCACACCGGTGGCCCACGGGGTGCTCACCACCGAGAACGAGGACCAGGCCCGCGACCGCGACGGTCACGAGGGCGCCTCCGAGGACAAGGGCGGGGAGGCGGTCGCCGCCGCGCTCAGCGCTGCCGTCACCCTGCGCGACCTACGGGCGGGCGTATGACCGAGCACCTGGGCCCCGAGCACCCGGACGCCGAGCGCCAGAACTTCGAGCGCCAGGACTTCGAGCACTGGGATTTCGAGTACAGTCCGCGTCGACTCCGGATCGCCGTGACGGCCCTGGCGATCCTGATCGTCCTCGTCCACATCGTCTGGGCGATCGTCCTGGTCCGGGACGACACCGGGGTCACCATCGGGATCGCCGACCAGCTCGCCTTCGTGGTGATCGGCCTGATCTTCGCGGGTGTCCTGTGCAGCCTTCTCCGGATCAGGGTGCGGGTGGGCGAGCAGGGGGCCGAGGTCCGCGGACCGCTGCGAACCCGGCTCTGGGACTGGCAGGACATCGTGGGGATCACGTTCCCCCGGTCCAGCATGTGGCCACGTCTCGAACTGCCCGCCTACGAGCACGTCGGCATCTGGGCCATCCTCACCGTTGACGGGCAGGAGGCGGTCCGGGCCATGGGCACCATGCGGGAGACCGTCCGCCGGTACAAGCCCTCGGCCGCCGACCCCGAGACCGTCGCCGACCGCTGATCCATCGTGGTCGACCCGCGCACCTACCGGCCAGCCCCCGGTTCCATCCCCACGGAACCGGGGGTCTACCGGTTCCGTGACGAGCACGGCCGCGTCATCTACGTGGGCAAGGCCAAGAACCTGCGTAGCCGGGTCGGTTCGTATTTCGCCGACCTGAGCGTGCTCCACCCGCGCACCAGGCAGATGGTCACCGCGGCCGCCGGGGTGCAGTGGACCGTCGTCTCCACCGAGGTGGAGGCACTCCAGCTGGAGTACACGTGGATCAAGAAGTACGACCCCCGGTTCAACGTGCGGTACCGCGACGACAAGACCTACCCGCTGCTCGCTGTGACCGTGGGGGAGGAGTTCCCCCGCGCCTTCGTCTACCGCGGACCCCGCCGGGCCGGGACCCGCTACTTCGGCCCGTATTCGCACGCGTGGGCGATCCGGGACACACTCGACACCCTCCAACGGGTGTTCCCGGTGCGGTCGTGCACGACCGGGGTGTTCAGGCGGCAGGCCCAACTGGGCCGCCCCTGCCTCCTCGGCTACATCGACAAGTGCGCAGCACCGTGTATCGGCCGGGTGTCGGCGGACGAGCACCGGGTGATCGTCGACGAACTCTGCGACTTCCTCGCCGGTCGGACCGACGTCATCATGAGGCGAATCGAGAAGCGGATGCTGGAGGCGTCCGAGGAACTGGACTTCGAACGCGCGGCCCGGCTGCGGGACGACCTCGGCGCGATGAGGCGGGCCATGGAGAAACAGGCCGTGGTCCTGGGCGACGGTACCGACGCCGATGTGGTGGGCGTCGAGGTGGACGAACTGGAGGTCTCCGTCCAGGTGTTCCACGTCCGCAGCGGACGAATCCGGGGCCAACGCGGCTGGGTGGTCGAACACGCGCACGGAGTTGATGCGGACGGTCGGTTCGACCCGGCGCTCGCGGTCCCCGGTGTCGTCTCGGACTACCTCGCCCAGTTCTACGGGGGAGAGGCCGACCTGGCCGGGGCAACCGAATCGGGCACCGACCTCGCCGCCGCGGTACCACGGGAGGTACTGGTACCCGCCCTCCCCGAGGATGCGGCCGAACTCGCCGACTGGCTCTCCACCCTGCGTGGATCGCGGGTGTCGCTCCGGGTCCCGCAGCGGGGCGACAAGCGGTCGCTGGCCGAGACGGTCCGCCGCAACGCGGTGGAGGCGCTGACCCAGCACAAACTGCGCCGCAGCGGCGACCTCACCGCGCGTTCGGCGGCCCTGCAGGAGATCCAGGAGACTCTGGAACTCGACACGGCGCCGCTGCGGATCGAGTGCGTGGACATCTCCCACACCCAGGGCACCGACGTCATGGCGTCCCTGGTCGTGTTCGAGGACGGGCTCGCCCGCAAGAGCGACTACCGCCTCTACCGCATCCGTGAGGCGGCCGGCGACGGTCACTCCGACGACGTCGCCAGCATCGCCGAGGTGACCCGCCGACGGTTCCGGCGGCACCACGAGGAACCGGCGGTGACCCCGGATGACACCGACGGGCCGGTCGACGACGAGTCGGACCCTGACGACGCGGGCACCGGTAGGTCCACGCCGACCCGCCGGTTCGCCTACCCTCCCCAGCTCTTCGTGGTGGACGGCGGCAGACCCCAGGTGGAGGCCGCCGCCGAGGTGCTGTCGGAGCTCGGGGTCAACGATGTCCCGGTGATCGGTATCGCCAAACGTCTCGAGGAGATCTGGCTGCCCGGCGAGGAGTACCCCGTCATCTTCCCCCGGCACGGCGAGGGCTTGTTCCTCCTGCAACGACTGCGCGACGAGGCGCACCGCTTCGCGATCCGGGCCCACCGGGGAGCCAGGTCCAAGCGGATGACGACGTCGGTCCTCGACGGGGTCCCCGGGCTCGGTCCCTCCCGTCGCGCGGCCCTGCTGGAGACGTTCCCCACCGTGTCCGCGCTCCGGGCGGCGAGCATCGACGACCTGTGTGCCGTTCCCGGCATCGGCCCCGGGGTGGCGGCCGCGATCCGGTCCACCCTGGGATCGCAGGACCCGGCGGTGGCCACACCGGCTGCGGGTGCGGAACCCGCGCACACACCGGGTTCGGACGGCGCGGGCGCCGACGTGGAAGACTCGGGCCGAGCGGTCGGCGATGGCGGTACGAGCAACTCGAGGTGAACCATGGACGGGAACGGTGAGGGGCGCGAGCTCCTCCTCATCAGCGGAATGTCCGGCGCGGGCAAGGGCACGGCGTCGAAAGTGCTCGAGGAGTTCGGCTGGTATGTCGTGGACAACCTCCCGCTGGATTTCGTCGGGGACCTGCTCGAGCGTGTGCAGGAGTCGAACGGGGAGCCGCGCAGGCTGGCGATCGTCGCGGACGTCCGCAGCAAGGGGTTCGACGAGCACATCAGCGAGCTCCTGCAGCGCTTCGACGGCAGTCCGCAGGCCAGGGTCCTCTTCCTCGACGCGGCGGACGAGGAACTGGTCAAGCGGTTCAACAGCGTTCGACGATCCCATCCTCTGCAGTCGGGGGACGGGCTGATGGACGGCATCGAACGGGAGCGGAAGGTCCTCGAGGGGATCCGCGGCCGCGCCGACGTCGTCGTCGACACCACCTCGCTCAGCGTCCACGACCTCCGTCACCGGCTCGAGACGCCGTTCGGCGACCTGGGGTTCGACTTCCACCTCACCGTCGAGTCCTTCGGCTTCAAGTACGGGGTCCCGGTCGATGTGGACATGCTGCTCGACATGCGGTTCCTGCCCAATCCACACTGGATCCCCGAACTGCAGGCGCACACCGGCCGCGAGAAACCGGTCCAGGACTACGTGCTGGCAGACCCCTCGATCGAGGAGTACCTCCGGGCCGCGGTGTCGATGATCGGTCTCGCGATGACCGGCTACCGGCGAGAGGGCAAGCGGTACATGACCATCGCGGTCGGATGCACCGGTGGAAAGCACCGGAGTGTCGCGATCTCCGAGTCTCTGGCCGGACGGCTGGCCGGTCTCGATTCCGTCGACGTCCATGTGCGCCACCGTGACCTCGGACGAGAGTGAGCTCATGACCGGCCAGACCACGGTCGGTGGAACCGGCCGGATGGGGTCTCTCGTCGCACTCGGGGGAGGTCACGGGTTGTCGGCCACGCTGCGTGCCGGGCGGATGGTGGCCGACCACGTGACCGCGGTGGTGACCGTGGCGGACGACGGCGGCTCCTCCGGCCGTCTTCGCCGTGAACTGGACATACTGCCACCCGGCGACCTCCGGATGGCGCTGTGTGCGCTGGCAGCCGACGACGACGAGCACGAACGGCTCACCGACCTCTTCCAGCACCGCTACGGCGGAACCGGAGCCCTTGCGGGTCACGCCGTGGGCAACCTCATCTTCGCGGGCTACTGGGAGCTGCTCGGGGACCCCGTCAAGGCCCTCGAGGCCGTCGGTTCGATCCTCGGGGTGACCGGGCGCGTGCTCCCCATGTCCCCGGTCGCGCTCGACATCGCCGCGGAGGTCGTCGGCCTGGAAGCCGACCCCCGGGTGGTGCGCACGATCATCGGTCAGGTCGCCGTGGCCACCACACCCGGCAGTGTGCGTCGGGTACGACTCATCCCCGCCGACCCGCCCGTGGCGGACGGCGTCGTCGAGGCGATCGAGTCCGCCGACATGGTGGTCCTGGGGCCGGGGTCGTGGTTCACCAGTGTCATCCCCAACGTGCTGGTACCCGAGATCGCGGCAGCCCTGGCCCGCACGGCCGCGACCAGGACGCTCGTGCTCAACCTGGCGCCGCAGCCGGGTGAGACCGCCGGTTTCTCCGCCGAGCAGCACCTCCACGTACTGCGCCAGCATGCGCCCGAGGTCGACGTCGACGTGATCCTCGTGGATCCGCGGATGCCGCTCAGCGGGACCGAACGCGAGCACCTCGACCGCGCCGCGGCCGGTCTCGGGGCGCGGGTCATGGTGGCGGACATCGCCAGGACGACGCCGGATGGGACGATGAGACCAGTACATGACCCTGCACTGCTCGCCCGGGCGCTCGCCGCCACGGTGACGGCGGAGGGCCGATGAATGACCGGAGAACGAAGGAGCAGGGCGTGTCACTGACCGCACAGGTCAAGTCCGAACTGGTGAGGGTCCCGGTGGGTAACTCCGAGACCAGGAAGGCGGAGATCGCCTCGCTCCTGCGGTTCGCGGGCACCCTGCAGGTCCTCTCGGGCCGCCTCGTGATCGAGGCGGAGGTCGATTCGGGCGAGATCGCCGATCGACTGTCCGGCGAACTGGACTCGCTGTTCTCGGTTCCCTGCGAGATCCACCCGATCGGGGGATCCGGTGGGAAGCCGGCCCGGAAGTTCGTTCTCCGGGTGATCGACCGTGGTGCGGACCTGACCCGCCAGCTCGGCCTGGTCGACAGCGCCGGGCGGACGGTCCGGGGACTGCCCGCCTCGGTCGTCGGTGGATCCGTCGCGGCCGCGGAGGCGTCGTGGCGGGGGGCGTTCCTGGCGCACGGCTCCCTGACCAAACCCGGCCGGTCATCGGCTCTGGAGGTCACCGCGCCCGGCGCCGAGGCGGCGATGGCACTGGTGGGTGCCGCGCGTCGGCTCGGGGTCACCGCCAAGGCCCGCGAGGTCCGCGGAGGAGACCGGGTCGTGATCCGGGACGGGGAGGCGATCGGGATCCTTCTCGCCCGGATGGGCGCCACCGCCACCAGGGACATCTGGGAGGAGCGGCGTTCCCGCGGAGAGGTCCGGGCGACCGCGAATCGGCTCGCCAACTTCGACGACGCGAATCTCCGCAGGTCCGCGAGAGCGGCCGTCGCGGCGGCCGCCCGTGTCCAGCGCGCCCTCGAGATCCTCGCCGAAGACGTCCCGGACCACCTGCTGGCCGCGGGTGAGCTGCGAGTCCAGCACCGTCAGTCCTCCCTCGAGGAGCTGGGCCAGCTCGCCGACCCGCCCATGACCAAGGACGCGGTGGCCGGACGGATCCGCCGACTGCTGTCCATGGCCGACCGCAAGGCGGCCGATCTGGGTATCCCGGACACCGAGTCCGTTGTGACCGAGGACATGCTCGACGAAGACTGATCGGTGCCATGCGGACCCTGCACAGCCCCCACAAGTGGCGGGTAGTCTGGGTCACGTCCCCGGGCTTCACCCGGCCCTCAGGGGTTCTTTCTCGCACCACCTATAAGGAGACATCACGTGACCGTGCGCGTAGGCATCAACGGATTCGGACGTATCGGCCGCAACTTCTACCGCGCGGTGGAGGCACTGAAGGCCGAGGGCAAGACGGACATCGAGATCGTGGCCGTCAACGACCTCACCACGAACGACATGCTCGCTCACCTGCTCAAGTACGACTCGATCCTCGGCCGCCTGGGCAAGGACGTGACCTTCGACGACAACTCCATCACCGTCGGTGGGGCCAAGATGGGTGCGCTCGCGGTCAAGGAGGGCCCCTCCGCCGTGCCGTGGGGCGACTACGACGTCGACGTCGTGGTCGAGTCCACCGGCATCTTCACCTCCGCGGACAAGGCCCGCGGCCACCTCGAGGGTGGGGCCAAGAAGGTCATCATCTCCGCGCCCGCCTCGGGCGAGGACATCACCATCGTCATGGGCGTCAACGACGACCAGTACGACGGCTCGCAGACGATCATCTCCAACGCCTCCTGCACCACCAACTGCCTCGCGCCGGTGGCCAAGGTCCTGTCCGACGAGTTCGGGATCGTCAAGGGCCTCATGACCACGATCCACGCGTACACCCAGGATCAGAACCTCCAGGACGCTCCCCACAGCGACAAGCGCCGTGCCCGCGCCGCCGCGATCAACATGGTGCCCACCTCCACGGGTGCGGCCAAGGCCGTCGCTCTCGTCCTGCCCGAGCTCAAGGGCAAGTTCGACGGCTACGCGGTCCGCGTGCCGCTGCCCACCGGCTCGCTCACGGACCTCACGGTCGAGCTGGAGAAGAAGGCCACTGTCGAGGAGGTCAACGCCGCCATCAAGGTCGCCGCCGAGGGCCCCATGAAGGGAATCCTCAAGTACACGGAGGACCCGATCGTCTCGTCGGACATCGTCACCGACCCGCACTCGTCGATCTTCGATGCACAGCTGACCAAGGCCATCGACGGCCAGATCAAGATCGCCTCCTGGTACGACAACGAGTGGGGCTACTCCAACCGTCTCGCCGACCTCGTCGGCCTGGTCGGCAAGTCGCTCTAAGAGCCCTCGGGCCTGCGCACACAGCACCACACCGGGCCCGGTCCGGGAACGCCCCACAGCGTCCCGGCCGGGCCCGCGGTACATCACCCGCACCACACCACCACCGTCCTCCCGACAGGAGCCCCACCACATGGCAGTGAGCACGCTCAAGGACCTGCTCGACGCCGGCGTCGAGGGTCGCAAGATCCTCGTCCGCTGCGATCTCAACGTCCCGCTCGACGGGTCGACCATCACCGACTCCGGCCGAATCACGGCCTCACTGCCCACCCTCGACGCGCTGCTCGACGCCGGCGCCGCGCTGGTCATCACGGCGCATCTGGGCCGGCCGAAGGGCGCGGACGACACTGAGTTCTCGCTGGCTCCCGTCGCGGAGAAACTGAGCGACGAGCTGGGCCGGTACGTGCAGTTGGCCGGCGACGTGGTGGGGCCGGACGCACGCGAGCGTGCCAACGGACTGACCGACGGCGACGTGCTGCTGGTCGAGAACATCCGCTTCGACCCCCGTGAGACCAGCAAGGATCCCGCCGAGCGCGCCGCGTTGGCGGCCGAACTGGCGAGCCTCGTCGGAGAGGACGGCGCGTTCGTCTCCAACGGCTTCGGTGTGGTCCACCGCGCGCAGGCGTCGGTCTACGACATCGCCGAGGTGCTCCCGGCCTACGCCGGTGACCTGGTCCAGAGCGAGGTCGAGGTCCTCGCCGGCCTGACCGGAGACGCCGAGCGCCCCTACGCCGTCGTGCTCGGCGGGTCCAAGGTCTCGGACAAGCTCGCCGTGATCGAGGCACTCGCCCCCAGGGTCGACACCCTGGTCATCGGTGGCGGCATGTGCTTCACCTTCCTGGCCGCACAGGGACACGGCGTCGGTTCCTCGCTCCTGCAGGAGGAGATGATCGGCACCTGCAAGGACCTGCTCGACAAGTTCGGTGACGTGATCACCCTGCCCGTGGACGTGGTGGCGGCCGACGGGTTCGCCGCCGACGCGGCGCACACCACGGTTGCGGCCGACGCGATCCCCGACGGCACGATGGGCCTCGATATCGGCCCCGAGTCGGTTGCCTTGTTCACCGAGAAGCTGTCCGCCGCCAAGACCGTCTTCTGGAACGGCCCGATGGGCGTGTTCGAGTTCGAGGCGTTCTCGAACGGTACCCGCGGGGTCGCCGAGGCGATCATCACCGCGACCGGGAACGGGGCCTTCTCCGTGGTGGGCGGTGGCGACTCCGCTGCGGCCGTCCGCACGCTCGGCCTGGGCGAGGAGAACTTCTCGCACATCTCGACGGGTGGCGGAGCCTCACTCGAGTACCTCGAGGGCAAGGAACTCCCGGGGGTCACCGCCCTCGAACGCAGCAACTGATCCGCACTCGCCGACACACAGGAGAAACAATGGCACGCACCCCGCTCATCGCCGGAAACTGGAAGATGAACCTCAACCACCTCGAGGCGATCGCACTCGTGCAGAAGGTGGCCTTCGCACTGCCCGAGAAGTACCTCGAGAAGGTGGAGGTGGCGTTCATCCCCCCGTTCACCGACATCCGGGGTGTCCAGATCGTGATCGAGGGGGACAAGCTCGGGTTCGCCTACGGCGCGCAGGACGTGTCGGTCCACGAGTCCGGTGCGTACACCGGGGAGATCTCGGCGGGGATGCTCGCGAAACTCGGGTGCACCTATGCCGTGGTCGGCCACTCCGAACGTCGCGAGTACCACTCGGAGACCGACGAGCTGGTCGCCGCCAAGGCCGCGGCGTGCCACAAACACGGTCTGACCCCGATCGTCTGCGTGGGGGAGAAGCTGGAGAACCGTGAGGCCGGCGACCACGTGCGCGTCGTCGTGGAGCAGCTCAAGGGGTCCCTCGCCGGCCTGGGCAAGGAGCAGCTCGCCTCCACCGTCATCGCCTACGAGCCCGTGTGGGCCATCGGGACGGGCAAGACGGCCTCGGCCGCGGACGCGCAGGAGGTGTGTGCGGCCATCCGTGCGGCACTCTCTGAGATGTCCGGTCCCGAGATCGCAGACCAGATGCGTGTGTTGTACGGCGGTAGTGTCAACGCGTCCACCATCGGTGAGCTGCTCGAGCAGCCGGACGTCGACGGCGGTCTGGTGGGCGGCTCCTCGCTCAAACCCGACGAGTTCGCCCAGCTCTCCGCCATCGCGGCCGGCGGCCCGCTGCCCTGAGCCGGCCCGCCCGGCGCGGCCGTCCCGACACGGGCGGGCGCGCCGGGATTCGCCATGGAGATCCCACCGGGTAGTCTGGACCAGTCGTCCTCCGACCGCCCCGACCTGACGTAAGGCCCGATCCGTACATGAAGCTCGCCCTGGACATCTTCCTCGTCGCCACCAGCCTGCTGTTGATGCTGTTCATCCTGCTGCACCGCGGTAAGGGGGGCGGACTGTCGTCGCTGTTCGGCGGCGGCGTCCAGTCCAGCCTCTCCGGCTCGAGTGTCGTGGAGCGCAACCTCGACCGCGTGACCGTGGTCGTGGCGATCCTGTGGCTCATCGCGATCGTCGCGGTCGGACTACTGGTCCGCTTCGGCTGACCCTCCGCCCTCCGCGCCGCACCCGGCGACGACACGGGGTGGGGGGCGGCCCCCGGGGGGGGGGCGCCCCCCCCCGGGGGGGGGGCGCCCCCGGGGGGGAGCACCCACA
>JBKBRA010000009.1:16919-42395 GCA_046292305.1 Dietzia sp. | reverse complement strand
TGGTCCTTGGGGTCCGTTGGGGCTGCCCCCCCGCCCCCCGCCCCGCACCCGGCGCCGACGGGGGGGGCGCCCCCCCGGGGGGGGCGGCGCGCACCCCGTCGTCGTCGGTGCACCGTCGTCGTCGCTACCGGATCATCCCAGCGCGGACGCCGCGTCCCCGTCGAGGTGGTAGGTCGTGGACTCGGTCCCAACTGCGCCGGCCACCGGCCATTCCGTCGGGGATGCCCCGCCGATTCCCCGGGCCACCGCCTCAGCCTTACCCTCACCGGAGGCCACCACCAGGACGTGTCGCGAGCGACGAACCGCCGGGAGGGTGAACGTCAGCCGCTCGGGAGGGGGCTTGGGGCAGTCCCTGACGCCCACCACCAACCGCTCCGTCTCGGCGACCGCGGGGGTGTGCGGGAAGATCGAGTCGACGTGCCCCTCGGGCCCCATGCCCAGGATCGTCACATCGAAGATCGGTTCGTCCCCGGCCGGGATGTCCATGGCCTCGAGGAACCGCGCGGCGGCGGAGTCGACATCGCTGTCCTCCGCGGTCCGCGCCGGCCAGCGGTGCACCGTCGGACGGTCACCCAGGGAATCGAGTAGCGCCTCGTCCAGCTGGCCGTCGTTGCGCTCGGGGTGGTCGGCGGGAACGAACCTCTCGTCTCCGAAGTAGATGGAGACCCGCTCCCAGTCCACGGCGGACCCTGCGAGGGCGGCAGCGGTCTTGATCCCGACCGAGCCGCCGGTCAGCGACAGCGTGGCCCGTCCGGCCGTGGCGATCCGTTCGGTGAGATGCTCCGCAACCGTCCGGGCGGCGGCGGCGGCAAGCGAATCCGTGTCGGTGTGGACTAGATGACGGATGGGTGGCATCGGTCCTCCTCTGGTCGTGGTTCTGGGTCTACTGGACGGTGGGGGCTCCCGCTCAACGCACGGAGGCCGAGGTGTAGATCACCCGGTCGTGGTTCGCGAGGGCGTCGGCGTACACACCATCGGTGTCCATCCGGCGCAGCTCCTCGGCGAGGCAGTCGGCCACGGTCCGCTTCACCAGCGTCACCCGTGTGGGGGAGTGGCCGGTGATCCGGAGCTCCGCGGAGGTGGGGCTCACCTGCTCGATGACGATGGATCCGGAGGCGCGTTCGAGGACGACCATCCGCGGCCCCACCGCACGGTGGACGTCGATCCCGAGGCGGGAGGCGAGCCACCCACCGGCGAGGTCGACGGACGCCGCCCGTTCAGGACCGCAGACCGTGGCCCCGGTGATGGTCTCGAACGGCGGCCGGTCCAGGGTCGCGGCCAACAGGGAACGCCAGTGCGTCACCCGGGCCCAGGCGAGATCGGTGTCCCCCGGGGAGTATCCGGCCGCCCGTTTGGCGAGTGCGTCCGTCGGGTGCCCCTCGGCGTCGGAGTCCACGATCCGGCGTCGGGCGAGACGACCCACCTTGTCCTCGGACAACAGTGTCGGCGAGTGTCTGGGCCACCACACAGCGAGAGGGGTGTCGGGGAGGAGCATCGGGGTGACCAACGAGGCGGACTGTGACGCCATCGCCCCCGAGGTCCGCAAGACCACGACCTCGGCCGCTCCCGCATCGCCCCCGACCCGGATCTGACCGTCGAGCCGGTCGGCCCTGGCGCGGTTTCCGCGGATCACCACGATCACGCGGCAGGGGTGTTCGCGGCTGGCCTCGTTGGCCGCCTCGATCGCGGACTCGCTACCGCGCACGTGGTCGGTGAGGACGATCAGCGTGAGCACCCGGCCGATGGTGCTCAGCCCCGCCTCCTCGCGGATCTGCACGAGCTTCTTGGAGATCTCGCGGGTCGAGGTGTCGGGCAGGTCGATGATCACGGTCGCCTCCATGCGCGGCCACTGCGGGCCAGGATCTCGTCGGCACCACGCGGCCCCCAGGTCCCCGCCTGGTACTGCTCGGGGGTGCCCCCGGCCGACCATTCGCTGAGCACCGGGTCGAGGAGCATCCAGCTCAGCTCCACCTCGCGCGAGACGGGGAACAGTGAGGGTTCGCCCAGCAGGACGTCGAGGATGAGCCGCTCGTACGCCTCGGGGGAGGACTCGGTGAACGCCTCGCCGTAGGCGAAGTCCATGTTGACGTCGCGGACCTCCATCGCGGTCCCGGGTACCTTCGACCCGAACCGCAGGGTCACGCCCTCGTCCGGTTGGACCCGGATCACCAGGGCGTTCTGTCCCAGTTCCTGGGTCATGGTCGCGTCGAAGGGCAGGTGCGGGGCCCGCCGGAAGACCACCGCGATCTCGGTGACTCGACGCCCCAGCCGCTTGCCCGTGCGCAGGTAGAACGGGACCCCGGCCCAGCGCCTGTTGTGTACCTCCAGGGTGATCGCGGCGTAGGTCTCGGTGGTGGAGGACGGGTCGTACCCCTCCTCGTCCTTGAGCCCCACCACCTGCTCGGAGCCCTGCCACCCGCCGGAGTACTGGCCCCGGGCCGCGGTCTCGGAGATCGGCAGCGCGAGCGAGGTCGACTCGAGCACCTTGGTCTTCTCCGCCCGCAGCGCCGCGGCCGAGAAGTCCGTGGGTTCCTCCATCGCCACCAACGCCATCAGCTGGATGAGGTGGTTCTGGATGACGTCGCGCGCCGCCCCGATCCCGTCGTAGTACCCGGCGCGACCGCCGAGACCGATGTCCTCGGCCATGGTGATCTGCACGTGGTCGACATGGTTGGCGTTCCACACCGGCTCGAAGAGCTGGTTGGCGAAGCGCAGGGCGAGGATGTTCTGGACCGTCTCCTTGCCGAGGTAATGGTCGATGCGGAACACCGAGTCCTCGGGGAAGACCGCGCCCACGACCGCGTTGAGATCGCGGGCACTCGCCAGATCGTGCCCGAAAGGCTTCTCGATGACCACGCGGCGCCACGCTCCGTCCACCGCCCGGGTACATCCGGTGCGGTCGAGGTGACGGCAGACGGTGGGGAAGTCGTCCGGGGGCACGGAGAGGTAGAACGCGTAGTTCCCAGCGGTGCCCCGTTCGGCCTCCAGGGCGGTCAGCAGCTCCGCCAGTCGATCGAATCCCTCGTCGTCGTCGAAGGTCCCGGTGACGAACCGGAGACCCGCCGCCAGCTGTTCCCAGACGTCCTCACGGAACGGGGTGCGGCACCGCTCCCTGGCGTGCTCACGGGCGAACTCGGCGAACTCGGAGTGGGACCACCGGCGGCGACCGAAACCGATGAGGGAGAAACCCGGTGGGAGCAGACCCCGGTTCGCCAGGTCGTAGACGGCGGGGATGAGCTTCTTCTTGGAGAGGTCCCCGGTGACGCCGAAGATGACGAGACCAGACGGCCCGGCGATCCGGGGCAGCCTCCGGTCCCGTGGATCGCGGAGCGGGTTGGCCGCCCCCTCCGGACCGCCGACGGGATCGCCGACGGCCGGGGAGGGCCGGCTGTCCGGTTCGGTCACGACCCCGACGAGATCTCGTCGATCCGCGAGGTCACCGTGGCGAGGAGGTCGTCCCACGCGCTGACGAACTTGCTCACTCCCTGCTGCTCGAGCAACGTGAAGACCTCGTCGAGGTCGATCCCCTCGGCACGCAGTGCCTCGAGGGTGTCCCGGGAGGCCGCACCGGCACCCCGGACCGTGTCGCCCTCCAGGACTCCGTGGTCGGCGAAGGCCTCCATGGTCGGAAAGGGCATCGTGTTGACCGTGCCGTGGGTGACCAGACCACTCACGTAGAGGGTGTCGGCGTAGGCGGGGTCCTTGACGCCGGTCGATGCCCAGAGCAGGCGTTGGGGGCGGGCGCCCCGGGCGGCGAGGTCCCCGAAGCGACCGGACGTGTCGTAGACCTCGTCGTAGACGTCCTGACACAGTCGGGCGTTGGCCAGCCCCGCCCTGCCGCGGAGATCGGAGTCCCCGGGCAGGCGGGAGTCGATCTCGGTGTCGAGCCGGCTGACGAACACCGAGGCCACCGAGTGGATGCAGGACAGATCGTGGCCGGCGTTCGCCGCCCTCTCCAGCCCGGCCAGGTACGCCTCCGCGACGTCACGGTACTGATCGGCGGAGAAGATAAGGGTGACGTTCACGTCGATCCCACGCCCGATCACCTCCGTGATGGCGGGGAGACCCGCGGCGGTGGCCGGGATCTTGATCATGAGGTTGGGCCGGTCCACGACGCCGGCGAGTTCGACGGCCTGGGTCACGGTCTCCTCCGTGTCCTCGGCCAGGCGGGGATCGACCTCCAGCGACACGCGTCCGTCGACGCCGTCGGTGGTCTCGTAGACGCCCGCCAGGACGTCACAGGCGTCCCGGACGTCCGCGGTGGTGAGTGCGCGCACCACCGAGTCGACGTCCCTGTCGGCGCGAACGGCCTCGGCGAGCGCGGACTCGTACGCCGACGAGTCGCCCAGGGCTGCCTGGAAGATCGCGGGATTGGTGGTGACGCCCACGACCGAGTACGTGGACATCCGCTTCTCGAGCTCACCGGAGGCGAGCAGCTGGCGGGACAGGTCGTCGAGCCATACCGAGACGCCGGCGGCGCTCAGTGCGGCGAGATTGGCGTTGGTCATCATGCCTCCCCGTTGACGGCCGCGAGGGATTCGCGGGCCGCGGCGACCACGGCGTCGCCGGTGATTCCGAACTCGGTGTACAAGGTCTCGTACGGGGCGGATGCGCCGAAGTGCTCCAGCGACACCGCTCGACCCGCGTCGCCGAGGAAGCGGTACCACGGCATCGCGATACCGGCCTCGACGCTCACGCGGGCGCGGACCGACCGGGGGAGGACCGACTCGCGGTACTCCGGGTCCTGCTGGTCGAAGAACTCGACACACGGCACCGACACCACGCGGGTCGGCACGCCCTCGGATTCGAGGACCTCACGCGCGGCGACCGCCAGATGGACCTCCGAACCGGTGCCCATCAGGATCACCTCGGGGGTGCCTGTCGACGCCTCGGTGAGGACGTAGGCTCCGCGCTCGACGCCCTCACGCGCCATCTCGGCCGTGCCCTCGAGGACCGGGATGTTCTGGCGGGTCAGACACAGCCCCTTGGGGCCGTCGAGGGCGACGAGCATCGCGCGCCACGCCGCCGCGGTCTCGTTGGCGTCCGCCGGCCGCAGGACGGCCAGCCCCGGGATGGCCCGCAGCGCCGCGAGTTGCTCGACCGGCTGATGGGTGGGGCCGTCCTCGCCGAGGCCGATCGAGTCGTGCGTCCACACGTAGTAGGCGTTGCTGCCCTGGAGGGCGGCGAGCCGGACGGCCGGACGCATGTACTCGCTAAAGATAAGGAAGGTTCCGCCGTAGGGCCGGGTCGGGCCGTGGAGGGCGATGCCGTTGAGGATCGCGCCCATGGCGTGCTCCCGGACCCCGAAGTGCAGGTTGCGCCCGTACGGGGACGCGGTCCACATCCCGGTCGAGATCGACGGCGGGCCGAAGGAGTCGGCGCCCTTGATCTGGGTGTTGTTGGACCCCGCGAGGTCAGCTGATCCTCCCCACAGCTCGGGGAGGGTCCCGGCCAGCGCCTGGATGGCCTCGGCCGACGCCTTGCGGGTGGCGACGCCCTTGGGGTCTGCCTCCCACGTCGGCAGCCCGGCGTCCCAGCCCTCAGGCATCTGGCCGGAGTAGAGACGGTCGAAGAGACTCTTGGCCCCGGGGTTGGCCTCGGCCCACGCGTGGAACATGTCGCTCCACTGCGCGTGGACACGGGCACCCCGGTCACGAGCGGCCCGCGTGTGGGCGATCACGTCGTCGTCGACGGTGAACGGCGCCGTGCCGCCCATCCCGAGCGCCTCCTTGACCGCGTCCACCTCCTCCTGACCGAGCGCCGCGCCGTGGGACGCTCCCGTGTTCATCATGGTGGGGGCCGGGTAGGCGATGACGGTGCGCAGGACGATGATCGAAGGCTTGTCCGTGACCGCGCGGGCGTCGGCGATCGCCTCCTCGATGGCGGCGATGTCCTCACCACCGTTGATCGTCTGGACGTGCCAGCCGTACGCCTCGTAGCGCGCGGCGACGTCCTCGTCGAAGGCGATCTGGGTGTCGTCCTCGATCGAGATCTTGTTGTCGTCGTAGACCGCGATGAGGTTCCCGAGCTGCTGGGTGCCCGCGAGCGACGAGGCCTCGGCGGTCACACCCTCCTGGAGGTCGCCGTCCGAGGCGACGACATAGATGAAGTGGTCGAACGGGCTCTTCCCGGCGGGCGCCTCCGGGTCGAACAGGCCCCGCTCGTAGCGGGCGGCCATCGCCATGCCCACCGCGGAGGCCAGTCCCTGACCGAGCGGACCGGTGGTGATCTCCACCCCGTCGGTGTGGTTCCACTCGGGATGACCCGGGGTCTTGGAACCCCAGGTACGCAGCGCCTTGAGGTCCTCGACCTCCAGACCGAAACCGGCGAGGTAGAGCTGGACGTACTGGGTGAGGGACGAGTGACCGCAGGACAGGACGAAACGGTCCCGGCCCACCCACTTCGGGTCCGAGGGGTCGTGGCGCATGACGCGCTGGTAGAGCGTGTACGCCAGCGGCGCCAGACTCATGGCGGTGCCCGGGTGACCGCTTCCGCAGTTCTGCACGGCCTCGGCGGCCAGGACACGGGCGGTGTCGACCGCGCGGGTGTCCAGGTCCGTCCAGTCAGACGGGTGGCGGGCGGTGGTGAGCTCGGTGATCTCCGACGCGCTGGTCACTTGTGGTTCTCCCGGGTCGAGGTACGGCGCGGATCCGCGCGTATGTCGTGGCCCACCTTAGTGGTCGGGGCACGACGGGGTCGGGCGGTCCCCGCCCCCGCTCTTTCGCGGAGCGTGCAGGGGGGACGTAGTATCGGCCGGGTAGTGCGTTGACATCTGCTGCGAGGAGTTCCGGTGCACGATTCCACCCCGACCCGGAGTGGGGGGCCGTCCGTCTCCCCTCCAGAGTCCTCGGGGCGGCCGGCTCCGGCGAGCGGGCGCGCCCGTGCAGTCGACGTCGTCATGTCGTACATCGCCCTCACCAAGCCGCGCGTCATCGAGCTCCTCCTGGTCGCCGCCATCCCCGCGATGCTGCAGGCCGACCGTGGGCAGGTCCACCTCAGCCTCGTACTGCTGACTCTGGTCGGCGGTTGGCTCGGGGCCGCCAGCGCCAACACCCTCAACATGGTCGTCGACGCCGATATCGACAAGGTCATGAAGCGGACCGAACGGCGCCCCCTGGCCCGCCACGCGGTGACCCCCCGGGCCGCGCTGATCTTCGGACTCGTACTCGGCGCGGCCAGCATGCTCTGGCTGGGCCTCCTTGCACAGAGCTGGCTCGCCGCCTTCTTCATCCTGCTGACGATCTGCTTCTACGTCTTCGTCTACACGATGATCCTCAAGCGCCGCACCGCCCAGAACGTGGTGTGGGGTGGCGCGGCCGGTTGTATGCCCGTGCTGGTCTCGTGGGCGGTGATCACCGATAACCTCCCCGAGGGTCAGCCGCACAACTGGTGGCAGGCGATCGTCCTGTTCCTCATCATCTTCTTCTGGACCCCGCCACACACGTGGGCACTGGCGATGCGGTACAAGGAGGACTACAAGGCCGCCGGTGTACCGATGCTGCCCGTGGTCATGTCGGCGGAGGGCGTCACCCGCCGGATCACCCTCTACACGTGGGCCACGGTCCTGTGCACCTTCGCGCTCATCCCGGCGGCCGGGTGGATCTACGCGGCCGGCGCGGTCGGCTTCGGTGTGTGGTTCATCGTCATGGCTCACCGTCTCGAGGCCGGTGTCCGCCGAGGTATCGAGGTCAAACCCCTCAAGCTGTTCATCCTGTCGAACAACTACCTGGCCGCGGTGTTCGTGGCCCTGTCGATCGACGCCGTCCTCGGTCTCGAGACCATGTCGGGTGTGTTCTCCCTGTTCTGAGCCGTCATCTGGAGGGGTCGAGAGTGATGGACCCCGTGGTGCCTCGGGACTGCAACGCTCGATGCGCCTGCGCGGCGTCCGACAGCCCGAAGGTCGCTCCGACGTTGAGCACGAGCGAACCGTCGACCAGTCCCTCCATCACCTCCGCCGCCCGTTCGCGGTACTCACCGGTGGTCGCAATGAAGTCCCCGAGCGTGGGCCGGGTCAGGAAGACTGATCCCGCAGCGTTGAGCCGCTGGGGATCGACCGGTGGCACGGGGCCGCTCGCGGCCCCGAACAGCACCATCGTCCCGCGCCGCCCGAGCGACGCCAGACCGGCGTCGAAGGTGTCCCGTCCGACTCCGTCGAACACCACCTCCACTCCGCCCCCGGACAGTTCGCGGAGCCTCTCGGGAGTGGCTTCCGGGTATAGCAGTACCTGATGCGCGCCCAGTTCCCTGCAGAGCTGCGCCTTGGACACGGTGGAGGTGGTGGTGATGACCCGGTATCGCCGGGCCACCGCCATCTGGACGAGGAGCTGCCCCACCCCGCCGGCGCCCGCGGTGATCAACACCGTGTCGCCGCCGCTCGCGCGATGGGTGTCGGTGATGAGGTAGTGCGCGGTCAGTCCCTGGAGGAGCATCGACGCGGCGACGTCGTCTGACACCTCGTCCGGGACCGCGACGAGCGCCTCGGCCGGGGCGACCACGTACTGCGCGTAGGAACCGGGGACCTGGCACCAGGCCACCCTGTCACCGGCGACGAGGTCCGGCGTTCCCTCTCCGACCGATTCGACGACGCCGGCCCCCTCGCTGCCCGGGATGTAGGGCAGGTCGGTCTGATAGATGCCCTCACGGAAATACGTGTCGATGTAGTTGACGCCGACGGCGGTGGTCCGGACGAGGACCTCTCCGGGACCCGGTGAGGGAGTGTCGACCTCGACAGGGGCGAGGACGTCGGGGCCTCCGTGCTCGGAGATCTGAACTGCGCGCATGGGCCCAGTATCCGGGACGTCCCGTTGTCCCGCAGCCCGGATTTCGTCGGCCCCGTCGCGATACCACGGGAGCGGCGGACGACCGGGGAGGCCGGAGGCGATAGGGTACCCCCATGAGCCTGCAGATCCTTTCCCAGTACGCCGGGGGACCGCGAGTCCGGGCGACCGGTCGGCCCGCCGTCACCACCAGCGGATCCGGCGCGGTGTCGACACCCGATCAGGCGGCCGACGCCGTCGAGACGGCGTCCCACGGGGACGACACGGCAGCATCGGCGCAGGAGGCCACCGCCCAGTCGGCTCCCGAGGCCGCGCCACAGGATGAGCAGACCACCACCCAGGCCGCTCCCGCAGCCGCGTCGGCCGGTTCCTCCACCGGCGGGATCAGCCTGGGTCGCCGCGCCCCCAAGGCCCCCGGTGGCGGTGCGTCAGCCCTGCACGGATCGCGGATCAAGGAAGTCGAGGGAGGCGCGGCCACCGCACCCGCGGCGGCACCGGCACCCGCTGCACCCGCTGCACCCGCTGCACCCGCAGCACCCGCAGCGACCGGCACCACCCCGGACGCCGGGGACACGGAGCCCAAGACGGAGACCGCTGAGTCGTCGGTGTCCGCGACATCCGAGCCCGTGGCAGCCGAAGCCTCACCGGCGCCCACCGGTGGCGGACTGACCCTGGGTGGCCGCTCGGGAGCCAAGGCCCCCGGCGGTGGCTCCGTCGGCAAGCTGGTCCTGGGCGGCGGAGCCGGTGCGGCCGCAGCCTCCGCCGGTGCCGAGAGTGCCGGTCCCGACGGGGACGCGACGACGTCGGGCGAACCCGACGCCGCGAAGCCCCCCGCGGTCGACGCGCCGGGTGCCGACGAGCCCGCCGAGGTCACCGCCGACGACTCCGGCGAGAAGACGGCCGCCGAGAAGGCGCCCGCTGAGGATGCACCGGCAGCGAAGAAGTCGGGCGGGCTCACGCTCGGCGGCGGTTCGACCGCCAAGACGCCGGGCGGCGGCAAGCCGGGCGGACTTACGCTGGGTGGCGGGTCCAAGGCCAAGGCACCCGGTGGCGGCTCCGCGGGACTGTCCCTGGGCGGCGGTGCCGCCGCTGCCGGCGCGGACACGGCGGCGGAGGACTCCGGGTCGAAGCCCTCGGCGACCGAAGCCCCCGCCGAGGCTGACGCGGTCCCGTCCGCTGCCGCCAGGCCCGACGACGCCCCTGCCGCGTCGCAACCGGCCGCCACGCCCCCGCCCGCAGGCGAGAAGCCGGCCGAGACGACAGCGTCCGAGAAGGCGCAGTCGGAGAAGATCGATCCCATCAAGGTGGAGATGGTCCCGGCGGGACCGACGCTGCCTCCGGCCGCCGTCAAGTTTGTCAAGAGGTTCCTCGCCCGCCACGGCGGCGAGGCCGAACTGGTCCTCCAGCCCACAGGTCGGACGGGTGTCCGTCTGACGTTCGTGGGCGCAGACGGCGTGATGGACGACTACATGGTCGACACCCTGGCGGAGGCGGAGGCGATCCGCGATTCGATTCCCGGGCTCACCGGTTCGGACTGGACCCGCGAGCTGGTCTCCCGTACCGATGTCCCCGCGGGCCACTGGAAGCGCATGGCAGGCTCCGGCTCCCTGCTCTGAGCCTGTCGGAGCTCTGAGCCTGTCGGACGACGCAGAACGGCCCCGCCGGCGGCGGGGCCGTTCTCGTCGACAGGTCCGGTCGGTGGGCGGGACCGCGCGCCACCGACCTATGCGGACCTCGCAGTCCCGACCGCGCGATCCCTGATGACCGCCGCGGCCCAGAGTGCGCCGGTCACCGCGGTGATCGCCCCGGCCAGGGTCACGTGCAACACCACCAGCAGTTCGGGCACCCCCAGCTGATACTGGGTGATCCCCACGACCGCCTGTACCGCGATCAGTCCGATCAGGATCAGACAGCGCCGGATGGCCGGTCCCTGCGCGCGCAGCGCGATCAGTCCGAACGCCAGGCCGATGAGCAGACAGACGTACCCGACCATGAGCTCGGCGTGGAAGTGGACCAACCACTGGATCGGCATCTGCAGTCGGTCGGCGGCTTCGATGCGGGCGTCGCCGGCGTGGGGACCGGCGCCGGTGACCATGGTTCCGGTCACGAGCACGCCGGCCAGGAGGACGGCGGAGAGGATGGTGAGCCACGAGAGGGGCTCGGGGACGACCCGCCGGGCGGGGGAGTCGTCGTCCTCACCGATCCGCACGAACAGGATCGCCGCGAGCCAGGCCAGGATCATGGACGGAAGCAGATGGAGCGCGACGGTCCACCAGACGAGGCCGGCCAGGACCGTGATGCCCCCGATCACCGCCTGCGCGAGGATCCCCGCAGGCATCGCCCAGGCGAGCACCTTGAGCCCACCACGACGACCGGCACGATGGATCGCGAGCAACAGGGCCACCGCGATCGCGACCAGGACGAAGGTCAGGAGCCGGTTGCCGAACTCGATCGCCTGGTGCAGTGCGGGTTCGGCCCCGGGGACGGGGACGAAGCTGTCCTGGTTGCACCGTGGCCACGCCTCGCATCCCAGCCCCGAGGCGGTCACCCGGACGGTGACCCCGGTGGTCATGATGCCGATCTGGGCGAAGACGTTGGCCAGCGCGAGGCCCTTCTGCAGCCGGATCGACGGCATCGGCAGACGGGACAGCGGTCCCGTCCGTCCGGGTGGTTCACTCGTGGCCGGGCTTCCGGAGTTCGGGGCGTGCGAAGTCGAGGTCACGCCCCCGATTCTAGGCGGGTGCGCGGAGGGCTCCGCGATCAGGTGAAGGAGAAGTGGCGTACGGCCAGGCCGCCGCACACCGCGGTCCACCCGGCCAGGACCAGTGCCGCCAGGACGGGGAACCCTCCGTCGATCGCCGTGACCAGCGCGCTGGTCAGAGCGTATGACGGGACGACGACGAGGAGGTCGTGAAGCCAGTCGGGCAGGGCCGCCACGCCGATCGCCAGACCTGCCGCACCGATGAGGACGAACCAGATCAGGTTGGCCAGGGCCAGGACGATCTCGGCGCGCAGGGTCCCCCCGAGCAGGAGCCCCATCGAGGAGAACGCGACGGACCCGAGCGCGATCAGCACCGCGCCCACCGCCAGGCCGGCGAGACCGGGGCGCCAGCCGAGCCCGGCCGCGATGGCCCCGAGCAGCACTGCCTGGCCGGCGACGAGGATCAACGTGGCCAGGATCTTGCCCGCGATGATGACGGCAGGTGGGAGCGGGGTTCCGCCGAGTCTCTTCAACGCGCCGTAGCGCCGGTCGAAACCGACGGCGATGGCCTGTCCTGTGAACGCGGTGCCCATGACCGAGAGGGTCAACACCGCGGTGATCGCGTAGTCGATCCGCGGCTGCGGGATCGCACCGAACTCGATCGCGGTGAGCGCGAAGAGAACAGCCACGGGGATCACCAGGGCGACGAGGAGCTGCTCACCGTTGCGCAGGAAGAGTGTCAGTTCCATCCGGGTCTGCGACGCCGTCATCCGGGCGAGCGAGGCGGGTGCCGAGGGTCGGGCGAACATGCCCGGCGCGAAGCGGTTGGAACCGGTCTGGGTGTCGGTCATCGCAGGTCCCGTCCGGTCAGGTCGAGGAATACCTCTTCGAGGCTCCTGGTGCGGGTGGCCAGGGAGGTGAGCTGGACGCCGGCCTGCTCGAGAGCCGAACAAAGGGTGGTCATGAGTTCGGGGGAGACCGGGCCGTGGACTTCGAGGACGCCGGCGGCGGACCCCGCCGTCACTGTGTGTTCCGAGCCGATCGCATCGCTCAGGAGAGTCGGGGAGGCCTCGCCGTCGACGACCAGGGTGACGCCCTCGGACGTCCCCGCCCGCGCGAGTTCGGCCGGCGTGCCGGCGGCCACGCGGCGACCGTGATCGATGATCACCACCTCGTCGGCCAGCGCGGCGGCCTCGTCCATGAGGTGGGTCGTCAACAGGACGGCGGTGCCGTCCCGGCGCAACGCCCGCACCAGATCCCACACGGCCCGCCGGGACTGGGCGTCGAGTCCGGCGGTGGGTTCGTCGAGGAAGACCAGCTCGGGACGGCCGATGACGGCGATGGCGAGTGAGAGCCGTTGTTGTTGACCACCGGAGAGCCGCCGGTACGGGGTGGTGACGTGGTCGCTGAGCCCGAGCTCGGCGAGTAGCCAGTCCGGGTCGAGCGGGTCTGCGTAGTACGAGGCGACCAGCCGCACCATCTCACCGACACGCGCCGCGGGGTAAGCCCCGCCACCCTGGAGCATCATGCCGATCCGGCTGCGGACCCGCTGTCGGTCGGAGACCGGGTCGAGCCCCAGTACCCGGAGGGATCCACCGTCCGGTCGGAGGAATCCCTCGCAGACCTCGACCGTGGTGGTCTTGCCGGCGCCGTTGGGACCGAGGAGGGCCATGACCTCGCCGCGGTCGAGCCGGAGATCCAGACCGGCCACGGCGGTGGTGCCCCCGAACCTCTTGACGAGTCCCTCGACGTGCAGCGCGGGGTAGTCGGTGCGTGAGGTCACGGGAGCATTCTAGGCCGCGCCGACTAGCGGAACCGCAACAGCCCCGGCCAGCGGAACATCGCGATCAGCAGGACCGACACGGCCACGACGGTGGCCACCCACGCCTGGACCGTGACGAACGGTGGCAGACCGGCGCCCGGTGGGAGAGTGAAGCAGGCCAGTACCGCGCTGACCGCCACCACGGGGATCCGGAACTCCATCCGCGAGGCCCACGCCGCGAGCGGGACCAGGGCCCACAGCACGTACCACGGTTGGACGACGGGGAAGCACAGGACGATGGCCGCCATCGACACCCCGAATCCGCCCACCGGGTTGATCCGGCCGGCGGAGACCGCGAAGAGCATCCTGACGGTGAACACACCGGCGATCACGAGCGCCGCGGTCTGGACCATCACCAGGATCTGCGCGGTGTGGTCGCCCAGTCCGAGATACTGTCCGATCCCGCCGACGACCACTCCCAGCGCGGTGGGCGGGGAGAGCCAGCTGCGTAGCGACGTCGCCGCCCCGAGCTTCGTGATCCACCCGAGGCCCGACGAGGTCGCGAGCATCGCCAGTCCCGTGGTGGCACCACTGATCACCACCATGACCAGAGCGGCCCGCGCGGTGGCGAGGTATCCGCCGCCCCAGCGCCGGGCGAGCGCCATCCCGACGAATCCCAGCGCGACCACGGTGGGCAACTTCACGAGGGCCGACCCGGTGACCAGGACGGTCCCGAGCACGAAGAGAAGCGTGGTGCGCGGGCCGGACTCCAGGGAGTCCACGGCGCGGAGGGCGAACACGAGCCCGACGGCCAACAGTCCCATCATGAGGGACTCGGAGTGGATGCCGGACACCAGATGGAACAGGACGAGCGGGTTGGCCACCGCGAGCCACAGAGCGGCCACGTCCGACACCCCGCAGTACTCGGCCAGGCGTGGGACGGCCCAGCCCAGCATGAGGATCCCGAGGATGGCCACCACCCGGTGCAGGATCGTGCCGGCCACCACGTCGTCCCCCGTCAACGTGTGGATGACCTTCTGGACGCCGAGGAACAGCGGTCCGTACTGGTTGGGGGTGTCCCGCCAGATGTCCGGGACGTTGACCGTCAGTGCATGAGCGGTCCCCAGTGCCGATACGGGTCCCAGCTCGTACGGGTCGTCGAGTGTGTTGCCGATGGCGCCCTGGGCGAGGTAGCTGTAGACGTCCTTGCTGAACATGGGCGGAGCGAGCGCGAGCGGCAGCGCCCACGACGCGATGATCCGGTCTAGCGTGGCCCGGTCGATGCGGCCGCTCAGTCGCCCATGGCGATCCCGGCCCAGGACGTACGGGGCCAGCAGGAGCCAGCAGAGCGTCACCACCACCATCCCGATCATGACCACGGTCATGGAGGACTGCTGCAACCTGAGCCACAGGCCGAACAGCCGCTCGCCGGCGACGGGGTTCTGGAGGACCGGCAGGGCGCCGGCGCCGAGGGCCCCGACCGCCATCGCGACGGCCGCGGTGGTGCCGATCCTGCGGATCCGGCGGAGCCGGGCCAGCTCGGCTGAGGGCGGGGCGCCGGTGAACCGTTCCTCGGTGTGGAGCCGGGCGGTGACCGACCCCGCGCCGCGTTCCGGGAACCTGCGTGCCACTGACCTCAGCCTCTCTCCACCATGGGTGTCGAAGGTCACATCTGGTCAAGACCACCGGACCCGCCGGGGGGTGGGAATATTTCCGTCACGGAAGTGTTGCGTAATATCAGGTGGTGCGTCCCGCTCGGGGCGCACCGAGCATAGCCGGAAGGGAGTGGCAGATGAGCGTGCAGCACGTGTTCGAGAGCAGCACGCGGCCCGACACCCGCTCGGCCGTCAGAGAGCTCCTGCTGGAACGCGGGGCGCTCACCGCAGTCGAGATCGGCCGCGAGCTCGGTCTGACCGCGGCCGGTGTCCGACGTCACCTGGACCAGCTGGTCGAGACCGGGGAGGTCGAGTCCACACGGACCCGCCCCGCGGGCACCCGCGGACGACCGGCCAAGGCGTTCCGGGTCACCGCGATGGGCCGCAGCTCGGCCCAGCACGGGTACGACCACCTCGCGGTGGAGGCCCTGTCGGCCCTGCGCCGTATCGGTGGCACCGCGGCCGTCGCCGACTTCGCGCGCCAGCGCGTCCGCTCGATCATCGGACATGTCCGTCCCGCCGAGGGCCCGGACGACGTCGAGCGTGCGGCGACCGACATCGCCGCCGCCCTGACCGACTCCGGGTACGCCGCATCGATCGAGGATGCCGGGGCGGGCCTGCAGATCTGCCAGCACCACTGCCCGGTGTGGAACGTCGCCTCCCGGTTCCCCGAACTCTGCGAGGCCGAGCAGGAGGTGGTGTCCGAGATCGTGGGGACCCACGTCCAGCGTCTCGCCACCATCGCCGGCGGAAACTGCGCCTGCACCACGAACATCCCCACCGGGATGGTGACCGCCGGTGACCTGGCGGCCACCATTCCCGCAGCGGCCGACGCAGACGCGTCGGTTCCGACCCCCGAAAGGACTGTGCGATGACCATCACCCCAGATCAGGTGACGGCCGACGTCACCGTGCACGAGCCGACCACCGATAAGGAGCGGATCGCCTCCCTCGGTCAGTACAACTACGGTTGGCACGATTCCGACTCCGCCGGTGCGACAGCCCAGCGTGGCCTCTCGGAGGCCGTGGTGCGTGACATCTCCAACAAGAAGAGCGAGTCCGAGTGGATGCTCGCCAAGCGACTCAAGGCGCTGGCGACGTTCTACAAGAAGCCGATGCCGGCGTGGGGCTCGGACCTGTCGGGGATCGACTTCGACAACATCAAGTACTTCGTGCGGTCCACGGAGAAGCAGGCCACCTCGTGGGAGGACCTGCCCGAGGACATCAAGAACACCTACGACAAGCTCGGAATCCCGGAGGCGGAGAAGCAGCGCCTGGTCGCGGGCGTCGCCGCCCAGTACGAGTCCGAGGTGGTCTACCACCAGATCCGCGAGGACCTGGAGAGCCAGGGTGTCATCTTCATGGACACCGACACCGCGCTCAAGGAGCACCCCGAGTACTTCGCGGAGTACTTCGGGTCCGTCATCCCGGCCGGTGACAACAAGTTCTCCGCCCTCAACACCGCCGTGTGGTCGGGCGGCTCGTTCATCTACGTCCCGCCGGGCGTCCAGGTGGACATCCCCCTGCAGGCCTACTTCCGCATCAACACCGAGAACATGGGCCAGTTCGAGCGCACGCTCATCATCGTCGACGAGGGCGCCTACGTGCACTACGTCGAGGGGTGCACCGCGCCGATCTACAAGTCGGATTCGCTGCACTCGGCCGTGGTCGAGATCGTCGTCAAGAAGGGCGGCCGCTGCCGCTACACGACCATCCAGAACTGGTCGAACAACGTCTACAACCTCGTCACCAAGCGCGCCCGGGCCGAGGAGGGCGCCACCATGGAGTGGATCGACGGCAACATCGGTTCCAAGGTGACGATGAAGTACCCGGCCGTGTGGCTGACCGGTGAGCACGCCAAGGGTGAGGTGCTCTCCGTCGCGTTCGCGGGAGAGGGCCAGCACCAGGACACCGGTTCCAAGATGCTGCACCTGGCGCCCAACACGTCCTCGAACATCGTCTCCAAGTCGGTGGCGCGAGGTGGCGGCCGCTCCGCGTACCGCGGGCTGATCCAGATCAACGCCGGCGCCAAGGGTTCCAAGTCGAACGTCGAGTGTGACGCGCTGCTCGTCGACAACATCAGCCGGTCCGACACCTACCCCTACATCGACATCCGCGAGAACGATGTGACGCTGGGTCACGAGGCCACCGTCTCCAAGGTGAGCCAGGACCAGCTGTTCTACCTCATGAGCCGCGGCCTGGCCGAGGACGAGGCGATGGCCATGATCGTGCGCGGATTCGTCGAGCCGATCGCCAAGGAGCTCCCCATGGAGTACGCCCTCGAGCTCAACCGCCTGATCGAACTCCAGATGGAAGGGTCGGTGGGCTGACCACCATGACAGACATCACCACACCCACCACCGGATCCGGCCCCACGCCGGTGACGGACCGCTACGGGATCCCCGTCACCGCCACCAAGGGGGACCAGTTCTCGTCCTTCGACGTGAACGCGTTCGAGATCCCGAGCCACAAGGACGAGATCTGGCGCTTCACCCCGCTAAAGCGGCTGCGCGGGATCCATGACGGATCAGGCGTCACCGCCACCGGGAACCTGCTCGTGTCCGTGGCCGAGCGTGACGGACTGACCGTCGAGAGCGTCGGAACCACGGACAAGCGGATCGGCGAGGCCGGCGCCCCGCGCGACCGCGTCGCCGCCCAGGCCTTCAGCTCTGTCGAGCAGGCCACGGTGCTGACCGTGGCCAAGGAGACCGTTCTGGCCGACCCCGTGTACGTGACGGTCGACGGACCGGGGGAGGGCGAGTTGGCCTACGGCCACGCCCAGATCCGCCTGGAGCCGTTCGCCAACGCCACGTTCGTCGTGGACCAGCGCGGCGGGGGGACGATCGCCGAGAACGTCGAGTTCATCGTCGGCGACTCGGCCCACCTCGAAGTGGTCCTCATCCAGGACTGGGATGACGACGCGCTGCACCTGGCCAATCACCACCTGCAGGTCGGTCGCGACGCGACGCTGACCTACACCGCCGTGACCTTCGGCGGCGAGCTCGTCCGGATCGCGCCGTTGGCGGCGTTCACGGCCCCGGGCGGCACGGTCAACATCAACGGCCTGTACTACGCCGACGACGGCCAGCACATCGAACACCGACTCCTGGTCGACCACGCGGTGCCCCACTGCACGTCGCGGGTCCTCTACAAGGGCGCACTGCAGGGCGATGCGACGTCGAACCTGCCCGACGCCCACACAGTGTGGATCGGCGAGGTCCTCATCCGCGCAGCGGCCGAGGGCACCGATACCTACGAGATGAACCGCAACCTCGTCCTGACCGACGGGGCGCGCGCGGACTCCGTTCCCAACCTCGAGATCGAGACCGGCGAGATCGCCGGCGCGGGTCACGCCAGCGCCGTCGGTCGCTTCGACGAGGAGCACCTGTTCTACCTCATGTCGCGGGGCATCGCCGAGGACGTCGCCCGACGCCTCGTGGTCCGTGGGTTCTTCGGAGAGGTGATCAACCGCATCGGCGTGCCCGAGGTACGCGAGCGGATCGCCGAGGCCGTCGAACTGGAACTCCAGTCCTCCGGGATCTGACTCCGGGCCCCCGAGAGACCTTCACCGAAGACTTCAAGAAGATTGCGAGCACACCAATGACCATTCTCGAGATCAAGGGCCTGACCGCCCGCGTCGCCGCGACCGCCGACTCGGCCGAGACCGTCGACATCCTCAAGGGCGTCGATCTGACCATCGAGTCGGGGATGACCCACGCCATCATGGGCCCGAACGGCTCCGGCAAGTCCACCCTCGCCTACGTCATCGCCGGTCATCCCAAGTACGAGGTCACCGGCGGCACCGTCACCCTGGACGGAGAGGACGTGCTGTCGATGGAGGTCGACGAGCGGGCCCGCGCCGGCCTGTTCCTGGCCATGCAGTACCCGACCGAGATCCCCGGGGTCTCGACCGCCAACTTCCTGCGCACCGCGGCCACCGCGGTGCGGGGCGAGGCGCCCAAACTGCGGCACTGGGTCAAGGAGGTCAAGGAGGCCATGTCCGACCTCGACTTCGATCCGGCCTTCTCCGAGCGCAGCGTCAACGAGGGCTTCTCCGGCGGCGAGAAGAAGCGCCACGAGATCCTCCAGCTGGATCTGCTCAAGCCCAAGATCGCCGTGCTCGACGAGACCGACTCCGGTCTCGACGTGGACGCGCTCCGCGTGGTGTCCGACGGCGTCAACCGCTACCGGGCCGAGGAGAACGGCGGCATCCTCCTCATCACGCACTACACCCGCATCCTGCGGTACATCACGCCCGACCGTGTCCACGTCTTCGTCGACGGCCGGATCGCCGCCTCCGGTGGTGCGGAGCTGGCGGACGAGCTCGAGGCCGAGGGTTACGAGAAGTACCTGACGCCCGCGAACGCCTGATCGGACAGCTGGGAGAACATGACCTCGACCCTCGACATCACGACCGTCCGCTCGGATTTCCCGATCCTGCAGCGGACGGTCCGTGACGGCAAGCCCCTGGTCTACCTGGACTCCGGGGCGACCTCACAGCGCCCGATCCCGGTACTCGACGCGGAGCGGGACTTTCTCCTGCACTCCAACGCGGCCGTCCACCGGGGCGCGCACCAGCTCGCCGAGGAGGCGACGGACGCCTACGAGGACGCTCGCGCCGACATCGCCGGGTTCGTCGGAGCCGATGTGGACGAACTCGTCTTTACCAAGAACGCCACCGAGGCGCTCAACCTCGTCGCGTTCGCCCTCGGGGACGACCGCTTCGGTGAGTACACCGTGGGCCCGGGTGACGAGGTCGTGATCAGCGAACTCGAGCACCACGCCAACCTCATCCCGTGGCAGGAACTGTGCCGGCGGACGGGGGCGACCCTGCGCTGGTACGGCATCACCGACGACGGCCGGATCGACCTCGACTCGCTCGAGCTGACCGACGCGGTCAAGGTCGTCGCGCTGACCCATCAGTCCAACGTCACCGGCGCGGTCACCGACGTGGCCCGCGTGGTCGAATCGGCGCATCGGGTGGGGGCGCTCGTCGTCCTGGACGCGTGCCAGTCCGTCCCGCACATGGCGGTCGACTTCCACGGACTCGGCGTCGACTTCGCCGCGTTCTCCGGTCACAAGATGCTCGGCCCCACCGGCATCGGCGTACTCTACGGACGTCGTGAGCTACTGAGGGCCATGCCTCCGGTGCTCACCGGTGGATCGATGATCGCCACCGTGACCATGGAGGAGTCGACCTTCGCCGACCCGCCGCAGAGGTTCGAGGCCGGGGTGCCGATGGTGTCCCAGGCCGTGGGCCTAGCGGCCGCGGTCCGCTACCTCGAGGCCGTGGGCATGGAGACCATCGCCCGCCACGAGGAGTCGCTCACCGCGGCCACCCTCGAGGCCCTCGGGCAGATCCCCGGCATCCGGATCGTCGGACCGAGGGACATGGTCGCGCGGGGCGGCGCCGTCTCCTTCGTGGTCGACGGTGTCCACGCCCACGACGTGAGCCAGGTCCTCGACGACGACGGGGTGGCGGTGCGGGTGGGACACCACTGTGCGTGGCCGCTGCACCGCCGGCTCGGCGTACAGTCCACGGTCCGGGCCTCGTTCGCGCTGTACAACACACTCGACGAGGTCGAGGTGCTCGCCCGGTCGCTGCGCCGGGCGCAGGAGTTCTTCGGAGTGGGAGGTGGGCGTTCGTGAAGCTCGAGCAGATGTACCAGGAGGTCATCCTCGACCACTACCGACGCCCGCACCACAGCGGGCTGCGGGAGCCCTTCGGGGCCGAGGTGCACCACGTCAACCCGACCTGCGGTGACGAGCTGACGCTGCGACTACGGCTCTCCGACGACCTGTCGACGGTCGAGGACGTCTCGTACGACGCCCAGGGCTGCTCGATCAGCCAGGCGTCCACCTCGATGATGGCCGATCTCATCGTCGGCCGCACGGTGTCGGAGTCCCTCGAGGCCTACGACGCCTTCCACGCGATGATCTCCTCCCGCGGGAAAAATGAGGGCGACGAGGAGATCCTCGATGACGCCGTCGCCCTGTCCGGGGTGTCCCGATACCCGGCGCGCGTCAAGTGCGCCCTGCTGGGGTGGATGGCATACAGGGACGCTCTCGGCCGACAGACCGAACACCATCAGGAGTGAAGTGACATGACCGACCAGATGACCCCGGCCAACGACCCCACGGTCGACGACGCGAATTCGGCAGCCGAGAACGAGACCGCGGCGGGCACCGTCTACAACGGTGAGTTCCGCCCCGACCCCAACCGTCCCGAGCAGTCGGAGGAGGATCTCGCGCTGGTCGCCGACCTCGAAGAGGCCATGCGCGACGTGGTCGATCCCGAGCTCGGGATCAACGTGGTGGACCTCGGACTGGTCTACGACATCTGGGTCCGCCCGGGCGAGACCGAGGGTTCCACCATCGCGCGCGTCGACATGACCCTCACCTCGGCGGCGTGCCCGCTGACCGACGTGATCGAGGATCAGGCGCGCAGCGCGGTCGTGGGTTCCGATCTCGCCAACGATCTCGAGCTCAACTGGGTGTGGATGCCGCCGTGGGGCCCGCAGATGATCACGGACGACGGCCGGGAGCAGCTCCGGGCCATCGGCTTCACGGTCTAGGCGTCACGGTCTAGGCGTCACGGCCTAGGGCGTCACGGTCTAGGGCGTCACACCCCAGCAGGCGGCGGGAAGACGGCTCACGTACACCCGAGGACCCCCTGCGATTCACCGGGTGTTTACCCTGGCGGCATGGCCCCACCCGCGGACGACCTGGCGACCGGAGCGCCCCAGGACCACAGCCGAGACAGTGCAGAAGGCCGGTACCGGCTTTCGCGAGCGGCCATGTGGCTGCTGTTGCCGTCGGTGCTGTTGGCGCCGCTGTCAGGGTTCCTGTACTTCATGGTCCGGGTCACCGAGAGCTACGCGCCGTATCACGGCTGGAACCTGCTGTGGACAGCGTTCGATATCGGTGCCGAGGGAAATGTGGCCGTATGGTTCGCCGCCGCCATGTGGCTGCTCGTCGGGACGCTCGCCGCACTCGCGGCTATCACCTCCGATCGATTCCGCAAGTCATGGTGGTTGTTCGCTGCAGTGGCCGTCATCGCCTCGGCCGACGAGGCGGCGGCCCTGCATGAGCGCCTCTTCTTCGTGGGCGACCGCTTGGCGCCGGTGCTGCCGGGCGTCCTCCACTACAGCTGGGTGATCCCCGGGACCGCCATCGCGCTCGTGGTCGGCGCGCTTCTGATCCGCCTGGTTCTCGCCCTCCGGACCCGGGTGACGATCGGGTTGATCGGCTCCGCGACGGTGTTCCTCCTCGGCGCGCTGGTCATGGAGTCGATCACGGGGATCGTGGAACGCGACCAGGGGAGGTCCGACCTCTACGTGGCCCTCATGTACGTCGAGGAGACCTTCGAGTTGATCGGAGTGGCGTGGGCCGTGATCGCGCTGGCCTCCATGTTCTGCCTCACCCGGCTCCCCGGGGGCCTCAGGCTCGCCTTCGACGGGTTCCGACCGAACCCGCCCGGGAAGGGATCAGACCGACGCGCGTCGACCTAGTCCGAGCGGACGTCAACGGCGGGACGTGGATTCCGCTTGAGCACTGCGGCGACCATTCCCGCCTTGCTCCCCACGGGCATGCTCAGCCACATGTCCCACATCGCCAGCGCCAGCTGATATGAGGGACTCGCGCCGTCGAGGAACCACTGCTGCCTGCGGCCGTCGATACGGCCGAATGCGTTGAACAGCTGCCGCAGGGTCCGGCCATCCGCACGCAGGAGGACCCGGAGCCCGATCCCGTGCAGTGTGGTGCTCGCGGGGGACCGCGGCGCCGGGATCGGATAACCGGCGCGGATCGCGTACACCACCCCCGGGACCGCTGCCAGCATCGAAGCCACCGAGTACCCCGTTGCCGCGTGCCCGTGGCCGCCGGCGGTACCGAAGGCCTCGATCCGCGGGTTCCCCGCCCCACCACTGCGTGGGAGCAGCGGGATCCGTACCCGCTCCACCGCGAGCGGAGCGTCGACGGCCGACCGTGCGACCCCGCGTCGCAGCAACCTCGACCGCAGGCGGGCCGCCAATACAGCGGGATCCGGTGCGGGCAGACCCGCCAGACACGTCTCCTCCAGGAGAACCCGGTCGTCGCCCAGCGGGATCGCGTACAGGAAGCTGGGGCCCACCTCGTCGTCGTCGTGATCGGTCCGCCAGTCCATGAACAACGCCGGATCACCGCCGAGGGCGGGGGCGGCGTCGGCCGCGTCCAGGACGACCCCGTAGGCCGTCTGCAATGGTCCGGGATTGTCGGGGCCGCCGGCGCCGCGGCAGTCCACCACCCGGTGCGCTCGGGCGGTCAGCTCGACCAGCGCGGCATCGTCGATGGTCGTGGTCTCGACCGTCACCCCCGCTCCCAGCGGGAGGGCCTCGCGCAGGGCGTCGTTGTCGAACACGCAGTAGACCCGGTCCAGAACAGCCCGGTCGGGGGAGTAGTGCACCGGCGCGTGGACGGAGTGCGCCATGACGTCGACACCACAGACTTCTTCCGCGAGCCACGGCGGCAGTTGGTCGGCCCACAGTGAGAGCGTCTGGCGCCACGGCGCGTCCGGCTGCGGATCGATCGCGAGCACGGTCAGACCCGACGCCGCGCACCGGGACGCGAGCGCGCGGCCGGCCGGTCCCAGACCGACGACAGCGACGTCGACAAGAGCGTCCCCCGTAGCATCCATCACGACCGACAGTACCGCCGACGAGAGGGCATCGACGTGCCGGGAGCGTTCTACCAGCAGGTCGCCGAGGGCCGGTTCGAGTCCTCACCGCTGACTGCGGGACCGTGGTCACCGGACTCGCAACACGCCGGCCCGCCGAGTGCACTGCTGGTCCGGGCCATGGAGCGGTTCGACCGGGCACCCGGGGTGCGACTGTCCCGGGTCTCGGTGGACGTCCTCGGCCCTGTACCCGTGGCGGCGCTGGAGATCGAGGTCCGTACCGTCCGCCCGGGCCGCAGTGTGGAGTTGCTCGAGGCCACCGCCTCGGTGGATGGCCGACCTGCTCTGGTGGCCCGTGGGTGGCGAATGCGCTCGACCCCGGAGGACTTCCCGGTTCACGGCGAGCATTCCGGTCCCGTCGTACCGGACTCGCCGCGCGAGAGGGGCCCGATGATGTCCTTCGCCCACGGCGACGGCTATCTCTCGGTGGTCGACTTCTCCTTCGACTCCGGCGGCGGCGACTCCCTGGGGCCGGCCGCGGCGTGGGGCCGGAGCCGGCTCGACCTGGTGGAGGGGGAGGCCATGACCGGATGGCAGCACACCGTGCTCGTGGCGGACTCGGCGAGTGGGATATCCCTGGCCACCGACCCGCTGACCCACCCGGCGATCAACTGCGACCTCGTGGTCTCGCTGCACCGGGAACCCGATGTGGGTTGGATCCATCTGGACTCCGAGACGGTGGGCGGCCCAGGTCGCGGCGTCATCACCGACACACTGCTGTCCGACGACCGGGGTCGAATCGGGCGCAGCGTCCAGAACCTGTACGGGCGCAGTGTCGTGTGAGAGGGCAGTGTCGCGCAAGAGCAGTGTCGTGCGAGTTAGCGGTCGGGTTGACGGGCGGAGCCCGGCCGAGCGGAGACCCAGATCACCGGACTCGTCGCGCGTATCGCGCCGCAGGTAGAGTGGCTGGTCGGCCCGATTCCCCCTGATAGCAGACGAGGTACCCGCGCACGTGATCACCATCGATGACCTGGAGGTGCGTGCTGGTGTGCGCACCCTGCTCCACATGGACGGGTCCTCGTTGCGGGTCCAGCCCGGTGACCGGATCGGTCTGGTGGGCAGGAACGGTGCTGGTAAGACGACGACGATGAGGATCCTGGCCGGGGAGGGTGAGCCGTACGCGGGGAAGGTCATCTCGACCAGCGACGTGGGATATCTGCCGCAGGATCCCCGCGAGGGCAACATGGATCAGCTCGCGCGCAGCCGGGTCCTGTCCGCCCGTGGTCTGGATGTACTGATGGTCCAGATGACCGAGGCTCAGGACGAGATGGTCGCCGCCCCGGACGACGCGGCGATGGACAAGGCCGTGCGCCGGTACGGGCGGCTGGAGGACGAGTTCTCCGCGCGGGGCGGGTACGAGGCGGAGAGTGAGGCGGCCCGGATCTGCAACAGCCTGGGTCTGGAGGAGAGGATCCTGACCCAACACCTGGGCACGCTGTCGGGCGGTCAGCGCCGGCGCGTGGAACTGGCCCGGATCCTGTTCGCCGCCTCGGATGGGGCCGGCAAGTCGCAGACCATGCTGTTGCTGGACGAGCCCACCAACCACCTCGATGCCGACTCGATCACCTGGCTGCGCTCGTTCCTCGAGAAGCACGAGGGCGGGCTGATCATCATCTCCCACGATGTCGAACTGCTCGAGGCCGTGGTGAACAGGGTGTGGTTCCTCGACGCCGTGCGCGGGGAGATCGACGCCTACAACATGGGATGGCAGAAGTACCTCGACGCGCGCGCCACCGATGAGGCCCGGCGCCGCCGTGAGCGCGCGAACGCCGAGAAGAAGGCCTCGGCGCTCAAGACGCAGGCCGCCAAACTGGGCGCCAAGGCCACCAAGGCCGCCTCGGCCAAGCAGATGATCCGCCGCGCCGAGAC
>JBKBRA010000009.1:0-16820 GCA_046292305.1 Dietzia sp. | reverse complement strand
CATGATGAACGAGCTCGACGCGGTGCGGGTGGCCGACAAGGTGGCGCACATCAAGTTCCCCACCCCGGCCGCGTGTGGCAAGACCCCGATGTTCGCCAAGGGCCTGACCAAGATGTACGGCTCCCTGGAGGTCTTCGCCGGGGTCGACCTGGCGATCGACAAGGGCAGCCGGGTGGTGGTGCTGGGCTACAACGGTGCCGGCAAGACAACGCTGCTCAAGTTGCTGGCCGGGGTGGAGCGCACCGACGGCGAGGGCGGGGTGGTCTCCGGTCACGGTCTGAAGGTGGGCTACTTCGCCCAGGAGCACGACACCCTGGACATGGACGCCAGCGTGTGGGACAACATCCGTCACGCCGCCCCGGATGCGGGGGAGCAGGACCTGCGCAGCCTGCTGGGGGCGTTCATGTTCACCGGCCCCCAGCTCGAGCAGCCCGCGGGCACCCTGTCCGGTGGTGAGCGCACCCGACTGGCGCTGGCCGGGCTGGTGTCCTCGGCCGCGAATGTGCTGCTGCTCGATGAGCCCACCAACAACCTCGACCCGATCTCGCGCGAGCAGGTCCTCGACGCCCTGCGTAGCTACGAGGGCGCGGTCGTGTTGGTCACCCACGACCCCGGCGCGGTGGAGGCCCTGGAGCCCGAGCGGGTCATCATCCTGCCCGACGGCACCGAGGACCTGTGGAGCCAGGAATACATGGAAATCGTCGAACTGGCCTGAGGGGCAGAATGTGGGAGACGCACTTCTAGGGAGCGGAACCGAGCGACGTGGCTGATCATCAAACTGGGACTGCCTATCGGCAGCATCAGCTCAGGAGTGTGGGGCTCGCAGCGGTGGCCTTCGCGGCGTCCGCGCCGGGGCAGTCGTTTCTCATCTCGGTGTTCGTCGACGACTTCCTGGCTGGTACGGAACTCTCCCGAACCGCCTTCTCCACCCTGTACGCAGCGGGGACAGTCGTCTCTGCTACGTCGATGATCGTGTTGGGTCGGGTGGTGGACCGGCGCGGTCTGCGCCTGTCCTGGTTCATCGTTGCGGCGGCCCTCGGGGCCGCGTGCGGTCTGGCCAGTGTGGCGACCGGTGCTCTGGTCGCCTTCCTCGCTCTCGCACTGCTTCGGACCTTCGGCCAGGGGGCCTTCAGTCTTGTCGGCACGCTTCTGGTGGCCGGAAACTTCCGGCGCCGTCGCGGTCAGGCAGTGGCCCTTGCCAATCTGGGGTTGACGATCGCCTCCATGGCGTTGCCTCCTCTGGTCGCCCTGCTGATCATCGAGACGGACTGGCGAACTGCCTACCGGGTCCTCGGGGTGGTGCTGATCGCTGTGGTCCTGCCCCTTGGCCTCCTGGTGCGCACCGGACCTCGACGGCCCGGTGGCGACCCCGCGACGGAGGACGGAAGTTCCGAGCTGAACCCTGGGACCGCGTATCCGGACGCAGTCCGGTCCGTCAGCCGCAGGTTGCCTAGTCTGCCCACGGCGACTGCTATGCGTCTGCTGATCATCCTCGCCGCACCACCGTTGATCACCACGGCGCTGACCTTCCACGCGGTGTCGATCCTCGGCGCGCGCGGGATCGATTTCCTGGCCGCCGGGACCACCGTGGGTGTTCTCGGTGCCACGTCCGCGCTCGGAGTGGTCATCGCAGGCCTGGTGGTGGACCGCCTCACCACGCGGGTAGCCCTCACGATCTCGAGCATCACCGTACTGATCGCCTCGGTGATCCTCGTCGTCCCTACGGCGACCGCCGCTATCGCGGCTTTCGCAGTTCTCGGGCTTGGTGTGGGCGCGACCAACGTGCTCAACGGCACGGTCTGGGCTCGCACCTTCGGCACCGCGCAACTGGGACGGGTCCAAGGGATGGCCCAGTCCGCCACCATCACCGCAGCGGCGATCGCCCCCATCGTTCCCGCGATATCGATCGCGGTGACCGGCGGTCATCTCGCCGGGCTTGTCATCCTCGTCGGTGTCGGATCGGTCGCTACCGCGGCAGCGGTCACGATGCGCGACCCGCGCGGGCGGCGAGACGAGGCCGGGTCGCTTTGACGTTGACGATCGTGGTCACACAGGTCCGGTGGAAGCGCGTGCAGAGAGCTTCTGCCACGCGGAGCTTCCAGTCAGCAGGGAGCAAAGAAAAAAAATCACTCTCTCGTCACGGTAGGTTCTTCACGCCTGCCGTAGTGTCGGCTGAGTAGGGAGCCGGTGGTGGACGCATTCCAGTGCGGGTACGGCATGTACACACCCGCGGGTCCAGGCAACTCGGCTCCTGGCGACGAAACCCTGAGCGCTGGAGTTCTCGAGTGCCACCCGGACGGCGATTCCATGGCCAGACCGATTGCGCGAGGTGAGGTGACGTGACCACGACGTCGTCCAGTGAGGGTGTTACCGCGAGCCGACGTGTGAGGGTTGCGGCAACGGTATTGCGGTGGCTCAGTCCGCGATTGTGGTTCGTCGAGGATGAGGCACCGAGTCTGGCAGCCCTGGCTCCTGCCGGGGGGAACTGTATCGATGTAGGCGCAGAGTTCGGTTTGTATACCGTGCTGTTCGCCGAGGCGGTCGGTGCGACTGGTCGGGTGGTGGCGGTAGAGGCGAACCCGGCTCTGGCGCACCGTCTCCGCAGGCTGATGGCCGCATTGGGTGCTGTTCATGTGGAGGTCGTGCCGGCTGCGATCGTGGCCGAGGACAGCGCCGATCGCGTTCGACTGTCGATTCCCTACCGATACGGTGTGCCGGTGTGGGGTCGCGCATACGTGCTCGACGGAACCGGCCATCCCGGACCGAACGACGAGTTCACTTCATGCCGCGAGGTGTCCGTGTCATCGGTGACCCTCGACCGGGTCACGACGTTGCTGTCCCTCGACCATGTGGACCTGATCAAGTCGGACGTGGAGGGCGCCGAACTCGCGATGCTCATCGGCGGAACGGACGTCCTCGAACGACAACGTCCGATATGGATGCTCGAACTCGAAGACCGGCATCTCGACAAGTACGGTGCCAGCACGTCGTCGGTGACGGAGCGGTTCGATGCAGCCGGCTACGACATGTACAGGTTCGTCGGTCACCGCTTGGAGAAGTGCACTCTCGTCGGCGACGGCCGTAACTGTGTATTCGCCCCGAGAGAACGCGCTCTTCTCGATGAGAAGATGACGGCATTCGGACCTGAACACCAGATGCCCTGCGGGGAGGAGCGGTCGGCTCAGCGCGGAACCTGAAGGGGCTAGGGTCCGTCGCCCAGGTCGCCCGGGGTGGGCCCCGAGCTTCCTGCTCGGTAGAGGCTTTTCTGGCGCGCCCGGACGCGGGGCGAGGTCAGCCGAGCGCGTGGAGAACCGTCATCCCGGCCGCCCCGCACGCCGCCGCCACGAGGAGTGAGGTGAGCGTGCCGATGATGAACCGCTCGCTCACGGCGGGGTTCTCGCGGATCTCCGGGTAGCGGCCCAGTGCCTTGATGGCCACCACCACGGCGGCGAGCTCGAAGCGACCGGCCAGGATCGCGGCCGTGAGCCCCACGCGCTCCAGGATCCCGATCCACATCCCGCCCCGCAGCACCTCTCGGACCTGCGGTTCGGAGTTCTCGCGCCGTTGCACCACCGGGCTGCGGGAATCCCCGCTGACCTCGACGGTCGGCGGCTCCGGCACGTGCGCGGAGCGCAGTACCAGGGAGGCGATCGGCGACCCGAGCCCCGCCGAGGCGAGCAGGCTGAGTGCCACGACGATCGTGACAGGGATCCACTCGGGCCAGCTGCTCATCGCGTGCCCCCCGTCGCCGCGGCGTGCGCGCCGGCGAGGAGGCGGTCGAGCGCCGGGTACGCGGCCCGCTCCTCGCGGATCCGTGAGAGCCGCAGCGCGCCGTTGACCGAGGCCGGGGTGATGTCCAGGTCGTGTGCGGCCGCAGCCTGAGTGGGGGAGCGGTCGACGGCGTCCACGACCCGCCACTGCGCCTCGGTCCGGTCGAGCACCAGGGGGGCGGTGAGTGCCCACACAGCCTCGCAGTCGGCGGCCCAGTCGGCGGCGTCCTGGCCTGCTGCTGCCGGGACGCGCACCGCGACCGAGCCGCTCAGTCCCTTGGCCGCCTCGACCGCGTCGCGCGCGGCGAGATAGGCGGGCCCGCGGCCGGCCCGTGTTCCGGAGGCGTAGGAGTCGTCGTCGACCTCTCCGGCTCCCACGCCGCAGTGCCACTCGCCGCCGCGGAGCGCCACGAGCAGTGCGGAACGCACTGCGGCGGCGTCCGTCAACAGGCCCTGGACCTCGTCGCCGGCCGTGCGCTCGAAGGCGGCCGCGCAGGGGACGTCCGCGAGGGTCCTGAGCAGCCCGGGCACCAGGTCCTCGGCGACCCGGCTGCCGCGCTGGTCGATCGTCACCACGTACATGAGGCGATCCTGCCACATTCGACCGACATGAGGTGAATATGCCTAATTTCGACGAATGAGCCGAAATCGCCTAATTCTTGGATCTGAGGCCCGGAAGCCTCATGTGGTGACCGGCCGGCCGATGTCCGCGGCGGCGTCACCGAAGGTCTCCTTGCGCTCGCGCTTCCGGACCTTCTCGCCCCACGAGTCGAGCCGGGCTCGGCCCCACGGGGTGCGGTACCGCAGCCCGTTCAGCGCCACGAGGTAGGCGTGTGCCCACGGCGGCCGGACAGGCAGCCCGAACTCGCGCATGGACTCGCGGCCGAGGAGCATCGTGAGCATGCTCAACAGTCGCTCGTGTCCGACCCACGCCCGCACGCCGGGGAGCGGCCCGCTGCGCTTGCGCTGACGCTGGGCATCGACCAGGGCCTGGGTCAGCTGCGGTCCCGCCTCGCTGAGCCCGGCCTGGGCCAGCAGGATGTGATAGTTGATCCGGTGCCGGTCGCGTTCGTGTTCGACCAGGAAGTCGTCGTCGACCCCCATCAGCCATCCCACGTAGCGCCACACGTGCATCACCGCATCGGAGTCGCGGCGGGGCATGGGCACGCCCAGGGTGCGGACGCCCAGCAGGACCACGGCGTCGAAGAGGCCGAGGGTGGCGGCCAGGTCGCTCTGGCTGATGGGCAGTCCCCACCGTTCGGTGTCCCAGCGCGGCTCCATCGCCTCGTTGACCACAGCGTGCATGGCCCGCACGTGCCCGGTGAGCCGCCACGACTCGCCGCCCGGCCGCAGCCCGTCGGGGATCGAGAGGGACATCGTCCAGTGGCTGGTCTCGGCCAGGCGGCGCAGCGTGGTGCTGCCGGTCAGGCCGCCGGTGGCCACCAGGAGGTCGGTGGGTCCGCCGAAGCGGTAACCACCGATCAGCGAGAGCTGGAGCAGGATGTCCGCGGCGTTCTGACCCAGGCGCAGGTACACCTTCTGGCCGTGGGCGATCTGGTCCCAGTCGACCCAGTCCGGGGTGTCCTCGAGTCGGGCGATGTAATCCCGGAGCGCCTCGGGGGCGTCCTCGGGCAGGCCCGCCGAGCCGCTCGTGAGGGCCTCGTCCAGCTGCCGACGGCTCACGGCCCCGGGCTCGCCGGAGCGCAGCCGCATGGCACGTGCCAACTGCGCGCCGAGCTCGTCCTTCTCCATGTAGCCGCGGCCCAGACGGTCCATGAGCTGCTCGTCGATCTGGTCCACGCGGGCGATGTGCTTGAGGGCGCGGCCGATGCGGCGGGAGCGGTCCTCGGCCTCGCGGTATCGGGAGGGGTACACGGCGGTTGTCATGGGTCAACTATGACGCGAGTATTTACTCGCATACAATTCGCGTCTATGAGAAGGGTTCCCCAGCAGGCGCGTTCCCGGGCGATGGTCGAGCGGATCGTGGAGGCGGCTCGCGTCGTGCTCGTGCGTGACGGCTACGAATCGTTCACCACCAACCGCGTCGCCGACGAGGCGCACGTCAGCCCGGGCTCGCTGTACCAGTACTTCCCGGACAAATCCGCTCTGGTCACCGAGGTCATGGACCGGTGGTCGGCGGAGATCTCCGACCGGGTGGCCGCCTCCCTCGCCGGCGCCGGCCCGGTCGACGTCCAGGACCCCGGCACGGTCCGCTCCATCGCCGACGCCCTGTTGACCGCTCTGGAGGTGGACGCCGGGCTGCTGCGGATCGTGTGGGAGGAGCTTCCCGCCGTCCGCCACCGGGCCGCGCAGCACGCGCTCGAGCTCCGGGTGCGTGAGCTCCTGGCCGTCTACCTCTCCGCGGCGGGGGTCACGACCGGCGACCCCGCCGCGCGTGCGTGGGTGATCGTGATGGCGGTGGAGAACGTGGCCGTGCGCTGGGTGCTGGATCAGCCGCGGATCAGCCGGGAGGCCCTGTTGGACGAGTTCACCGCCCTGGCCGGGGGGTACGGCCCTCGCGGGTGAGATCAGGGAATCCCCCGAGGCGGGACCTCGCTGGTTTTCGGCAGAATGGCACCCAATGACTATTCGCCCCCGCCGCGGCACCGCCGTGGCCCTGTCCCTCGCCGCGGCCCTGGTTGCCTCGGCCTGTTCGTACGGGCCGACCCGTGACGCCCCGGTCCCCATCCCGCCCGGCATCCCGCCCGCTGCCGGAGCGCCCGTCCCCGCAGTGGACATCAACGCACCGGGCCGGACCTCCGATCAGCTGCGGCCGTGGGCGAAGGAGATCAACGAGCAGATGAACATCCCCGTCGCCGCGCTCGCGGCGTACGGGAACGCCGCCGAGACCATGCGGCAGACCCGGCCCGAGTGCAACCTGACGTGGACGACCCTCGCCGGGATCGGGCACGTGGAGACGCGGCACGGCCGGTACCGGGGTTCCTCCCTGAACGACGACGGTTACGCGTTGCCGCCGATCATCGGTATCCAGCTGGACGGCTCGCCCGGATTCGCCAGGATCCCGGACACCGACGGCGGGGAGCTGGACGGCGACCCGGAGTTCGACCGTGCAGTGGGGCCCATGCAGTTTATCCCCGAGTCGTGGCGCAGGTACGGCGTGGACGCCAACGGTGACGGGCGGGCGGACCCGAACCAGATCGACGACGCCGCCGTGTCCGCCGCCCGCCTGCTGTGTGAGAACGGGGGAGACCTCTCGGTTGCCGAGAACTGGCAGCGGGCCGTGCTGGCCTACAACGCCTCCCGCGAATACGTGATGGATGTGCGCGACTCGGCGGCGGCGTACTCGGTGGGGACCACGGCGCCGTAAACAGGACTGCGCCGTAGAAGCTGCCCTCCCGCTCGCGGGGGAGGGTTCTTGCTGCGCCGGTGAGAACCTGGCTCCGCTGGTGGCTGGCTCCGCCGGTGGGGAGAGACGACGATTCGCCCCTCGGATTGCGATCTGCCCCCGGAGGTACGAGGGCGAATCGAGATCAGAGGGGCAGACTTCACTCGGCCGGCCCGGTCGCCGAGGCCATCGCGGTCCGCGAGGCCCCCGCGTGGCCCGCGTGGCCCGAGCGAGAGGGCCGCGGGCTGCCCGGATGTCGTCGCGGGTGACACCGCATTGTCGCGTGGCGCTAACCTACTGAGTCGGTAAGGCTAACCTACTGAGTCGTCGAGACTGTCAAGGTCGGCGAGGCATACACGGCGATCATCCTTCACGGCGGGAGCCCCACACTCATGTCAGCACCAGCACCGACTCGCCGGCATCCCGCGGACACCCCGTCGACAGCGAACGGGCTCCTGCTCCGGGCGATAGGCCGCCGCCGGCACCTCGTGTTCCCCGGCCTGGTGCTGATGACCGTGTGGCAGATCTGCGAGGCGCTGGTCCCCATCGCGATCGGCGTGATCGTCGACCGGGCGATCATCCCGCTGGACCGCTGGGCGATGCTGTGGTCCGTCCTGGGGTTGATCGCGTTGTTCACCGTGCTGAGCCTGAGCTATCGCTTCGGCGCACGGTTGAGTAACCGGGCCCTCCAGGAGGAGGCGCACACCTTGAGGGTGGAGGCCACCCGGGTGCCGCTCACCAGGCGCCGGGCCATGGACGACGCGAGCTCGGGCGACGTCCTGTCCGTGTGCTCGGCGGACGCCGACGTCGCGGCCCTGGTCTTCCGGCAGGTCGCGCTCGGCGGGTCCGCGGTCATCGGCATCGTCGGGATCTCGGTCTACCTGCTGTGGACCGATCTGCTCGTCGGGCTGATCGTCCTGATCGGTGTCCCCCTGAGTCTCCTGCTGGTCGCGCTGCCCAGCCGCGTCATCTCCCGGCACAGCACCGCCCAGCAGGCCGCGATCGGGATGGCGAGCAGCCGCGCGACCGACATCATGACGGGCCTGCGCGTACTCAAGGCCGGAGGCGGAGAGCGCTGGGCGGCCGAGCAGTACCGCGACGCCTCCCGCGACGCCTCCGACGCGGGCATCGTCACCGCCGAGCGGTCGGGGCGGGTCCAGGGAATCGGGTCGCTGGGCATGGCCATCGTGCTGGCCCTGGTGCTGCTGGCCGCCGGACACCGCGTGCTGGCCGGGGAGATGGAGATCGGCACGCTGGTCTCGGTGGTCGGCGTAGCCGTGTTCTTCGAGGAGCCGGTGCGACTCATCACCGCTATGGTCAGCATCTTCGCCAGGTCCCACGGTGCCGCGCAGCGCCTTGTCGATCTGCAGGAGTCAGCGTCGGTCGACGAATCCGGCGCGGAGGTCCCCTCTGGATCGCACCTGCAGGTCAGTGGTCTAGTGCTCCCCGACGGGCGAGACCTCGACCTCGAGGTGGCGCCAGGGGAGTTTGTCGCGCTGGTGGCCGAGCAGCCGGCCGCCGCGGACGCGGTCACCCTGGCGATCGCAGGCCACAGCGACGGCGCCGACGCGGTTCTGGTCGGTGGGCATCGACGCAGTCGCCTGGCCCCGGCGATCGCCGACCACGTCGTCGTTGCCCCGCACCGGGTGGACCTGTTCGTGGGCACCATCCGGTCCAACATCGCCATGCGCCACGACGCCCTGGGTGACAAGACCATGGACGACGACGACAACCCGATTTCCGATGAGGTCCTGGCGGCCTCGGCCGTCGCGGAGATCGTCGAGCACCTCCCGGACGGGGTGGACCACGTGGTGCAGGAGGGGGGCCGCAACCTCTCCGGGGGGCAGCGACAGCGGATCGCGCTGGCCCGCGCCCTGCACGCCGACCCGGACATTCTGGTGCTCCACGATCCGACCAGCGCCGTCGACGCCGTGACCGAGTGGGAGATCGCCCAGGCCGTGCGCCGACTGCGCGCGAGCCGGCCGGGACAGACCACGCTGATCGTCACCTCGTCGCCCCCGTTCCTCGCGACCGCCGACCGGGTGGTCCACCTCCCTCGGAGCGGCGAGACCCGCTCCGGTTCCCATCTCGAGCTGCGCGCGGCGTCGGCCACCTACCGAGCGGCGGTCGACCGATGAGCAATCCCCGACCGATGAGCAACACAGAGACCACGAGCCCCACCGGGACACTTCCCCTGGCGAGTGGCCGCGAATCCCTCGCCGTGCTCTGGCCGCTGCTGAAGGAACGCCGCGGATACCTGGTGCTCGTCTGCCTGTCCGGCCTCGTCGCCTCCGTCGCAGGATTGGTGGCGCCCCTGGTGATCGGTCGCCTGGTCGACGTCCTGCCCGGAAGCCAGGACTACACCGCGGTCTGGGTCGGTGCGGGTGCGATCGCCGTGGCCGGAATCGTGGGCGCTGGCTGCGCCTGGGCCGGGCAGGCCTGGCTCGCCCAGCTGACCGAGCCGACCGTGGCGCGGCTGCGCGAGATGGTGATGGACCGCTCCCTTCAACTGGGCGCCGCGCAGATGGAGACCACCGAGACCGGCGACCTGGTCTCCCGCGTGGCCGAGGACGCCCGAGAGGTCAGCCAGGCCGCCACCGCCGTGGTCCCTCTGGTGGTGCAGTCGCTGTTCACGGTGATCGTGTCCGGGGTCGGCCTGGCCACGGTCGACTGGCGGCTCGGCCTGGTGGGTCTGGTAGCGCTGCCCATGTACTGGACCACCCTGCGCTGGTACCTGCCCCGGTCCGGGCCCATCTACGCGGCGGAACGGGCCGCGTTCGGCACCCGCGCCAGCCGACTCCTCGGGGGCATCTCCGGATCCCGGACCCTGCACGCCTACGACGCCCAGGACTCCGAGCTTGACCGGATAACCGGCGCCTCGGGGCGGGCGCGGGATCTGTCCATCGAGGTGTTCCGATTTGTCACCCGCGCCTTCAGCCGGAACAACCGCGCCGAGGTCACCGTCCTCGGATTGCTGCTGGTCGTGGGGTTCTTCCTCGTGGACGCCGGCACCCTCACCGCCGGCGCGGTGACCGCCGCTGCGTTGCTGTTCCACCGACTGTTCAACCCGATCGGCGCTCTCGTGGGCATGGTCGACCAGGTCCAGTCCGCCGGGGCCTCCCTGGTCCGGATGGTCGGGGTGATCACCATGCCCGTGCCCGACCGCACCGCCACGCTCGAGCCCGTCACCACGCAGCCCTTCTCCACCGAGCCCGTCACCACGCAGCCCGTCACCACCCGGCCCGGCGCCCTGGAGCTGTCCGGCGTCTGGCATTCGTACGGCGGGGGCGCACCGGCCCTGGCGGGCGTCGACCTGACCCTCGCCCCGGGCGAGGTGGTCGCCGTGGTCGGGGCCACGGGTGCCGGCAAGAGCACGCTGGCGCTGGTCGCCGCGGGCTCGGTCGTGCCCTCGCGCGGGACCGCACGCATGGGCGGGGTGTCACTGACCGACGTGGACCCGCTCGCCCTGCGGCAGCACATCACCATGGTCTCCCAGGAGGTGCACTCCTTCGCCACCACCATCGCCGAGAACGTCCGGGCGCCCCGTCCCGAGGCCGGGCTCGCCGAGGTGCGCGCCGCACTACAGACCGTGGGGGCCGACTGGGTCGATGACCTGCCCGACGGCGTCGACACCGTGATCGGCGAGGGCGAACACCCCCTCGACCCCATGCAGAGCCAGATGATCGCCCTGGCCCGAGTGGAACTGGCCGACCCGGACGTGGTGATCCTCGACGAGGCCACCGCCGAGGCCGGGTCCGCCGGGGCCCGCCGCCTCGACGCCGCGGCTGCCGCGGTGTTGCGTGGCCGTGCCGGACTTGTGGTGGCCCACCGGCTGAGCCAGGCCGCGACCGCCGACCGCATCCTGGTGATGGCCCACGGCCGGGTGGTCGAATCCGGCACCCACGACGAACTGCTGCGGTCGGACGGGCGGTACGCCGAGCTAAGTCGGGCGTGGTTCGGGGGCGTGTGAGGGGCCGACGCGCGTACGGGGAGAGGCGGCACGGGCGGCACTACGGGGCGTCATTGAACGACGACGACGACAACGACGACGACAACGACGGCGTCATCGAATGGGTGAGCGGATTGTTTGCACCGCTTGGTCACCGAATCTGCGCCGCCACCATCTGGCCCCACTGTTCCGCGCGGGCTTCCTCGCCCTCGACTAGCTGCGTGTCGCTGTCGACCAGAAAGCTCTCCGGATCCGCGACGAGTGTGAACCCCAGTTTCTGCAGATTCTTCGAGATGCCTTTCGACGCTCGACCGGTGAGGATCGCGGGCTTGTCGACCCGGGTATCGAACGCGGCAGCAGCCCCCTCGCCCCGGGCGAGTTCGCCGAGCCAGTCCCGGATCCCCGCACCGGCGGCATCGGGCTCGACCGTCAGGGCGCTGTCTGGTTTCTCGGCGGCCTCGACCGCTCCGCGCCGGGTCGATTCGCGACTCATCCCGTGTATGTGGGTAGGGCCGCCGACGATCACCAGGTCGTAGACGGAGGTGTTCTCGTCTATCGCGTGTGCGACGGGGACTGTGGTGGCGTCGCCGACCAGAGCGACCCCCCGTGCTATCGCATTGGCAATGTCGTGTGTGCAGCCGTACACCGATTCAAAGACGATCAGTGCGCGCATCTCTCGTGCCACCCCGCTCGAGTCGGCGGTGAGGGCACGTAGCCGTTGACGGGCCTTCACCTCGGTTTATCACTTGATTTTCATCATTCACCGCGTCGGCGGCGAGCGCAATGGGGTGGGGGAGTCGGGGGCGCACCGTCCAGAGGCTGCGTTTCCGTCAACTCCGGAGGTGCGCCCACCCGCGTCACGCGCGTGCCCGCCCTGTGGTCGCCTCTGCGTGGCCCAACTTTGCCCATCCACTACCCAAGTGAAGTCAGTTCATTTACCGTGTGTGTGAACTGGCCCACACAACGATCGGTAGGGATCGCATGACCGACACGGCAATGAACGACACGACGACCGGCAACGCAGCACACGGCAACCGCGAGGTCCGCCTGGTCAGGCACCCCGACGGCGCGCTGGCGGCGGACGACCTCGAGGTGGTGCCCACCGAGATGCCCACCATGGCCCCGGGGCACGTGCTCATCCGCAACACGCTGCTCTCAGTGGACGCGGCCACCCGGCTGCGGCTCGATCCCGTCTCGCCTCCCGGGTACCTGCCGGCCCTCAAGCCGGGGGACGCGCTGGCCGGAATGGTGGTCGGCGAGGTGGTCGAGTCGGACGCGGAGGGGTACGCGCCCGGAGACTTGGTGCACCACGACCTCGGATACCGCGAATACGCCTTGGTCGATCCGGAGAACCAGGCTCTTGGCGTGGCCGGTGCGCTGTCCAAGCTGGACCGTGAGCTGGGCCCGCCGGAGCTTCAGGTGGGGCTGCTCGGGATGACCGGCCTCACCGCGTGGGCGGGGATGTTCGTGGTGGCCTCCCTCAAGCCCGACGATGTCGTGTGGGTCTCCGCGGCCGCCGGCGCGGTGGGCAGCGTCGCGGCGCAGCTCGCCAAGGCGCACGGCTGCCGGGTGATCGGTAGCGCCGGTAGCGACGAGAAAGTCACCTACCTGAAGGACGTGCTCGGGCTCGATGCGGCGTTCAACTGGCGTGACGGACTGGACGAGCCGCTCAGTGAGCTCGCGCCCGACGGCATCGACGTGTACTTCGACAGCGTCGGAGGCGACCACCTCAAGGCCGCACTCACTCACCTGCGACCGCTCGGCCGGGTCGCCCTCTGTGGTGCGATCGCCGGTTATGACGGCCAACCGCCGGCCGCTCCCGACAACCTATTCAACGCCATTACCAAGGACATCAATCTGCGCGGCTTCCTCGCGGGCACGTTCGCGGACCGGTTGCCCGAGGCCCGGAAGCACCTCGCGGAGCTGTGGCGATCGGGCGACCTGAACCTGGACCTCGCGCGGTACGAGGGCCTGGAGTCCGCGCCGCAGGCGATCGTGGACATGCTCTCCGGGCGGACGACGGGCAAGTGCGTCGTGGCCCTCGGCTGAGCGCCCATAATGACGACGACGAGGTCGGCTGCCCGGGCAGCCGACCGGTCCCCTCGCGCTGCCCCAAGACTGACAGCGGGGTAGCCGTGTCTTAGCCGAGCTCGTCCGCCAATCGGACGGCAGGGATCCAGTCGATCCCGAACACTCGGGCCACCTCCGAGAAGGTGGAGGAGTCCGCATCGGTGCTGGTCGCCGAGGCGATGAGACGGGACAGCATCACCGTCCCCGCTCGCTCCTCGATCGTGCCGGCCGCCGCCAGGAGCGACCAGGCGCACACCTGATGATTCCGGTGCGCGCGACCCATCGTCTGTTCGGCCAGGAGCCCCGAGTAGCGGGCCTGGTGGAAGAAGCCTCTGCGCGGGGTGTCGGTCGCGAACGTGCCGTCGGCGAACTGCTCGCGCGCCTGCAGGTTGATCGCGGTGGGCGTGTTGAACACCACCACCGGCGCCTCGCCCCGCTGGAACCGCATCCGCTCGGACTCGGCTTGCGGGTTTGAGCCGTAGATCCGCGCCACCGAGATCCCGTCGACCTCGAGCATTTCGGCCACCGGGTGGGCGGCCGTGGACACCATCTCGGTGGCGATCAACACCTGGTAGCCGCGCTCGAGTTCGGCCTTCGCCGCCGCGACCGTGTGCTCGACCCGGATCATCGACGCCTTCTGGCGCAGCCGCACCAGCGCGGCCAGCCCGCGAGCGACGTTGTTGCCCGTCCTGGCGAGCTGCATCTCTCGCTGGAAGTCGCCCCACTCCAGCTCGTAGGCCCGCCACTGGTCCGGGGTCAGCTCCACCAGGTCCACGTCGAACGGAGGCGGGCCCCACGGCGCCGACCGGGTGAGCAACAGCGGCGGATCGTGCCGCAGCAGCATGTCGCGCACGTCGCTGATGGCGGCTTGCTGCATGGGCAACGACTCCTTGGCCTCTCCGGTCCACGTCCATTTCCCATAGGAGGTCTCCAGGGGCACACCCCGCTCGGCCAGGGCCCGCCCGAAGTCCGCCCACCGGGCGGGCGAATTGCCGTGTACCTGCGCGTACAGCGACGACAGGTAACCCCATTCGCCCGGGTGATGGCCCGGGGTGGCGGTGATCGTCAGCACGAACGGGGCCTTCTCAAGCGGGCCGTCCATGCGGGTCAGACGACGCATGTAGCTGGTGCGCTTGCTGGCGTGCCGGAACTGGTGAGCCTCGTCGATCACCGCGACGTCGACTTTCAGCCGCGGGCGCCCGTTGCGTGCCATGAGTTTGCCCAGGCTGTCCGAGGACATGATGATCCACCGCAGACCGTCGTCGCCCAGAGCAGCGATGGTGCGTCGCCACGACGGGATGGTGATGCGCGCCGGCCGGTCCACCGTCACCAGGATGGTGCGTGCGCCGCGCGTCGACGCGATGGCCTTCGCAGCGGCCACTGCCACCAGGGTCTTGCCGGTGCCCACATCGTTCGCCAGGTGCACCTGCCGGAACTGCCGCTCGGCGGACGCGACGATCGCGTCCACGTCCGCGCGTTGCTCCGGGCGCAGCGTCATCGGCGCGGCGGTCGCGCCCGGGCCCTCGCTGCCGTTGAACTCGTCCTCCAGCCACCGCAGGTAGGAGTAGGGCTTGCTGGCGTAGGGCTCCAGTGGGCTCGGCAGGGCGGTACCGACGTAGGCGTGCGCGGTGAGTGCCTTGTAGTAGGTCACCCCGGCTGGCGTCCCGCCGCCCAGTCCTCCCCACGGGAGCTCCAGCAGCCACACCCGCTGGCCGGGAGGAATCGTGGGGATCGCCGGCTTCGCGCTGGGCTCCCTAGCTGGCTTCGCCCGCCTGGAGTTCGACTTGCGCTTCTTTGTCGTTGAGCGTGAGGACCGGGCCGCCATCAGATGCCTGCCTCGTTGCGGGCGGCGACGACGGCGGGTGAGTCCACAGCGTTCTCCTGGGTGGTCGTGGCGGGGTCGAGCTCACTGTAGGGGCCGGGTGCGTCACCGCCGACGACCGCGGTTCCGGGGCGCCGGGGCGGCGGAGTGAGCGCCCGGTGCCGGCGTGAGGCCGCGCGTTGCGGTCAAAGGCAAGACGATGACGACGACACGGGCCTGCCGCGGCCAGAAATCTGGCTGCGGGGTGGTTCGTATTTTGGCCCTCCAACCCGGGGGAGGCGCTCGCCGGGATGGTGCTCGGCGAGGTGGTCGAGCCGGACGCGGAGGGGTACGCGACCGGAGATTTGATCCACCACGATCTCGGATACCGCAAATACGCCTTGGTCGATCCGGAAAACCTGGCCCTCGGTGTGGCCAGGGCGTTGTCCACGCTGGACCGCGAGCTGGGCCCGCCGGAGCTCCAGGTTGGGCTACTCGGGATGACGGGCCTCACGGCGTGGGCGGGGATATTCGTGGTGGCGAGTCTCAAACCGGACGACGTCGTGTGGATCTCCCATGTTTGCTGACCGACTTCCCGAAGCCAGGAAGCACCTCGCAGGACTGTGGCAATCGTGGACATGCTCTCCGGGCGGACGACGGGCAAGTGCGTGATGGCGTTGGGCTGAGGGGCCGAAAACTGACGACGACGAGGTCGGCCGCCGGTACTGGTCTGCTGCTGACGTCAGTGCGCAACGGCAGGAGTCTGAACGCGGCAGCTACTCAAGCAGGTTGAGATAGGAACGGCGGGCCTTCATCGCGTGAATTACCTCGATCGTGCCGTCGTCGTAGTGCAGCGCGATCAACTCAAGTACGCGCGAATGTGTATCGAACCCGAGGACGAGGGCGCGTTGGGGATGGTCATCGTCCAGTGGGCCGGAGAGGACTGGCGACTCGAGCGCCGCCCGAATGTCGTCGTCTGTGATGCCGTGTTTCTTCGCGGATGGTCGGACTATCACGAGGCGGCGGCCCACTGGGCCAACGCTTGGCGGATTGCTTCGGACCGGTTGAGGTGTTCCTTGTCGGCGCGGGCCATGACGGCTTCGAGTTCGGCATCGGTCAGGCGGACGGGTACGACTCGGGCAGCGCGGTCGGATCGTGCAGGCCGACCCATGCGTTTCTGCAGCCAGGCGATGTCGTAGCCCTTTTCGGCTTCGGCGACCCAGTCGTCGAGCTGTTCTTCGGAGATGTTCTGGCCCTGAATCTTCCGCTCCATGGGCACTATCGTATTACGAATCTCTCCAAAAGGGGCTGCATGTGTCGGGCGGATTGGCCAGGGCGTCTCGCCCCGACTCGAGCTGCGCTGCCGGTCTGGTCCTGACTCGCATCGCATCTCGCCGTGACGTGATCAGACACGCAGCGCACCCGAAGGGATGTGGGGCCAGCACGCCTGGCCCCGGCTCGATGACCGACGTGGAACAATGGCCCCCGGTACTGCAACCACCCAGCGCGGTGCCGACCCAGACACGATCCACGAACTTCCCCAAGGAGCACAGATGGCGCTTATCGAGCAGGTCGGAGCCCGGGAGATCCTCGATTCGCGAGGCAACCCCACCGTTGAGGTCGAGGTGCTTCTGGACGACGGTTCGTTCGGGCGGGCCGCGGTGCCCTCGGGTGCCTCGACCGGTGCCCACGAGGCCGTGGAGCTGCGCGACCAGGACGAGCGCTACATGGGCAAGGGCGTGACTCAGGCCGTCGACGCCGTGCTGGACGTGCTTGAGCCCGCTGTTAAAGGAATTCCCGCTGAGGACCAGCGTCTGGTGGACGAGGCCCTGCTCGACGCCGACGGCACCCCCAATAAGTCCACCGTGGGCGCCAACGCCATCC
>JBKBRA010000008.1:312-78161 GCA_046292305.1 Dietzia sp. | reverse complement strand
CGGCGCATCGCCAGCCCGAACACCGCGAGCAGGCACAGCAGCAGCGCCTTGGCCAGGACGAGCAGCCCGGAGGTCGAGGAGAACAGGTCGGCGGGGTGCAGGCGCACGAGCGCGTTGATGATCCCGGAGAACCCGAGCGCGATGATCGCGATGGTCGCCACCACCGAGTAGCGGCGCAGCGCCAGTGCCACGCGGGTGCCGCCGCGCATCGTGTGGGCCAGCACAGCGACCAGTCCGCCCACGTAGAACGCCGCGGCGAACAGGTGGATGATCAGCGAGTTGGTGGCGATGTCGTGGGCCGTACTCCCGGAGGCGTGGCCCGTGGCCGCCACCGGCAGGAGCGAGAGCACCGACACGCCCAGCCAGATCACCGACCAGCGCCAACTCAGGGTGAGCCGCTGCCCGATACCGGCCACCAGCGCGATCACCGCCGCCCACCGCCAGGACGAGGCCACGTCGATCTGATTGATGGCGACGATCCACTGGTCCGGCGGCAGCGACTCCCAGAGCGTGCGCCCGGAGACGTCCGACAGGGTCAGCGGGATGAGCAGCGCCGCGGCCACCGCCCAGGCGATGTTGGCCCAGGACGAGATCCGTTGCGAGCGGTACCCGTCCACGTCGAGGGTCTTGTCCTTCTGGGGCGGGGTGAAGAACGCCGCGAACAGGGCCGTTCCCACCGCGACCGCCGCGAGCAGCTCGCCGATCGCGCGGACCGCCGGGAGCCCGGCCGTCGTGAGAACACCCGGGTCCGGGACTCCCACCAGCGCGAGCGCCACCTCGGTGGACATGCCCGAGAGCGGGATCACCACCGCGGCGGCCACCACCGCGAGCAGGATCACGACGGGCACCACGCTGCGGGTCCTGAGCAGTCCGGCGGTGGCGGGTGCCGACTTCGACGACGTCATGCCCACCATCGTATTAACCCGATCGCCCCCGGGCCGATTCGCGGCTGCTCCACACACCCCCGGATCGGCTACCATTCTCCCGGCGACGCCACGTACGCGCGTCGCAGGCCTCCGTAGCTCAGTGGATAGAGCATCCGGTTTCTACCCGGCTGGTCAGGGGTTCGAATCCTCTCGGGGGCGCCCATCTCAGAGCATGTTTCCGGCATGGAGATTGGCACTCAGCCGGTCGCCGTGCCCAGCTTCGTGCGAATCGGCGCCGGGCCACCGCTCGCCGCGCGGTCACTCCTGATCACGTTCTCCCAGGTGGGGTTTCCCAGAACCCATCAGATGAGACCACTCGCCGAGTAGGCACGTCGTTCGCGGCGAGAGGAGCGAGCGCAATGGAGTCGCGTCGAATCCCGATGTGTGCCGATGGTACGTTCGCAATTCGAGCTGATTCGCAAGGTCAGCATCGATGACACGGGGTGCCCCTACCGAACGGGGCTGAGATCACACCCGCTGAACCTGAACTCGTTCACACGAGCGGAGGGATGTCAGATGCGCTGGCGTGCGCTCTCGTGAGTCATCCAGGAACCACAGCTGTGGCGCTCGAAGACCTGGGACACACCTATCCGGGCGCGCTCCGCCCGGTTCTCGCAGACCTCACCCTGTCCGTTGCGGTGGGCGAGCACATCGCCGTCGTCGGGCGCAGCGGATGCGGCAAGTCGACGCTTCTGTCGCTCATCGCCGGCCTCGTCGAACCGACAACCGGGACCGCCCGCGTCCTCGATCAACGCCAGCCCGCACGACGCCTGGAGTCCTGTGCGTTGATGCCCCAGGGCGACAGCCTCTTGCCCTGGCTCACCCTGCTCGACAACGTCGCGATCAGTCTCCGCAACCAACGGGTGAGCCGGCGCGCGGCCCGCGCCGAGGCCCAGCGCATGCTGGACCGCCTGGGGCTGGGCGTCTGGTCCGAGGCCCGTCCCGCAGCTCTCAGCGCGGGCATGCGCCAGCGCGCCGCGCTCGCGCGAGCTCTGCTGGCGCGCAAACCCGTGTTGCTGGCTGACGAGCCTCTCGGTGCGCTCGACGCGATCACCCGCGCGGAGGTCCAACAATGGCTACGCCAGACCATCACCGGGACCTCGGCCACCCTCGTCATGGTCACCCACGACGTCGATGAGGCGCTGCTCCTCGCAGAACGCGTGGTCCTGCTGGCACGACACCAGGCCGACGCCCCGGCGCGGGTGGTCTCCACCTGGCCGGGATGGTTCAGCGACGACCGGCCCCGCGAGGTCCTCCTCGGCGACGAGGGATTCGCGGCAGCCCGCCGGGAAGTGCTCCAGGCCCTGGCCCGGGAATCGCACCTGACCGCAGGCGGAACCGCCCGATGATCGTGCGATTCCTCCGGTCCGCCGGCCCCGCCTGCGTCACTGTCCTGCTGGTGCTCGCCGCCTGGATAGCTGTCACCGCGCTCGAGCTCGTGCCGGACTACGTCATTCCCGCGCCCCTCGCCGTGCTCGACTCGCTCGTGTCCACCTGGCCCGACCGGCTCGGTTCCGCCACGCTGCTGACCGCCACCGAAACCATCATCGGAGTGGTCCTCGGGGTGGCCGTCGCGCTGGTCGTGGTGATCGTCAGCGCATTCGTGCCCACCGTCGGGCAGGCCATGACCCCCCTACTGGTCGCCTCCCAGGCCATCCCGGTCATCGTGATCGGCCCACTGCTGACGATCTCCCTCGGCTATGGCATGGCACCGAAGGTCATCGTGGTGGCCCTGTTGTGCTTCTTCCCGGTCGCGCTCAACCTTCTCTCCGGTGTCCGCACGGTCGACGCACGGCTGATCGATACGCTGCGGAGCCTGCACGCCACCCGGTGGTCGCTCTTCTGGCGGGTGCGTCTGCCCTTCGCCGCCCCACGCGGCTTCGCCGGACTGCGCGTCGCGGTCACCTTCGCCCCGGTCGCCGCCGTCTTCGCCGAATACACCGGCTCGACCAACGGCCTCGGCTACCTCATGCTCCAGGCCATCCCCCGGCTCCAGACCGATTTCGTCTTTGCCCAGGTGGTCGTGCTGACGATCATGTCCAGCGTCCTGCTGGCCAGCGTGACCATCCTCGAACGCCTCATCTGCCCTTGGAACACTCCCACCGGGGAAAGGAACCCATCATGAACGGCTCACGACCCAGGACGATCCGACGCCAGGCCCTCCCGCGACCCGGGGTCCGCATGCTCGCGATCGCGGCCGCTGCCGCGGTGGCTCTGACCGGATGTCAGACACCCTCGGACAATGCCGAGCCGGGCGAGTCCGGCGCCGCACCGGTCAGTGTTCTGCTCGACTGGAGCCCCAATCCCGATCATGTGGCGCTGTACACCGCGCAGGACACCGGCGCCTACAGCGACGCCGGTGTGGACGTGACGTTCATGACGCCCGCCAACACGGCCGACGCCGCGAGAGAAGTGTCCCTGGGGCGCGCCGACCTGGCCATCTCTTACGAGCCCGACACTCTCATCGCGGCGGAGCAGGGTCTCGACGTGGTCTCGGTCGCCGCGCTGATTCCGACGTCGCTGACCTCCCTGATCGCCAGGACGGAATCGGGGATTACCACCGCAGCCGATCTGGAGGGCAAGACCGTGGGGTTATCGGGCCTGGCCTCTCAGCAACCGACGCTCGACTTCATCGCCCGGGAGGCCGGGATTGACCCGGACTCGATTTCCGCCCCCAACGTGCAGCAGAGCCTCAACCAGGCGCTCCTGACCGACCAGGTGGACGCGATCTTCGGAGCATTCCGCAACATCGAGGGTGTCGAACTCACCGCTCAGGGCGACTTCGTGGTGATGCCGGCCACCGAACTCGGGGTTCCGGACTACGCGGAGCTGGTGATCATCGCCAACCCGAGCCGCCTCGCCGACGACGCCGACTACGCCGAGCGCGTGCGGGCCTTCCTCGCCGGGACCGCGGCCGGTCAGGCCACTGCTCTAGACGACCGCCAGGCCGCCATCGACTCCCTCACCCCCGAGACCGAGGGTTCCTACGACCCGGACGTGCTGGAACTGATGATCGACGCCACTCTTGCGTTGCTGCCCGAGGACGGTTTCGGACAGCAGTCGGCCGAGGACTGGGCGGCGTACGCGACGTGGATGTACCAGAACGGGCTGCTGGAGACCGAGGTCGACGGCGCCACCGCCACGACCAACGACTACCTCCCCGGAGCCGACGGCTAGACCCACGCCCCGCGGCAGGTCCCGCCTGTCATCCGGCGGAACCGGCTAGCCTCAGCTCGGGGACGCCTCCCGCAGCCGCGCGAGCAGCGGCTCTGCCGCCTCCTCGAGGAACCGGTCCAGGGTCGAGTCGCCGATCTGGATCAATGCCACGTCGGTGTACCCGGCCTCCCAGAAGGGCCGCACCTTCTCGACGATCGCGTCCAGGTCGGGCCCGCACGCCAACTGCTCGGCCACGTCCTCGGGACGCACGAACTTGGTGGCCGCCGCGAACCCGGCCGTGGTGGGCAGGTCGGCGTTGGCGGCCCAACCGCCGGCGAACCACCGGAACTGGTCGTGCGCCCGCTCGACGGCCGCCTTCTCCGAGTCGGGGTCCCAGCTGATGGGGATCTGCGCGATGGCCCGCGCGCCGTCGCCGATCCGCCGCTGTCCCTCGAGCGCGTTCCACCCCTCGATGTGGGACGGCTCCGGCTCGGTGGCGATCAGGTGATCACCCAGCGGGCCGAGCCTGGCCACGGCCTTCTCCCCGCCGGCGGCCACACCGATCGGCACCCGCGTCTCGGGCAGGTCCCACAGGCGGGCGGAGTCCACTCGGAAGTGCTCGCCGGAGTAGGTCACCAGTCCACCGTCGAACAGGTCGCGGATGATCTCCAGCGCCTCCACTGTCATCTCGTGACGCTCATCGATCGAGGGCCACCGCTGCCCCACCACGTGCTCGTTGAGGTTCTCGCCCGCGCCGATGCCCAGCATGAACCGCCCGTCGGACATGATCTGCACGGTCGCGGCCTTCTGCGCCACCACCGCGGGGTGGTACCGGAGGATCGGGCAGGTGACGAACGTGCACAGGTCCACCCGCTCGGTCACGTGCGCCACCGCCCCGAGCACGCTCCACACGTACGGCGAGTGTCCCTGCGAGGACAGCCACGGGAAGTAGTGGTCGGAGGCCACCTCGAAGTCGAAGCCCGCCTGCTCGGCCTTGGCCGCGTAGCGCACGAGTTCTTTGGGGCCGGACTGTTCGGTCATGAGGGTGTATCCGAAACGTGTCATGGATTCGAGGGTGCGCCGTGTACTTCCGGGTCGCCACCGGTCGCCGCAGTCGGGGCACCTCGCGTCGCCACCGGTTGCCGCGCGCGCGGGGGCCGGGCACGGTCGGTTTCATGACAACCTCACCGCGCGCCCTGCTCCTCGACGTCGACGGCACCCTGGTCGACTCCACCTATGTCCACGTCTCGACCTGGCACCGCGCCCTGGCCGAGGCGGGCGCGCCGGTCCCCCACGTGGAAGTTCACCGCCGGATCGGCAAGGACGGATCCACGTTGGTGGCCGAACTTCTGGAGGTGGCGGGTATCGACGACGAGGACCGCGACCGCATCGCGAGCCGGGCCAAGGATCTGCATTCGGAGTATTACGCCGAGGCCGGCGACTCGCTCCGCGTCCTCCCGGGTGCCCGCGAGCTCGTGCGGGGCGCCAAGGAGCAGGGGTGGACCACGGTGCTCGCCACCTCGGCGCCGCCGTCGGAATTCGGCCAGGCGCGCGATCTCCTGGGCGTAGACGACCACGTGGACGCCGTGACCACGGGCGAGGACGTCGACACCGCCAAGCCCGACCCCACCATCGTCGCGATCGCCCTGGAGCGCTCCGGGGTGGACGCTGCTGACGCGGTGATGGTGGGAGACGCCACGTGGGACGCGATCGCGGCCACCAAACTCGGCATCCGCTCGGTGGCCGTGCGCACGGGCGGCATCGGCGACGCCGAACTACGCGAGGCGGGCTTCTCCGAGATCGTCGACGACGCCGCCGGAGTCCTGGACCTTCTGACCTCGGGCGAGCTCTGACCCAGCGGGTCAGTCGAGCACCCAGGTCTCCGACGCCTCGGCGCGGGTCGGGGTCCGCACGGGCAGCAGCAGGAGCAGGCCCACGAGCAGCACAAGGGCGATCCCGGCGATGCCCGCGCGGTCGGTGCCGAAACCCCACGTGAACAGGCCGAACAGCGCCGGCGCGAGGAACGAGACCGCACGCCCGGTGGTGGCGTAGAGGCCGAACATCTGGCCGTCGCTGCCGGGCGGGGCCAGACGGGCCAGGAACGATCGCGACGCCGACTGCGCCGGGCCCACGAACAGGCACATGAGCAGCCCGAAGATCCAGAACATGGTGGTGCCGTCCACGAACAGCAGGACGGTCATGGTGCCGAGCATCGCCGCGAGCGAGCCGATGATCACAGCCTTGGGCCCCACCAGGTCGTCCACGACTCCCGCGACCACCGCTCCCAGGGCTGCCACCACGTTGGCCGCCACGCCGAATAGCAGCACATCGCCCGGCGCGAGCCCGTACACCGTGACCGCCAGGATGGCCCCGAAGGTGAACACCCCCGCCAGCCCGTCGCGGAAGATCGCGCTGGCCACGAGGAACTTCACGGTCCGCGGGTCACGACGCCACAGGGCCTTCAGGTCCCGCCAGAGGATGCGGTAGGACTCGAGTAAGCCGACCTCGTCGTCGCCCTTCTTCCCTCTGGGCCGGATCTCCGGCACGGACCTCAGCACCGGCAGCGCGAACACGGCGAACCACACCGCGGCCACCAGGCACACCAGGCGCACGTTGAGGCCGCCGTCGGTGGAGATCCCCAGCATCCCCCGCTCGTCGCCGTCCCCGGAGATGAAGCCGAGGAACGCGGTGAGCAGCAGGAAGATCCCGCCGAAGTAGCCCATCGCCCACCCGAAGCCGGAGACCCGCCCCACGGTGGCCGGGGTGGAGACCTGCCGCAGCATCGCGAAGTAGGACACCTCCGCGAACTCGAACGTGATGGACCCGAGCGCGAGCAGCAGCAGCCCGATGAAGAACCACGGATAGGGCGCGTCCGCGTCGACGAGGAACATCAGGGCGGTCAACGCGACCGTGAGGTAGGTCCAGATCGCCAGCGAACGCCGGCGGCGGCCACCACGGTCCGCGCGCTGGCCCATCACCGGCGCGGTCAGCGCGATCACCAGCCCGGCCAGCGCGATCGAGATCGACAGCCACGTGGCGGGAGTGAACGGGCCGTCGAGATCAGACCCCACCGAGTCGGTGAGGTAGACGGAGAAGACGAAGGTGACGATCACCGCGTTGAACGCCGCCGAACCCCAGTCCCACATCGCCCAGGAGAAGACCTGGCCGCGGGTGGCGGGGCGGGGATCAGGTGACGACGACGAGGTGGCGGTCTCTGATGGAGGCGGTGTCCCGGTGCTGCTCACGCCCTAGAACCTAGTGCCTGGCGGTTCGTCTGAGGTCTCGAAAGGGCCGGTGGCGGGCCCATTTCCGCTGGTATGGTCGGTGCACATTCGGTGAATGCGAGGTAGCTGTGGCGTGGTCGGCGTGGTTGGCCCTGACCGGCGCGTTGCCCGCTGTCGCAGTTCTCATCGCACTGCGTAGCCTCCGCAGATCAACCGATCCAGTTGCGCGCAGGGGTCTTGTCCTCATCATCGGTCTGGTGGTGCTCCTCTCACTGTTGACCGGTGCTCACCTCGCGTCACCGGACGACTTCTTCAGTTGGCTCGGCGGAAGCCTGGTACTGGGCCCGCTCTTCTACGTTCTCGGCAGGCTTCTGGGTAGGGCCGCGCGCGACCCCGCCGCGGGCGATCACGACTCGGCGAGCGACAATCCAGACCACGAGGGAGCACTCCCGTTCCGTCAGGGGTGATCACCGGCGGCAGTTGATCCGCCCGGGTCGCGGGTGCGCACGATCGCCGGGGCCGCGCTCGTCGTCGTCGCCGACTCCCCCGTTCACCACCCTCGCCGGTACGCTCACCCTCGGCCCTGACCACCTGACCCGAGGACGCATGATGCCGCTTCCACTGCCCACCGCGACGAATCGTGCTGTCGTCACCGGCGCCTCTTCCGGGATCGGCATGGCGCTGGCCGCCGAGTTGGCCGGCCGCGGGCACTCGCTGATCGTGGTGGCACGGCGCGGTGAGGTGTTGGAGGAACTCAAGGTGCGGCTGGAGAGCCAGTTCCGGGTGACGGTCGAGGTGCGGGCCTGCGATCTGTCCGATCCGGAGGAGCGGGCGCCGCTGCTGGAGGAGCTGGCTGGCCGCGAGGTCTCGATCCTGTGCAACAACGCCGGGATCGCGACATTCGGTCCGGTCGCGGCTCTGGACCCCCACTACGAGAAGAGCCAGGTGCAGGTCAACGCCGTGGCGTGCCACGACCTCGTGCTGGCGGTGCTTCCCGGGATGGTCTCCCGGCGCACGGGCGCGATCCTCAACGTGGGCTCGGCGGCCGGCAACATGCCGATCCCCAACAACGCCACCTATGCGGCCACCAAGGCGTTCCTCAACACCTTCTCCGAGTCGCTGCGCGGGGAACTCAAGGGCTCCGGGGTCAACGTGACGCTGCTCGCGCCCGGCCCGGTGCGCACCGAGGAGATCGTCGAGGAGGACAAGACCTTCGTCGACCGCCTGGTCCCCGACCGCTTCTGGGTGGACACCACGTACACCGCCCGGGTCTCGCTGGACGCGCTGGCGCGCAACAAGATGCGCGTGGTCCCGGGGCCGCTGGGCCAGGCGATGTCGGTGGCGGGCAACTACACCCCCCGCGCGCTCATGGCCCCGGTCGTGGGGCGGTTCTACGCCAAGCTCGGTGAGGGACAAGCGGAGGGCTGATCGGCCTGGAGGTCAAGGCAGGGCCGACCGACCCCTGGGCTGGTCGAGTCCGAGGTCGCGCACCTGCCTCTGCGCCACCGCCGCGTACAGCTCGTCGGCCGGGTCGGCCAGGCCCACGAAGTGACCGGCCAGTTCGAGACCCACGAACCCTACGAGCTCCGAGATCGCCGCGACCACCGCCGCCGCCGCCGACGGGGTGATGCCGACGTCGTCCGCAAGAGCGTGTAGCCCGCTGGTGCCGGTGCTCGGCTCGAAGCCGGGAACTCGGCGGGTTCCGGGGCACCCCAGGAACGGCGCGGCCACCTCCCCGGCCGCCGGGATGGTCTCGGCGGGCGCCACATACCCGGGGATCGGTGTGCCGTAGATCAGCTGGAACTCATGCGGGGCGCGCAGACCCCAGTCCCGGAGTGCGCCCGCGAGGCCGGACCAGCGCTCGGCGTCCGAGTCGGCGGACTCGTGGCTGGTCTCGGCGTGACGGAGCACGCCGGCCAGGCCGCGATAGCTCTCGAGGATCATCGCAGTGAGCAGATCCTCCCTGGACGGGAAGTACCGGTAGATCGCCGAGGAGACCATTCCGGCCTCGCGTGCGACAGAACGCATCGACAGGCCCACCCCGCCGACTCTCGCGATCTCCCCGCGCGCTGCCGTGAGGATCCGGTCGATGGTGTGCGCCCTGGCCTCGTCGCGTTTGCCCATGCGGCGATCCTTCCAGACAATCGAGAGCACCGCTCTTGATTTGCAGCAGCGGCGAGCCTATCGTGGGATCCGAACTCAAACGAGAGCGCCGCTCTCACTTATGGCCGGAGGCCTGATGTCCCATCCGAAACCCACCCCGACGCCGCCCTCCCACACGCAGCCCTCCCAGACGCAGCCCTCCCAGCCTCAGCGCCCGTCGGTCGCCTTTCTCCCCCTCGCTTCCGGCCTCCTCATGGCCGGCTACCTGCTCCTGCGCCCCTACGGCGACTCCGACGGCGGCGACTCCCTCGCCGCGGCAGAGGCCTTCGCCTCGAACCTGTGGCTCTTCTCCCACCTCGCGGGGGCGGCCGCCCTCGTGGCTCTGGCCGCATTCTGGACACTGCACACGACCGGACCACTCCGATGGGCGGGCCCCGTCGGCGCGGCGCTCGTCCTGCCCTACTACGGCGCCGAGACCTTCGCGCTGCACGAGATCGGGCACCGGGCCCTGTCCGGCGACCCAGCGACGCTGGAACTCGTGGCCGCCGTGCGGGACAACCCCGCTGCCGTGACCCTCTTCGCCCTGGGGCTCCTCACCCTGGCGGTGGCCGGCATCGCGGCGGCGCTCTCGTGGCGTCGGGCGCATCGACCGGGCCGAGCCGCCGCGGCCCTCCTGCCGCTCGCCGTGGTCGCAGCGCTGTTCCTGCCGCAGTTCTTCCTGCCGCCGGCCGGCCGGATGGCCTACGGGGTCGTCTTCGCGGCAGCGGCCGTCTACGCGGCCATCACGATGAGGGGCGGCGCCGGGTCACAGGGGACCGTCAGTGGACGACGGCCGGCGGCGACCACGGCGATATAGTCGAACGATGCCAGAGCCGAGCCCCGCTCCCACCCCTGCCTCGACCTCCACACCTACGCCCCACCAGGAGTCCAAGAACGACCGGATCGTCTGGATCGACTGTGAGATGACCGGCCTCGACACCTCGTCCGACGCCCTGGTGGAGATCGCGGCCCTGGTCACCGACTCCGAACTCAACGTCCTGGGCGACGGGGTGGACATCGTCATCCACGCCTCCGACGCCAAATTGGCCGCAATGCTCCCGGTGGTGCGGGACATGCACTCCTCGTCGGGGCTGACCGAGGAGATCCGGGAGTCGACCGTGACGCTCGCGGAGGCCGAGAAGCAGGTGCTGGAGTACGTCCGCGCGTGGGTTCCGGTGGGTGGGACCGCTCCCCTGGCCGGCAACTCGATCGGCACCGACCGCGGGTTTCTCGCCCGGGACATGCCCGAGCTCAACTCCTACCTGCACTACCGCATGATCGACGTGAGCTCGATCAAGGAACTGTGCCGCCGCTGGTACCCCCGCATCTACTTCGGCCAGCCTGAGAAGGGCATGTCGCACCGCGCCCTGGCGGACATCAAGGAGTCGATCCGCGAGCTCCGGTACTACCGCGCCACCGCGTTCGTCCCCCAGCCCGGGCCGACCACCGACGAGGTGCGCGCCGCCGCCGGCGCCCTACCCGCGGTGGACTGACGGGCCCGTCCATCGGTGAACAGGCCCGGTCGACGACAGTAGCTGGCGATTTCCTGACCGGGGCTCACACCGGGTAGCATCATCAACGCCGTTCGCGAAGACGGCGATGGTGGCTGTAGTTCAGTTGGTAGAGCACCAGGTTGTGATCCTGGCTGTCGCGGGTTCGAGTCCCGTCAGCCACCCCCACCGGAAACGGCGGGTGACCTGCACATTGTGCGAGTCGCCCGCCGTTTTCATTTGGGCCCATGCAACGGTTCCTGCAATAGCGGCCGACTTCAGCCGCCGAGCAGGGCCCCGAATCGGTCGGCCGCGCTGCGCTGCATCGTCGCGGTGACGTGGGCGTAGATGTCCATCGTGATCGTGATCGAGGCGTGCCCGAGCCTCTCCTGGGCCACCTTCGGGTTCTCCCCCGCCTCCAGCAGCAACGTCGCATGGGTGTGCCTGAGACCGTGCAGGGTGAGAGTCGGCAGGGCGTCCGCGCCGAGCGCCTTCCGCGCCTTACGGACTCGGTAGGTGAACATCAGCGACACCGAATTGACGTTCCGCACGCCGCCCTCCAGATCCCCGAAGACGAGGCCATCACCCCGCACAAAGTCGAGCGACAACGATCCCCGGTGCGACCGCCACGCCTTCAGGGACGCAACCGTCGACTCGTCGATGTCGATCACTCGAGCCCGCCCCGACTTTGTGCCCTTCATCTCCCGCGTCACCGAGTCGACAGCCTGGCGGACCTTCACCCGCCGGCCACGTAGGTCCACGTCCGACCAGCGCAATGCAAGCAGCTCGGACCGACGGCACCCAGTGGCCGCGTCCACCTCCCAGAGTGTCGCGTCAGCGCCCTCGTACTCGCGGGCCCACCCCAGGAACGCCCGCAGCTGCGGAGCAGTCCACACCAGCACCTCTCCCCTGCTGGCCTTCGCCGCCTTCGCCGATGATGGCCGCGCTGCACGCTTGCGCGCCGGGTTGACCACCACCAGCCCCTCATCGAGCGCAGCGTCGAACACCGCCCCGATGGTCACGTGCACCTTCCAGACCGTCACCGGGGCCAGCCCCGCTCCCTTCGGCGGGTCCGCTGCCAGCAGGCGTACAGGCGTGCGAGCTGGGCTGCTGTGACCTTGTCTACCGGGGGTTGACCCGATGTGCGGGTAGGCGTGCTTACGAAGGTTTCGGCGGTATCCCGAGAGTGTCGCCGCTGCCAGGTCCAGGCCCTCGAGCCACCCGTCCGCGTAGGTCTGGAACGCCGGTTTGGACGCCGCGAGGTCTGCCCCCGCAGCGGCGTGCCTCCGCGCTTCGGCCAGCGCGCTACCAGCGGTGAATGGGAAGCTCCTCGGCCTCGACGCCCCGGTACTCGTCGACGTGAACGCCTCCGCGTCTACCGTCGACCTCGACGCCGCCATGGCGCGCCTCATCGAGGTCGCCCGCAACCAACCCGCCACCGACCAGCCAGGGGAATGACCATGGACATACGAACCGACTATCTCGACCACCTCGCCGGCCAGTTCACCGGCCTCAGCGACCACGAGCGCCTCGACCAGGCCGCAGCCATGGCCGCGACGCTGACGAAGCTGACCGACCTCCTCGCGACCGGGGATCTCGACGCATCCGTAGAGACACAGGCGGCATATGCCGGCGCCGTCTGGGCCCTCGAGGAGATCGCCGCGGGGCGCGCCCAGACGGCCACCGAGGGCGGTGACAGTGATGCCTGACGAGATTGACTTCGCGCTGCAGGGCGTCGACGAGACTCTCGCGATGATCGACGGCCCACTGTTGTCGAAGGAGCGGCAGTCGGCGACGCAGCTCGTCATGTTCGTCGAAGCGCTGCTGCAGGCGATCCGCGCCGGCACCGTCGAGGCGTCACCCGAGCAAGTCGCCCGACTCGAGATGGGGCAGGCGGGCCTGCGAGTGGCAATGGACCCTCGCTAATAGAACGCCCTGATTGCGTGGTGCTGAGCCGCGCCCGAGGTGCGCCAGCTCGTGCATTATCCCGCTCGGCCTCGGCGAGCAGCGGGTTGTGGGCGATCGCGTGGCCGTCGACGCTTCCCCTCGCAACGGCCGCGGACCACCTGATGGCGATGTGGGGCAGATGCCGCAAAACTCGCCAGGGTTGGTATCTCTGAGCAGGAGCTACACCGGTGTGAGTCGGGCGTTGTCAGGCTCCATTGCTCGCGTCGCAAGTACGAGAGTGACCAGACGTACGATCTGGACTGCTTGCACTAAGCATAGCGCCAACGCCCCCAGGCCGAGCCCTCTAGCGAACCAGCCGTCAACGTAGATGCCGCAGACTGCGACGGTTACTGCTCCGAGGAACAGTGTCGCGACGACAAACCCGAGCAGGATCGCGAGCTCAACTCCATGCCGCCGCCAGAACCCATCGAGCGCGGGCCCCGATGCACTACCGACGAAGACGGCCGCCGCGGCGACGAACCCGCCCATCGTCCCCAAGATGCCTGCTAGAGCGAAAGACCCGGACGCGAGCTGGTCCCGGTCTGCGAACAGGGCAGCGTCGCGAGTCCATAGACCCATGGCCGCCCCAAGGCTTAGCACTAACGCTGTGATGGCAAGCCAGAATATCAAGTGCGGCCACGGCTTCCACTTCGGCCGCTCTTGAGTGACTCGCCGCTCCGGCGCGGGACTAGCAACCGGGGCAGACGAGGCCGCCAGGCGTGCACCGATGGCAACGCCGACAGCTAGTCCGAGCAAGCCCTTCTTCATCCGCTTCCGCCCGCTCGACATCGCCACGCATGGTGTCGGTGTCTACGCATGCCCCGGATAGGACCATGCGGGTACGACAACAACCGGCCCTGAACTGAGATTACAATGGTCTCATTCTGCCTTGTCGGACTTGTCGCCCTTGTCCTTTGGGCGCTGGTTGCCGAGGAATCCGAGAACGATCGGTGTCGCGGCGCTCAGGCCGAACGCGACCCCCGCGACGTTGTTCTCGAACACGAAGAAACTCACCGACATCAGGACGAGGCACGCAACCACAACGCCAATGGCGACGAAGAAGCCGCCCTTCTCCAGAAACACTGCAGCGTCGAATGACTTCTTAGTCACGTACCGATCGAGCACTTGGTTTTCGTGCGCGTCGTCCATGATCCGCTGACCGGATCCGGGGTACCGCTTGTCGTACTCGGTGATCATGGCCGGCGGCGGGACAGGCCCGCTGTACTCGTAACCGACTAGCTGTTCGCGCTCGAGGAGTTCCGTTTGGCTGCCTGAGTGATTGCCGAACCCGTCTGGGAATACGACCTGGTCGCCCTGGTCCGGTTCGCCTGGTGCGCTTTCTGGGTGGCGCTGCGCAGGCGGTTGCCGCCGGAGAGGTTGATCCTCCCGGCCCCGCTGAAAAACGCTCCCGTGCTGTTTGAACCGCCCCAGGTTTCCCGCCGCATCCTTTTCGAGTCGAGGAGGATGGTTGTATGCCGAAGAAGATCGATCCCGCGGTCAAGGAGCGGGCGCTACGGATGGTGTCCGAGCATCGGGGTGAGTACGCGTCGCTGACGGCCTGCTGTGACCAGGTGGGCCGCCGGCTGGGTCTGGGCAAGGAGACGGTGCGGCGGTGGGCTCTGCAGGCCGACATCGACGCCGGCGCCCGCCCCGGGGTCAGCACCGAGGAGAGCGCCGAGATCAAGCGCCTCAAGGCCGAGAACCGGCGGCTGACCGAGGACCTGGAGATCATGCGCCGGGCCTCAATTTTCTTCGCGGGGGAACTCGACCCCCGCAACCGGTGATCTGCGAATTCATCGACCAGATGAGGTCCGAGGGACATGCGGTCGAGTCGATCTGCCGTGGCCTGCGCAAGGCAGGCCTGCAGGTCGCCGCACGAACTTACCGCGAGTGGACCTCGCCGATGCGAGCGGTGGCGGCCAGGACAGTGAGCGACGCCGAAGTCGAGCACGCCGTCCGCGAGCTGGTGTGGCAGCCCGATGACCGGGGGCGCCAGAAGATGCAGCCTGCCGGCCTGTATGGGCGGCGCAAGATGCTCGCCGAGGTCCGCCGAGCCGGGCTGGCCACGGCGAGTCCGGGAGCGGTGGGGCTGATGCACGGATAGGTGACATGGTTAGTCACGCGGCCTGAAGGGCCTCGTCGGTCATGATGGTCTCGAATTCGATGGGGGTCAATCTGCCGAGGCGGTCTTGCCGTCTGCGGCGGTGGTAGGTGCGCTCGATCCAGTGCACGATCGCCGCTCGGAGCTCGTCTCTGGTGGCCCAGGATTGGCGGTCGAGGACGTTGTTCTGCAGCAGCGAGAAGAAGCTCTCCATGGCTGCGTTGTCGCCGCACGCACCGACTCTGCCCATCGAGCCGATCAGCCCGTGACGGGTGATCGCCTTCTGCATCTTCTTCGAGCGAAATTGCGGTCCTCTATCGCTGTGGAGGACGCAGCCGGTGACGTTGCCTCTCCTGGCGACGGCGCTGTTGAGTGCGTTGACCGCCAGGCGGGATTTCATTCTCGAGTCGATCGAATACCCGACTATCCGTCCCGAATAGACGTCCTTGATCGCGCAGAGGTAGAGCTTGCCCTCGGCTGTCCAGTGCTCGGTGATGTCGGTCAGCCACAGCTCGTTTGGACCGTGGGCGGTGAAATCCCGCTCGACAAGATCGTCGTGCACGGGCGGGCCGGCCTTGCGGTGCCGACCCCGACCTTTCTCGCTGATGGCGCTGGTCCAGCCGCCGGCCGAGCAGATCCGCCAGGCCGTCCGCCGGCACATCTTCTCGCCCGCGGCTTCGGCTTCATCGGCGAGGTAGCGGTAGCCGAACTCTGGGTCCTCGCGGTGGGCGTCGAATAGAGCGTTGGCCCGGTATGCCTCGGCGAGTTCGGAGTCGGTGACCGGGTTCTTGAGCCATCGGTAGTAGGGCTGACGAGCTATTTCAAGTACCCGGCACGTCACCGCGACGGGGACACCGTCAGCGGCGAGCTCGCACGCGGGCGGGTACCACCTTTTCCCGGCAGATTCGCCTGGGATAGGTACGCAGCAGCGCGGCGCAGGACCTCGTTCTCCTGCTCCAGCAGCCGAACGCGGCGTTTGGCCTCGCGCAGTTCCTGGGACTCCGCGGAGGTCGTGCCAGGCTTGATTCCGGCCTCCACGTCGGCCTTGCGGATCCACTTCTGCAACGTCATGGGGTGGATCCCGAAGTCGGCGGCGATCTGTTCGAGCGTCACACCGTCTTCACGATTCTGGGCGACGCGGACGACGTCGTCGCGGAACTCCTGGGGGTAGGGCTTGGGCACAGCTGGCATCCTTCCAGGCCCGCCCCGCAGGGCAAGCCAGATCAGATGTCACCTACTCGTGCACCAGCCCCTAGTTCGCACCGCGGTGCCAGATCGAGGTGACGGGCAGGAAACCGCTGCCGCCGTCCCGGTCGTCGTAGCTCATCAACCTACCGATATGGCGAGCACTCAGGTCGCCGACTTCGATTCTCTCTATGTCATCTGTCATGGAGCGAATCATCCTGGCGAATTGCCAATCTCTCCAACGGCCGTGGAAATCCGTAGTCGCTCCTCACCGGCAGGCCGTAACCACCGATTATGAGCGGGGATGACTAGATCCCAGGTGGAGTTTCGAAGTCGATCGCGATCGTCTCGTTATACCTGGGATGAACGCGGTCGAGCTTCCGGATCAAGTCGTCCCAGTCGTTGCTGAGCTTCATCACGGTGACAACCGACGCCAAGTGCTCGCGCAGTTTCGGATGGCCGATGTCCGATGTAAGCCCTTGGTGCAGCCTCTTCTTCGGCCGTCCCTGTTCATTGCGGTCCGCTTTGCGCTTCAGCTCATCCAGTACCCCCGGAGCGAGCCTCTCGTACACCACGTTGTTAGTGAGCTGACCGAAGTACAGCGGCCTCTTGACCGAATCCTTCTTGAAGTCCAGTCCTCGAAGCCGGAACATCTCGCGGTAGAAGTCGTCCGGAAAGGTCTTGACCCAAGGTTGGAGTTCCTTGGCGACAAACTGCTCGAGAATGGTAGCCAGAGCGTCACGCTTGCGCTGGTCTTGGTACCCGGTCGCCTCATCGACCAATGCGATGATGCCGACCCTCGCGAGCCCTCTCACTAAGATCTCCGCTTGCTGCGCGACGTGGGCCTGCTGGTAGGGAAGCACCCCGGCATCGCGCGCCTTGAGGTAGATCTCGCAGATTGCGGGCAGCAGCTCGGCGTTGTAGCCGCTGGCCTTTCCTCCGGTAGTGGGACGGAACTCAATCGGCTGGGCTTTCTCCAACACTTCCGGCGAGATGAACGGAGCCAGCGCCCGCCCCTGCAGAATCGGCGGGACGCCCGAGGCGCTACGGGTGTTCGCCTTGGGATGCCGACCGAGCGCAGAAAGGAAGCTGCCCTGAGTGAGTACTCGAGTCCCGTCATCGAGCACGTAACAGGTGAGCTCAACATCACCGATAAGAAGCGGCTGGTCAGGGGACCCACAGATGGCGACGTTCTTCGGTTCAGACCACCTCGCCCTGGCCGCCTTGCGGCTAATTGCCGAACGCTCCTCCGGAGTCAACTTCGCCGCACGGGCTCTCCCACCGCGCCCCTTCGGGGATTCGTGCTCTTCGCCGCCATATGCAAGCAGTTTCTCATCCATGCCTGCATCATGCCGCGGAATCCCGAGGTTTGCAAGCAACCAGGCGACTATGCTTGCAAACTGCGGAGCCTAGCGGGCTCCGTGCTCTTACACCCCCTCAGCCTCCGGCCCACCGATAGGGCAGTCGCGCACGACTAAGAGTCGACCGGCAACGTGCGTCCGTCATCAGTCCGAGGCGCGTGTTCCTCGCACCGGAGCAGGTGGAAGTGCACGAACTGGGTGCCAATCTTGGCGGGGTCCTGGTAAAAGCGGCCCGGTCGGTCGCATCTCGCGAAAGTGCATATCTCTGGCGTGCCCATGATCTGCATCGTTTACCTGCCGCCACTCAATGTCAACGAAAGCCCTACGGCTGGCGGTACCTATCGATTACGGGCGGCCCGTCTGGGAGCAAGTCGGTTTTCGGGTGCGCTCTCTACGCTGGGACCATGCAGACAGAGTGCCCAGACCACCGGCTCGATTACATCGTCGAGGGCGTCCTAGTCCAGGGGGCGAGAGTCCAGTACGAGTCCGTCGAGAGCGACGACCCGGGGTGGGTAATCCACGTGTTCGACCCGGAGAGGCCGAGTGCGGCCATGTTCACCTACCCCGTTCGCGAGGCCGACGTCAGCGATAACGACAAGCGATTGGGCCTCCGGCAGGGTCTCGACTCCCACTGGCGTCGCTGCTACATGGACTAGCTGCCCGCGCCCCACTCGGCGAGTACCGCGGTCTCGACCTGGTCCGCTGGGTCTCCGCGCTTGGGGCAGACGATCACGGTCACGTCGCCCCTGAACGAATCACAAACCCCGTCTGAGCAGGTCACCAGCACCATTCACCGTGCCGTCATGTCTACGGCACAGGGACGCGCACGGATCGAGTTCGAGGCGGACGCCTCGGGCGTCTCTGCCGAGCTCATCGCCAAGATGGACGCCACCCTCGACCGGATCGCGACCACCTTCGAGAAGATCTTCGCTCGCATGGAGGCCAACGCACAGGCCAGCATGGGCGGCGTCGGGCAGGCCGCGGAGCGGGCCGCCAATACTGTGTCCGATTCTGCATCGGAGGCGGCGTCTTCTTTCGATGAAGTCGGTGCCGCCGCAGCGAAGGCCGGGGACACGGCGTCGTCGGCGATGACGGACAGCATGGGCGATGTCACCCCAGGCGGCCGCCAAGGCCAGTGCCGCGGCCTCAGACTCGCTTGCCGACGTGGGCGGTGCAGCCGCCCAGTCCGGTGCCACCGCCTCGTCAGCCATGGCCAACTCGATGGCCGACGTCACCCAATCCGCCTCTACGGCAGGGGCGGCGGCTGCGGACTCCCGGTCTGACGTTGCTGGCGCCGCTTCCACCTCCGGGGCGGCGGCCTCGTCGGCGATGTCGAACTCAATGGCCGACATCTCGTCGTCAGCGTCAACGGCGTTCGCCTCGGTGTCCGGTTCTGCCGCAGACGCGGCCGCCGGGGTGGCGTCCTCTGCGTCGAGCATGTCCTCGTCCGTGACGTCGGCTCTCAGCGACGTCGGTAGCAGCAGCTCGGGTGCCGACAGTGCGCTTGGCGGGGTCGGCGGCACCGTCGCCGGCCTGGGGAGGAAGGTCGGGCCGCTCGCGCTGTCCACGCGCTGACGATTACACCCCTGTAGCCCGGCGCGGGCTTCTATGCTGCGGGCACCATCGATACTTGGAGGCCCCCATGCGAGGACGTCGCGGATCGGTCGAGGCCGGCCGCAAAGCACTGACGGTGATGACTGCACTCCTGGGTGATGGGTCTAAGCCGATGGACGTCGGGTTGTCTACGGACCTCGCCGCCGACTATATGCGGGGACAAGATGCGCTCCGAGAGACGACGTCGCTGATCCAGGGCTTGGTCGACTTCAACCGGCACCTGATCTATACCCGGAAGGTCGAGACCGGGATCCCGTCGGCGCAATCCTTGCAGGAGTATGCGGACCTGATGAGCCGGCTTGAGTTGGAAGCTGGCGACTAGACCGGCGGCAAACGCTATGGCGAAGACTGCACCAATAACCGACCGCCCCTGGAGGCACCATGTCAACCTTCGAAGACCTGTTGACGCCTGAGCAACTCGCCGAAGAGCTGGCCATCACAGTGCCAGCGTTGACGCAGTGGCGGTATCGCGGGATGGGCCCGGTGTTCGTCAAGGAGGGCCGCTGGGTCCGCTACCGCCGCGTTGACGTCGAGGAGTGGCTCGAGTCTCGGGTTCACACCCGGACCGATCAAGCGGCAGGCCCTCGGCGAGACTTGAATCCCTGAGCTCCAGTCGCTTCCGCCGTACCGTAAACCGGTATGGTCACCCCTGACTTCGCCGAGATCTTCCGCCGGGTAGACCGGGCAGGCCGCCACCGCACCGAGATGTTCGACCTCGCCAGTGCTCACTGCGGCGGCCGGCCCATCGAGACCAATATTGAGCTGAGCAGCGAGGAGATCCGGGTGCTCGCCCGGGCCCGCGAGCCATTCCCCGTCGACGTCGCACTCGCGTTCAGCGACTGGGCTCACCAGCTTCGCTCCGCCCTTGACGGGATCGTTTACCAGCTCGCGGTCAGAGACAGCGGGCAGAGCCCACCCCCCGGGGACGACCAGCTGCAATACCCACTGAGCGTGACACCCGAGAAGTTCGCCAACGAGGCGAGGCGGCGTCTCAAGCACCTCTCGGCCATCTCGATCGAAGAGATCGAGCGGACCCAGCCGTACAACATCCCGACGGGGGAACACGGCCACGCGCTCTGGTGGTTACACGAGGTGGCCAGAATCGACCGTCACCGCCTCGCCCACGAGTTCGCCTGGAACGTCCGCGGCGTGGAACTCGACATACGAGGGCTCGCCGGCGCCCAGGTCGACGACTGCGACCACACGCTGACTTACGTCACCCACGAGCAGACGACCAGGATCACGACGATCACTCCCCCACCCGGTGTCCGCCCACAACCCGGCTCCTCGGTCGACGTGCTCGCCTGGCCGGAGATCCCCCGGTGGCACTCGGACGCGTTTCCGAGCTACCGGCAGTACGGGCTAATTGATCGCATGGAGAAGGTCGAGGAGCTCATCCGGAGGATGGCTCAGTACTTCGCTGAGCGCAACGGTTGGTGACGGCTCAGTCGGCCGGCTACGGGGGCCATGCAACGAATTCTGCAATGCCGAGGTTGCATCGGAATGCACACCGAGGCACACATGTCCCGAAGAAAGTCGTCTAAGCGCAGCTCAGGGGCCGTTCACTGACCCGGGATGTACGTCGATGCGCCACCCGGCACGGGAGTTCGAGTCCCGTCAGCCACCCCGGACGAACGAGGTCCGGACGTAGACCGAGACACTTTCGGTCGAGGTCCGGGCCTCGTTCTCATTTCAGCCCTTTCCCGTGGTGTCCTCGATCTCGGGCCGCTGAAGGGGACAAGGCAGACTACCTCCCCTGGCTTCCGCCGGGCCTGTGCCAACTCGGTGAGTGCCCGCGGTCAGAGGTCCCGACGCATGCATGCCCGCGGCCATTGGTCGAGGCCGTGAGCAATCTCGGCAGCGCGGATCGCTTTGAGGCGGGGCGTTTCCTCGCTCTCGGCCAGAAAACGGAAGCCTTGACGCCTGTAGTACGGCCCGTTCCAGGGCACTTCCACGAAAGTGGTCAAGGTGATGGCGGGCAGTTCATGCACTCGCGCCCATCCCACTAGGTGATCCACGAGGGCCACCCCGATCCCACGGTGCATGACATCGCTGTGCACCGAGACCTGGTCCAGGTGAGCGTTACCGTCGACCACGTCCGCCAACAGGTACGCCACCGGCTGGTCGACTCCGTCAGTGCTGACCCACGCCCTCCCCTCGCGCGTGAACTCCCTTAGCGTGTCAATCGACGGCGGGTCGTCAGCAGCCACATAGCCCATTCCGACTTGCGCGAAGAGAGCACCTGCTGACCGCTCGATGTCTTGCAGAAGCGCGAGATCGCTTTCTCTGGCCCGTCGAATCGGATTCTGGGTGGTCACTGGCTCTCCTCTCGCCGTCAAGGAGCCTATGAGCCGGACCAGCAGTACCTGGCCGAAATGCGCAACGTGTGAGACGGCATCGTCCAGCGCACAGGCCTCCGCACCGTCCCCGTAACAGGCGTAGCGGCTCCGGGCGCCATGGCCAGCACACCCGGACATCGCAAGTCATCGAGTCGATCTCGATCAATTGAGCGGAGCCATTCGCCGGTAGTGAGCTCGCCGCAGGCCCAACGGAAGTTCATCCACGGTGAGATCGGAGGTCTCGAGCCACCGGATGAGTCCGTTGATATCCGGTGTGGTTCTCAAGGGCCCAACGGTCACCACGCGACCCCGGGGTTCGCGGGTGACGTGGTCGCACCGTTGCACCAGGACGACGGGCATATCGGCACCTGACTCCCCCGCCGAACCGCACGTGCCGCCGAACAGGCAGGCGGCGCGGGCCAGCACACCGTGTGGCGAACGAGCCACCATCCGGCGCAGGGCGGAGACCAGTGCGGACTCACCACCGCCGCCACAGTTGCCGCAGTACATCACCGTGAAGGCGTTCTTCCCGCCATCTCCGGGTTCCGGGGAAGGCGTGGGGTCCGGGGTCTGGAATCTCGACATTGTCTGCTCCTCTCGGCCGTGCCGACAGTCAGCCGGGCACGGGGGACGAATCTGGGCGTTGATGTGGGTCATGCTCGCCACCGACACGAAGGCGCGGCGAGCAGTCCAACCCCGCGCGTTAGGGCGGTGACTCAGGGCGGTTCGAGTCGATCCCACATCCGTCGGTAGCGCCCGTCGGCGCTCACGAGTTCGGCATGGGTGCCCCGCTCGGCCACCTGTCCCTGCTCGAGGACGATGATCTCGTCGGCGTGGGTGACCGTGGTCAGACGATGGGCGACGAGCAGCACTGATCGTCCGCGGGCCAGCTCGGTGATCACCTCGGACACCTCGCTCTCCGTGCGGGTGTCGAGGGCCGAGGTCGGTTCGTCGAGCACGACGACGGGCGCGTCCATCACCAGGGCCCGGGCGATGGCCAATCGTTGGCGCTGCCCACCGGACAGGCCGGCGCCGTCCTCCCCCAGCTCGGTGTCATAACCCAGGGGAAGGTCGGTGATCGCCGTGTGGAGCTGTGCGCGCCGGGCTGCATCGACGATCTCGGAGAGATCCGCGGCGGGTCGGCCCAGCGCGATGTTCTGGGCCACAGTCCCCGGCACCAGGTGGGTCTGCTGGAACACCTGGGTGACGGTGGCGGCGAGCGTCTCGGGCGCGATCTCACGGACGTCGACCCCGCCGATCCGGACGGAACCGGTGGTGGGATCGTCGAAACGGGAGAGCAGTCCCCCGAGCGAGGACTTGCCGCTGCCCGAGTGGCCCACCACCGCGACCATTCCTTGATCCGGGAGTTGCAGATCGATCCCCTGCAGTGCAGAGGTGCCGTCGGGGTACTCGTATCCCACCCCGTCGAATCGCACCTCGACACCCCGGGGCGTCCTCGGTTCGGCCGGGGCGGGCAGCTGCGGCAGCTCGGAGACCGACCGGAGTCGCTCCATGGCGGCGCGGGTCACGTGCCACTGCTCCCCCACGGACAGGGCCGCCAGTAGCGGACGGTAGACCGCGATCGCCACGAGGGGGAAGCCGATGGCGACCTCCGTGCCGCGACCCGCCACCACCGCCATGAGGACCGGCACCCCGGCCATGAGCACAACCGACGCCAGCATCATCGGAGGCACCAGTCTGGCGAGCATGCGAACCGAGGAGTCGCGCAGATCCAGCGCGGCCACCCGGAGGACGGCGGCGGTGCGGCCGGGTGCGGCGAGCACTCTCCACACCGTGATCCCGGTGAGCACATCGACGAACCGTGCTGAGGACTCGGCCTGGAGGGCGGTCCGCTCCCGGGCCGCGGCGGTGGTGCGGGTTCCCGCCCACACGGTCGCCGGGATAGCCGCCACGACGGCCCCGGCGAGGACGAGCGCGACAACAGGGTCGTAGACGGCCGCCGCAGCGATGACGAACACCGGCAGTCCCAGCGCCTGCCCCAGTTTGGGAAGCCCTTCGGACAGGAAGTCCTCAATCTGCTGCATGTCTCCGGTGAGCAGCGCCTGGATCTCTCCACGACGGCGACCGGAGGCCATCGGCACGGGCACGCGGAGCAGGTGCTCGAGCACCCACACCCGAGCGTGGGCCGACACCTGGTACGAGGCCAGCCACGAGTCCCTGGCCGCCAGGTAGGAGGCGAGCAACTGGCCGGTGAGCGTCGCCAAGGCGACCATCGTCACCTGCACCGCACGACCGTGATCCACCTGGCCGCCGCGGGACAGGTCCACGACGAGGGTGATGAGGACCCCGTAGAGCAGGCCGCCGAGCAGGGACTGGATGATCCGCCATCCCACCCCGCGCAGGACGCGGACGCGTTCGGCACCGGCGACCTGCCACAGCGTGTGAAAGCCGCTCATCGTATCCCCGCCCTCGCTCGACTCTCGGCCGCGTTCAACTCGGTGTAGAGCCCACCTCGATCGAGGAGCTCCTCGTGGGTGCCCTGCTCGGCGACGGCTCCCCTGTCGAGCACCACGATGTGATCGGCCCGGCGGGCCAGCGCGATCCGATGCGTCGCCATCACCAGCGTCCGCCCGTGGCACCACCGGGAGATCCCCTCCCACAGCGCGACCTCGGTGAGCGGGTCGACCGACGCGGTCGGCTCGTCCAACAGCACAAGCCGTGCGTCGACGACGAGGGCGCGGGCGAGCGCGAGTCGCTGCCGCTGGCCACCGGAGAGCCCCGCCCCGGACTCGCCCAGCCGTCGGTCGAGGGCCTCCGGCCCCAGCTCCTCGAGGAGACCGACCGCGTCCAGTGCGTCGAGTAGCAGCTCGTGGGGGGCGTCGGGAGCCCCGGTCCGCAGATTCTCGGCGACCGACCCGGCGAACAGGAATGGGCTCTGCGCGGCCAGACTCACCCACCGCCGACCGGGTGCGTCGACGAGTTCGGCCGTGGGTACTCCTCCGAGCGCTACCGAACCGACGAGCGGCTCCCTCAGACCGGAGAGGACCTCGAGCAGGGTCGTCTTTCCCGACCCGGACTCCCCGACCAGGGCGAGGGTCGCCCTCTCAGGAACCCGGAACGAGATCTCCCGGAGGGTGCCCTCCCGGCCCCGGTGCCCGAAGCCGACCCCGTCGACGAGCACGGCGCCGCCCGACGGCTCCCGGTCGGTCTCGGTTACCCGATCGGCCCGGGCCAGGTCGAGCTGGTCCTGCACCGCACTGGCACTCGCCGCCGCCAGGGGGAGCGAGTGCATCCGGTAGAAGAGCGTGACGAGCGGAACCGTGTAGGCCGGAGCGAGAACGATGAAGAGCAGGAACGTCGTCACGTCGAGGCGATCGGCCGCGAGCAGCCAGGCCCCGAGCACCGCGACGACGGCCGGCGTCGCCGTCACCAGAGGTGAGAACCAGGCGCCCCACCGCAGGAACGCCGCACCCCATGCCGACTGGAGGCTCGCGGTGTGGCGGATCGTGGTGGCGGCCTTGGAGCCGGGCGTGCGGGCGCCGAACACCCTGATCTCCGCGAGGGCGGTGAGCTGGTCCATCATCGCCCGGCCCATTGCCGCGTTGGCCACGACGAACTCGCCCATCCGGTGAGCGTTGGCCCGCATCGCGCGTCGCATCGTCCAGAAGGCCAGTGGAGCCACCGCCGCGCACGCCAGCGCCAGTCGCCAGTCCTCGCCGAGAAGCCAGAGCGTCATGGCCAGCCATACCGTCACGCTGGCCGCGAACTCCGGGATGCCGTGCGCGAGGATCCCCTCGAGGCGCTCGACCTCCTCCCCCGCGGCGGAGCGCGCGGTGGCCGTGTGACCCTCCGAGAGATCGGACAACTCCGCCCCGGACCACGCCTCGCCGAGGGCGATGCGGACGCGGGCGATCACGTCGAAGGCGGCGCGATGGGCGAGCGCGGTGGCCGCGCCGAAGGCGACATAGGTGACGACGACGCCCCCGGCCGCGAGTCCGACCGCCTGGGGCACCGCCATTCCCCCGTCTCCCACCACGAGGTGGACGAGCAACTGGAAGACGGCGAAGGGCACCGCGAGCTCGGCGAAAGCCGAGATCGCGGCCAGCACCACCGCCGACACGAGCAGGCGACGGGAACCTCCCAGATGGGGGCGTACCAATCGCGGCACGGCCCGGTAGTCGAATCCGGAGGCACTCACTGCGGCTCCCTCGTCATGTGGCCGGTCGGGGTGCGATACGCGGTCGCGGTTCGATTTCCGGTCGGGGCGAGCGGCTCCGCGGTGAGGATCAGTCGCTCCGACGAGTGGCGGCTCATGCGATATGACCTCACCTCTCGACACACGCGGCATGACGCCGTCCGACTCTGAGAAGGCGCATCCTGCACGACTCTATTGATAACGAGACCTATTATCAATAGAGTCGTGAAGGTCGCGGGCTGCCTCCCACTCGAGAGGTCGAACCACCCACTGTCGTCCACACAACCTGGAGCCCCTATGCCTTCGCCCACCCCCTCGGTAGTCGAGGTCGCCGTCATCGGTGCCGGGCCGGCCGGTCTCACCGCCGCGTTGGTGCTGGGCCGCCAGAAGAGGACGGTCGCGCTCATCGACTCGGGGCAACCGCGCAACGCACCAGCCACGGAGATGCACATGTATCTCGGCCTCGACGGCCGGCCCCCCGCGGAGCTACGGAGTGTGGGTACCGACGAGGTCCGGGCCCATCCCCGAGTCCGGGTCGTGCACTCCACCGTGACAGGTGTAGAGATCGCCGAGGGCGACGGACCCATCCGGCTCTCCACGCAGGACGGCGGAGAGATCCACGCCGAGCGCGTGCTGCTCACCACCGGGGTCCACGACGACGTGAGCGGGATCCCAGGCGTCGCGGAGCGCTTCGGACAAGGGGTGTTCCACTGCCCCTTCTGCCACGGCCACGAGGTCGACCGTCGGCGTCTCGCCGTGCTCACCGACAATCCCGAGAACCCGGCTTAACCGGCTCTGCAGGCGGTCTACCTGGCCACCCACTTCTCCCGGGACGTCACCCTGTTGACCAACGGCCATCCCGTCCCGGACGAGGTCCACCAGACCCTCCGCCGACACGACGTCGCCCTCGACCCGCGGGCCGTCACCGGAGTGGCCGGCACAGACGGCGAACTGGTGGTCTCGCTCGACGGCGCCGGCCCGAGCACAGGCGGGAGCGATGGCGAGGTCCTCACGTTCGGTGCGGTGTTCCACACCCCTCGCGAACAGCCACGCCACACCGCGCTCGGCCTCCAGATCGAGACCGAGGGGGCCCACATCCTCGTGGACTGGCAACACCGCACGTCAGAGCCGCGCGTGTTCGCGGCCGGCGATGCCGCACGCCGCCGCGACGATCCCATCCCGCTCGCATTCGTCGCCCGCGCCGTCGCGTCGGGACAGGCCGCGGCGTTGTGGATCGACCAGGACCTCTTCCGAGTCCAGATCGGGCTCGGCTGACACCGACCACTGGCCACTCTCCACCACTCCACTCACCCGATAGGACCATCACGCTCATGGATCGCCGCGGCTTTCTCCGACTAGTCGGCCTCACCGGCGCCGTCACCGGCGTCGGACTCACCCTCACCGCCTGTGCCACCGAGAACGGCGCCGGCAACGGTGTCGGCGCCGGTGCGAACGGAAGCGGCGGTACCGTCCGCGTCGCGGCGATGGTCTCCCCCGGAGACGCTCTCGACCCCGCGGCTGCGACCTCCCCGGGAACCTGGATCGGCATCTTCGCCCTCTTCGACTCACTCGTCGTGTTGCTCGACAACGAGCCCGTTCCCCTACTGGCCGAGTCGTTCACCTCCAATGACACGGCCGACGTGTGGACGGTCCGGCTCCGGTCCGACGCGACCTTCTCCGACGGTTCGCCGGTGACCGCCGACGACGCCCTCGCCTCGCTGACGTTTACGTCCGCCTCGCCGATGGCCGGGTCGTTCCTCGCGCCGCTCGACACCGGCGCCTCCCGAGTGGTCGACGAGCACACCCTCGAGCTCCACCTCAGCGCCCCACGCGCGGACTTCGTCGAGGCCGTGCTCGCCCCGCAGAGCACCGTGTTCAAGGGTGGCGACCCCGGGACCGGTGTCGGTTCGGGTCCGTTCGTCCTCGACTCGGGATCGGCCGAGGACGGGTGGATCTTCACTCCCAACAGTCATCACACGGGAGTCGGTATCGACCGGCTCGAGGTGCGGTCGATCCCGGACCCGGACGCACGAGCCCGCGCGGTCGTGTCCGGCGACGTCGACTACGCCAACGACCTCCCCGTCACCGCCGCACGCACGGTGACCGAACCGGCCCGGATCACCGAGGGCGGCCCGGCTGATTCCAAGGCGCTCGGCCTGATCCTCAACACCCGGGTCGCCCCGTTCGACGACGAGCGGGTCCGCACGGCGTTCAAGCTGCTGGTCGACCGGCAGAGCCTAGTTGGCACCGTCCTCGGGACGGGCGCGGTCGTGGGCGAGGACGTCCTGGGCAAGGGCATCGGCGGCTACCCCGAGGATCTGCCCGAGGTCACGCGTGACGTCGACCGGGCCCGGGCGCTGCTCGACGAGGCGGGAGTCGACGAGGTGACGCTGGTGACCTCGGACGTCGTCCCCGGACTCAACGACGCCGCCGAACTCCTGGTCACCCAGGCCAGGGAGGCGGGACTCGCCGTCACCCTCGACCGGCGGGACCCGGCGGCCTACTTCGCCGACATACCGGGGCTGATGGAGCTGCCGCTGTTCTCCGTGTACTGGGTCAACCGATCGACGGCCACGGCGCTGCCGTTCACCACGGGCTCCGCCGGCGGCTTCAACCTCGACGGATTCGGCGCCGACGCGAGCTGGGACCGGCGCCTCGCCGACGCCGCCGCTCTCACCGACGACGCCGAACGTCAGGCTGCGGTCTCCGAACTCGCGATCGAGTTGGCCGAGCAGGGCGGTCAGCTCATCTGGGGCTACCAGCCGTTCCTCAACGGCACCACCGACGCCGCCGGGGACGCCCCCTCGAGCCAGTCCGCTCCGTACTTCGGGTCCCGCCCCGACTGATGACGGCCCGACGCGCGGGGGCGCGGATCGCCCAGGCGCTCCTCACCTTCGCGGTCACCGTCGTGCTGGCCTTCTGGGTCGTCGACATGCTCCCCGGGGACGCCGCGACGGCCTCGTTCGTGACCACCGATGCCTCCTGGCTCGCCCGGCGACGTGCCGAACTCGGACTCGACCGACCAGTCGCCGAGCGCTTCGTCGAATGGCTCGGGGGGATGCTCCGGGGCGATCCCGGGCTCTCGGCCTCGGGCATCCCGGTCGTGGACCAGATAAGCGAGCCGCTAAGGCGGACCGGCCTCCTGATGCTCGCCGCGATCCCGGTCGCCGCGGTCACCGGAATCGGCGGCGGGGTGCTCGCCGGAGCCCGTGCCGAATCGCGCACGGACCGATCGACCTCCCTCACCGCGGCCGTGCTGCTCGCCACTCCCGAGTTCGTCCTCGCGGTGATCCTGGTGACAGTGCTGTCGATCCAACTCGGACTGTTCCCTCCGGTCTCGCTCATCCCGCTGGGCGGCAGCCCCCTCGACCGTCCGGAGATCCTCGTCCTGCCGGCCGTCACCGCGGGGCTGGCCGTGGGCGCCTGGCTGCAACGGACGGTTCGGGCCGTCGTCGCCGCGGAGGCCGCGCGACCCCATGTCCGCGCTGCACGCCTGGCCGGGATCCCACCGCTCGCCGTCATCGTCCGGCACCTGCTGCCCGGTGCCACGGGGCCGATCGTCCAGCTCTCCGCCCTGGCCGTCCCCGGTCTCATCGGTGCGGCACTGGTCGTGGAGGTCGCGTTCGGATACGCGGGCGCCGGCGCACTGCTCGTCACCCTCATCGCGGGCCGCGACACCATACCGGTCGCGACCCTGGTCACCGTCGCGGCCGGTGTCACCGCGACAGCCCTGCTCGTCGCCGATCTGGTCACCGAGTCGGGCCCCCGGCGGTGGCTTCGGTGACGTCCGCGTATCTCGTCCGCGCGCTTCTCATCGGACTGCTCGGGACGGGGCTCACGCTCGCTCTGCTGGGGCCCGTCCTCGCGCCCGCGTTCGGCCTGCCCTCCCCGGACGACGCAGTCGGCGGGGCCTTCACCCAGGACAACGCCGCCTGGGGTACCGACCGGCTCGGCCGGGATGTGATGGCGCGGGCGCTGCACGGCAATCTCCCGCTCGTCGCGATCTCCGTGACGACGGCCTTCCTGGCAACAGCGACCGGAGCCGTGGTCGGCCTCGCCCTCGCCTGGTTCCGGCCACTGCGCCCGGTGGTGCGGTTCGCCACCGACGTACTCGTCACGCTCCCCCCGGTGCTCATCATCCTCGTCGTGGCCACGGCCGGGAACGGCTCCGCCGTGGTGGTGGGGGCGGTGACGACCGTGCTGTTCATCCCGGTGAGCTCGCGCTACCTGGAAGCCGCGAGCGCCCCGCTGCTGGAGTCCGGGTTCGTGGAGGTCGCCCGCGCGGAGGGCCGGTCACGACTGGACGTCACCGTGCGCGAGATCGTCCCGGGCCTGTCCCGACCGCTACTCACCGAGCTGTCCGTCCGCTTCACCAGCACCGTCTATCTGGTGAGCACGCTGGCGTTCCTCGGCGGCGGTCTAGGAGGAGGTGGCGACGACTGGGCCTCGACCGTTCGGGATTCGATCGCCGGGGTGACGCTCAACCCGTGGTCCGTGATCGTGCCTGCGATCGGGATCGCGCTCCTCACCGTGCCACCGGCGCTGCTCGCCGACAGGGAAGGGCACGGGTCGATCTGATGGTCACAGCCTCCGCTCTCGCCGTGCGCGGTCTGACGATCCGGGACCGCACCGGCACGCCGCGCCTCGAGGTTCGGCGACTGGACGTCGATCCCGGGGAACGGCTGGTCCTGGTGGGTCCGTCCGGAGCCGGCAAGTCGACTCTCGCCCGTGCGCTGCTCGGTGACGTCTCCCCCGGTCTGCATGTGGCCTCCGGTTCGGTCACCGTCGACGGCGTGGACGCACTCGGCACGAGCGCGCGGCAGCTGCGCCTGCTGCGACGTCGCAGCTCCTTCGTCGACCAGGATCCGGGCGTGGCGCTCACCCCGTGGCGCCGGATCGGTCAGCTCGCCGAGGAGAACGCGGCCCGCCGGGGACTGGGCATCCACTACGCGCGGGAACTGGGACTCCCCGTCGACGAGACCTGGCTGCGACGCCGACCGGCCCAACTCAGTGGCGGTCAGCGCCGCCGGGTGGCGATCGCGCGCGCCCTGTCCGTCGACCCGGGTCTCGTGGTGCTCGACGAACCCACGGCCGGACTCGATCCGGATACCGCCCGGGCCTTCACCGAGCTGCTCCTCTCCGTGACCGCGGGCCGCACTCTCGTCCTGGTCACCCATGACGCCCGCCTGGCGCACGCGGTCGGCGGAAGGGTCGTGACAGTGGACGACGGCCGCGTCGACGAGGCGGCGACGCCGGCGGACGCGGTCCGGTGGCCGATTCGCGAGGCTCCCGATCCCGGGCGGGCGGACACCGGCCTGATATTCGACTCCGTCGAGGTGGCGCACCCGAACAGCGCGCCCCTAGGCCCGCTCGACGCGGCGGTACCGGCGGGATCGCTCGTCGCCCTGGTGGGCCGCTCGGGTTCCGGGAAGTCGACGCTGCTGCGTGCCGCCGTGGGCCTCCACCCTCCGATCCGGGGGCGCGTGCTGATCCACGGTCAGGAGCTGGCCCCGCGGGTGCAGGACCGGCCGCGCGCCCACATCGACTCGTTCGCGCTGGTGCCCCAGGACTCATCGCTGGCACTGGCTCCGGCGGTCGCCGTGGGCCGCAGACTGCGCAGACTCGCCCGCGACCACCGCACCGACCTGTCGCGGGTCTGCGCGGAGCTCCAGCTCGCCCCCGAGTTGCTGGAGCGCCGCCCCGGGGCCCTCTCTGGCGGTCAACGGCAGCGCATCGCCCTGGCTGCCGCGCTTCTGCGCGCACCCGACGTCCTACTCGTGGACGAGCCGACGGCCGCCCTCGATGCGGCGACCACTCAGTCCGTTCTGGAGTGTCTGGGACGGGCGGCCTCGGACGGCGCCACCGTGCTCGTGGCGACGCACGAGGCCCAGGTCGTCGAGCGCTGCGACTCGGCCCTCTCACTCGACGCCCCCGCGTAGACCTACCAGCGGTTGCGCGACTCCTCCGCCCACCCGAGCAGGCCGTCGAGGCTCACGGTGGTGCCGTCATCCAGCACCCCGGTCCCGTGCCAGGTGCCGAAGGCCTGGTGGGTCCGCACGGCCAGGATCCCGAGTTCCGTGATGTCCCGGCGGAGGTGGAACGGTGTGAGCGTGGCATCCAGGCGCTCGCCGCGGACCCGCCAGGTCGCGTCCGGGTCCGCCACGTCGTAGGTCCACTGCAGATCCTCACCGATCTTGTGCAACCGGCCGCCCACGAGGATCCCGTTCTCGGTGGACCCGGTCCCGTCGGTCCACCGGCCGCCCACCTGCACTGCGCACGGCACTCCGTCCACCACGCCGCTGCCGGCCCCCCAGTTCCATCGGGTGGCGTACCGCCAGCGTCCGCGCCCGCGGTCCAGGACCGCCCAGCCGGCCCCGAGGTCGTGGGCGACCCCGTCCAGGGTCACCGAACCGGTGACGGGGTTGGCGAGGTCCTTGAGGGTGTACTGGAAGCGACGCCCGCTCCACGGCACCACCACCCCGAGGCTGTCGTGGCCCGGGCGTATGACATCCAGGGCCACCTGGAGACCCTTCGCGTGCACACGAATCGCGGTGGCGCCCTCGTCGTCGTCGATCTCGATACCCACCCGACCCGATCCCACGCCGGACGACGCGTGCACGGTCCCCGTCCCCGACTCGTCGCCGAAGCCCGGCCGGGCGAGCGGGCTGATCCCGCTGCGGGTGGTCTCCACCCCGGTGTGGCGGTCCAAGACGTAGACCGCGCAGTTGGACAGGTAGTCGAGACCGGCCACAGTGAGCCCCACCACGAACCGGTCGGTCACGACGCCCCAGTACTCCCAGCGCTTGGTTCGCCCCCAGCCGGTGATGCGGGTGCGGTGCAGGGGCGTGCGGGTCCAGCCGACAGCGGCGGGGTTGAGTCGGCGTCCGTGGGCAAGGTCTACGGGAAGGGTGATCTCACGCTCGTCGGTCATCAGATCACTCTGACAGGCGTGGATCGAACCGTCGGCGACGGGCGGGATGCGGGGACCGACTCCCGCCGTTGGCCGTTCTGCGATGTCACTGCCCGTCCCAGCCCTGCAGCGGGGTCAGTGCCTCCTCGTCCCCGGCGCTGGAGGAGCCGATCACCGAGAGCGTGCCGTCTGATTCCAGACAGACCGCGGCCACCTGGTCCAGCCCGCCGAAACCACTCGAACGCATGGCCTGGAAGACCTCGTCCTGGGTCAGCCTGCTCGAGGCGATCGCGTCCTCGAGCAGGATCCCCCGCTGCGCCAGTAGGACGGGCCGGGCGCGCACTACCGTGCGCCCCTTGACGAGTCTCGAGGTGAACAGACTCACAACGACCTGAAGGGCGAGCAGGAGCGCGATACCGACCAGGCCGGTCACCAGGGCGAGATCCGAGGAGGTGAGGATCGTGGCCAGGAGCGAGCCCAGCGCCACCGTGACCACCATGTCGAAGGCGTTGAGCTTGGACAGCACCCGCTTTCCGCTCAAGCGGATCACCACGACCATCGCCACGTACGCGACCGGACCGATCAACAGGACGCGGACGATCGGGTCGAGGGACGAGAACCACATGGGGACCTCCGGTGTCGGCGACGTGAGGACCGCTCACGCTACCCCGGCTGGTCCTTCCCGTCGGTGGGCCGGACCAGGCCCCGCATCAGGCACACACGCCTCGCGTCAGGCGGTGCCCACGTCTGCGTTGCCGGCCTTCCAGGTCTCCCACGGGACATTCCAGTCGCCCAGGCCGTCCCAGCCCGGCAGCGTCGGACCGACCGTTCCGGAGACCTCGAAGATGTCGCCGCGCTTGGCGTTGTCGTAGAACCACTTGGCATCGGCCGTGGTGACGTTGAGGCACCCGTGGCTCACGTTCTGGCTGCCCTGAGCCCAGACCGACCACGGCGCGGCGTGGACGAAGATGCCGCTGTAGGACATCCGCGTGGCGTACTGGACCGGGGTCCGGTACCCCTCCGGGGAGTCGACCGGCACGCCGTAGGTCGAGGAGTCCATGACCATGGAGGCCAGCTTCTCGCCGATCACGTACGTGCCGTTGGGAGTCGGGGTGTCGGGCTTGCCCATCGAGGTGGGCATGGTCTTGACCACCTCGCCGTTGCGCTCGATCACGATCTGCTTGGTCGAGTCGTCCACCCGGGAGATCACGGCGTCGCCGATCTGGAAGTCGCTGCGCGCGTCCTCCTGGCCGTACATACCGTCACCCAGGTCCTCGCCGTAGATGTCCACGTGCACGTCGATCGTGGTGCCGGGCGCCCAGTACTCGGCCGGACGCCAGCGGACCTCCTGGTTGGACACCCAGTAGAAGGCACCCTCGACCTCGGGTTCGGTCCGGACGTGGATGTTGTCCTGAGCCGCCCGACGATCCGCTATCGGCTCGTCGAACATCACCGCCACCGGCTGGCCGATGCCGACCGTGGCACTCATCCCCGTGGTGAGGTAGGCAGCCGTCATGATGCGCGGGGTCAGGGTGCTGAACGTGACGTTCTTCCGCGTGACCAGACCGGCCTCGTCCGCCGCCGTGGACTCGAGCGTGTACTGGCGGCCGTAACCCAGGTCCTCGGTGGTTCGCCATTCGGTGAGGTCGGGGTTGAACTCGCCCTGGACCTCGACGCCCTCCGGGTTGCGCATGACGACCGTGTCGAGACGACCGTCGCTGGCCGTGAGAACCACCGGCTCGGCCGGGTTGGCATCGGATGAACCGTCCTGCACGGACAGGTCGATGACCGCAGCCGGTTCCGGCGGCGCCTCGGCGACCTGGACTTCATCCGCGCCCCCGGCGCCGATGGTGCAACCGGTCAACACGAGGGCACCAGCGAACACGGCGGCCAGAGCGATATGGGATCTGGACCGGGCACCCGGGTCCCGTCGCCTGGTTCGATCCGTGTTCCGCAAATTCACTAATGGCCCCTTCCGAGCATCATCTCCCCGGACGTAGACATGACCGGAGAGAAGTCTTCACAAGTATGCATGTGTATATCGCCGCGTTCCATATCGAATTGATAAAGGATTGCGGGCCACCGACCCCCCACCCCCGCCCTGACCAGGCGATTTCGTGTTGACGCCGGTGTCCTGTTACTGTTTCTCTCGCACCAAGCAGGCGCCATTAGCTCAATTGGCAGAGCAGCTGACTCTTAATCAGCGGGTTCGGGGTTCGAGTCCCTGATGGCGCACAACGCCCCCTCCCGGTCCATCTGGGTGGGGGCTTTCCGCATTTCTACGCCCAGTGAGGACGTAGTCGAGGTCGAGGCCGAAGGCCTCCTCGAGCCTGCTCAGCTCCCCCAGGTCCCACGGGTGCTTGCCTGTCATCCGGCGGGACATCCCCGACGGCGCTATGCCGATGACTCGCCCGACGGCCGCCTGGCTGATCTGCGACTCGGCCAGTAGCCCGCGCATACGCCGCGCAACGGCCTCAGCGCGGGTCTCCCCGCGGCCACCATCGATGGACTGCAGCGTTGTTGTCATGCGCTCATTATGTTGCACCTAGCGGGTAAGCACAAGGTCAGACCGCAACGTGTTGCGCATGTCGCAATTACACCCATGCGATTACCCTTGCCAGAGCGTTGCGCTATATGGCATGGTGTGCGCCATGCGAAACGACAGCCCGAATCGCCGAATTGCCGGGAACGCCCGGGCGGAACTGTCCCGCTCTGGAATCTCCCAGTCGACAGCCTCCGGCGCCCTGGGCCTCTCTCAATCCGCTCTCTCCCGCCGGCTGTCCGGGAACACACCTTTCACGGCCGCCGAACTGAGCGCTCTCTCCGCACTGATCGGTGTGCCGATCGCCACGCTTTTCGAGCTTCCCGACCACGCCGCATAAGAAAGCCCGCCCTGGTGCTGGCACACCGGGCGGGCTGTGAATCCCCTGAAAGGAATACCCATGCATCGTAGCAACCCATCACGACACCACGCGAGCATCAGCGCCCGCGCGGCCCGTCGCCTCGAGGCGCAGCTCGCCCGTGAGGCCGCGATCCGCCGACACCCCGCCGGCATCGCCCGCGCCCTCCCCGCCGACCAGGCGGTGACGTCCTGATGTGGTTCCAGATCGAAGACCAGCTGCGGCACCCCGATGACATTGCCGCGATCGCGGAAGCCGAGGAGTTCTGCGGCGGCCCGATGACTGCACCCGCGATCCCGGCCAATCGCATGCTCGAGGAGCTGTTCGGCCCGCGGCCCTCGCCTCGCGCTCTGCCAAGCGGTGAACCCCGCCGGGTGGTGTGGGTCGTCAAGAAGGCCGCGGGTGGCGACGTCCGGGTGCTCGCTGAGCGGCACCGCACCATCCCCCGGCCCGACGGCACCGAGCTCCGGTTCTACGACGGGGACGAAGCGGTCGCGCGGCGCGTGACCTCGTTCCCCGCCAAGTCGTGGCACTCGGTGGTCCTGGAGACCGCCCTGGAACCCAAGTCTGGTGAGCAGTGATGGTCCCCGACACCCGAGACGAAGCCGCAATCGTCGCCGCCACGCACGCCTACGCCCGCGTCCGCGGCTGGTGGTACCTGGTCCGCGGCATCGACCGATTCAGCCACTGGCCGGACCGCACACCGACCGCGGTCGTGTGGGTCGCCGACCAGTACGGCATGGGCAAGCACCGCACCGAGGAAGCTCAGCTCTCTGAGATCCGCATGTACCCCGGGAGGACCCGATGACCACCATTCGCCCCACCGTCCCGCTGCCCGCGCCGCTGCCGTACGCCTCCCAGGCCGGCCGCGGCGAGGTCCCGGTCCCGCCACGACGAGACCCCGTCAACCCCGGACGTCCGCGCCTCCGGGAGGACGAGAAGTCCCTGTGGGTGACCATCTCGGTGATGGGCACGATCATCATCATGATGGTCGCCTACGCCGCCTTGGCAGGTGTGTGATGGTCGCCGTCTACCTCGACCCCGCCGGTGACGTCCGGTCCGCCAACACCGACGCCCTGATCGCTCCCGCGGGCACCACCTCGCACGAGGCCCGGGTGCGCGCTGCCCTCTGGGCCGCCACCGCCGACGTGCTCCAGAACCCCGCGACGGCCGGAACGGTCCGCCGACCCGCACGGGGCCGGCGCTCCGAGGGGATGCCGGCCGTCGCGGTCCCCACGCCGATCTCCGCGGCCCCGTCGTACGTGCCCACCGACGGCGAGGCCGGCGAGGTTCTCACCGTCATCGACATCCAGGAAATGGCGGCCGAGGTCAATCGACAGATCGCCGCACTCGTCGCGGGACAGGGGGCTGTCCGATGATCTACCTACGACGTTCCGGGTCCGGCCTCACCATCGGGAACGGCGACATCACGTTCCTCGAGTACGTCGCCCGCGGCGCGCTCGACCGGGGCGAGACCGTCGAGCTGCACATCGACGGCCAGGACTGGCGGCCGGTCACCACTCCGACCGAAGTGTCCGACACCCTGAACGAGCTGTACGACGAGCTCGACGCCCGCCGCGACGCCCTCGCCGCCTCCGACCAGCTACCTCTGCTGGGGGACGCGTCATGACGATCCAGAGCGCAAAGCGCATCGCCATCGTCCCGACCGCAAGGTTCGTGCAGGTCGAGCCCACCGAGGAGTGCATGGACGCGCTCGAGCAGCTGTGCGACGAGATCATCACCCGCGACGACGGCGCCAAGATGATCCGGCACCGATTCATGAACTGCGTCTACTCCGACCCCGCCGAGATGCCCCCCGAGATCACCGTCCACAACGGGTACATCGGACAGCTGTACATCGAGTACGTCTACGACAACAGCTGGGTCAAGGCGCGGGGCGACGGACTCGACCTGGAGTGGAACCCGTGGGTGCCGCTCAAGTTCGGCGACTGGGTGGTGCACCTCGGCCGCAACGAGTTTGAGGTACTGCCGGACGAGGCTTTCCGGAGCCGCTACACCCTCACCGAGACCGAGACCGAGACCGGGAGTACGTCGTGATCGCCGGGGAGATCCGCGCCGTCGCGAACTTGGCTGCGTTGCGGGAGTGCCCGCCCCACACGGTGATCTCGGATGCTCGCGGCCATATCGGCACCCTCGCGCAGCGCAACACGTCGGCGCTCGCTGGCGGCGTGTACTGGGCCGGAATGGGCGGGGTGTGTGACACCTCGACGATTGAGTTCCCTGTCCAGGCGTGGTGGCCCGACCATCCCGCACTGGTTTCCGGCGGCGCGTGATGGGACGCCCAGCTCACTGCTCGACCTGCCGCCAGGAGATCGCCTGGGCCACCCTCCTGCCTTCGGGCAAGCGGGTGCCTCTCGACCTGTCGCCGGACCCAGAGCTGGGCATCTACCACCGCCGCTTCATCACCGACGCGACCGGGCGCCGCACCTCGACCGTGGTGCAGCTGTCCGGCCACGACCTGACCGAGGCCCGCGACCGGGCCCGTCGCTATCCCGCTGACCGAGAGAGCCGCTTGTGGGTCCCGCACTTCGCGACCTGCTCGGCCCGCCGACCACACCCCACGGAGACCACCCGATGAGTACCCAGACCGTGACGTCCGAGTTCGCCCTCGTCGATGTCGACCACGTCCACCCCCACCCTCGCAACGTGCGCCGCCAGGTGACCGGCGTCGCCGAGCTCGCCAAGTCGATTGCCGCCGGTGGCTTACACCAGCCCCTGGTCGTCGCCCCGGCCGACCCCGACAACGATTCCGCCGGCTACACCCTCGTCATGGGCCACCGCCGCCTCGCAGCGGTGCAGTCACTCGGCTGGTCCGAGGTGCCGTGCGTGATCCGCCACGACCTCACCTCCGAGACGCAGGTGCTCGAGGCGATGCTCGCCGAGAACATGGCCCGCGCCGACCTGACGGTCACCGAGGAGGGCGACGCCGTCCAGGCCCTGCTCGACCTCGACGTCACCCCGACCAAGATCGCCAAGGCCATCGGCCGCACCGCCAAGCACGTCAAGGACCGGGCGCAGATCGCCGGACTCACCGACAAGGCCCGCCAGGCCGTCGACGACGGGCAGATCACCATCACCGACGCCCTGCACCTGTCGAAGCTCGACGACGAACACGAGCTCGCCGCCAAGGTCGAGGGCGCGATCGGCACTCCGAACTTCCGGTACACCCTCGAGCGGGCCCTGCAGGAGGCCGCGTTTAACCACAAGCGCGCCACGATCCTGGCCGAGCTCGAGGAGTCCGGCGCCACGATCACCGACGACGCGGCCGAGGCTGGCGACGACGAGATCCGCATCTTCCTCGCCCAACGCCCCGACGACGTCACCAACCCGCAGATCAGCGTCTACGTCTCCGAGTACGTGCAGTGGGGCGGCAATACCGCCCCGCGCGTGCAGTGGATCCAGATCCGGCCGCGCGCCGAGGGGGACCCCCAGGAGGCCAGCACTTTCTACGGCTCGGCCAACCCGGCAGTCGGCGACGACGAGGGCGAGGGCGAGGGCGATACCGAGGAGACCGACGCCGAGGAGGATGCCCGCGAGGCCGCGGCCGAGGCGTTGCGGGACGAGGAGCTGCGCGCGGAGCGGCAGGAGCGCGAGGACCGCAAGACCGCGCAATCAACTCGCCACCGTTGGCTGCACGAGAAGTGGCGCGGGGGCATGACCAAAGGCCACGCGGGCACCCAGGAGCAGCAGCTCCGCGACCTGATCCAGGTCCGCAAGACGAGCTACGAGACGATCTCGGTCGAGCGACTGGCTCCGATCGTGGCCGGCCCCGATGGGGCCCTCGACGTCGACGACCCGGAGCTGAACCCGGCAGGCTGGCCGGTCGAGAAGATGCTCTTCGCGGCCTGGTGGATCCACGTCGGCTGGGGCCTGGACGACGTCGCGAGCCGTCACCCGCGCGGGTGGAACCGCGACACCGTCGGCTTCCTGGAGAACCTCGCGATCAGCTACGACTACCCGCTCTCTGAGGTCGAAGAAGCCGACCTGGCCAGATACGCGGAGATCGCCGCCGCCGCGGCCGCCGCCGCGGCCGCCGCCACCAATGCCGACGCCGAGGATGACTGACCCGCAGGCCCGTCTCGCTGACGCCTGGTGGGCGTCCCTGCCACCCGGCCGGCAGGCGCAGATCTTCCGGTGGATCGCCGGCCGCGAGGCGGCCCTGGACCACCCGCAGATTGCCGGACAGCTCGACCTACTCGACGACCTTCCAAGGACAGGCTGATGACTACACCAGATCGACCCACCGCCGCCGGCGTCTTCGTCGTTCGCGACCCCGATGTGTGCGCCGCGCTCGAGCAGCTGCTCGCCCCGCACCGCACTGAACCTGCCCCGGCCCCGGCCCCGGCCCCCGCTGACACCACCCCGTCGCAGATCGCCGCACTCATGGCCGACGCCGAAGCGCGCGCCGCTGAGCTCACCGGCGAACCCACAGCACACCTGCCTGAGGACGCGACGATCGAGCAACTGCTCGATCACGTCCACCTCGACGGTCAATCCCTCTCCAAGCAGGACCTGGCCGACGCCCGCGACGCGCACGCCGAGATCTCCGAGCGTCTTCGCATTGTCGAGGTCGCTCGCGCCCGGGCCGAGCGTGACCTCGACGACACGACCGCCCAGCTGAAAGACGCACTGGCCAAGGTCACCGACCTCGAAACCGACGTCGCGACCGCCGGCCGCGAGCGCGAGCTCGCCGATGGTGAGCTGAACAAGCTCCGCAAGACCATCGGCGACCTGCACGACGACCTGGAGGAGGCCCGGAAAGCACCGCCGGCGCCCCGGGCGACCGGATCGCGCCTCGTCGACAAGCGGTCGTTCACCGCCCTCGCCGACCGTATGGATAACCAGGCCCGAACCCAGCCGAAGGACATCGGCGACGTTCTCCGGCTCGCGGCCCGCGCTGTCCGGGACGAGGTCACCGCGGTCTACGGGCCCGCAGGAAAGAAGGCGTCGTGAGTGCCCCGGTGTCGATCACAACGGTGTGCGACCTGTCGGTGCCGTGGGTGCCGTTCCGGCGGGCCCTGTGCGCGGTGCTACCGCACGCGTCGAAGGACCCTCTGTTCCCGGCGCTGGCCAAGGTGCGGATCTACGCGCGGGTCGACCGACTGTACGTGGCGGCCACGGACCGGTTCACTGTCGCGCTGGCGCTGGTGGAGCCACTCGTCCTTCCCGACGAAGAGCACCATCTCGATCTGCACGCGGAGGAGGTCCGAAAGATTCTCGCGGTGTTTCCCGAGCGCAAGGATGACCTGGACTACACGCTGCGGCTGGTGGCCTCTCCTGAGCAGCTGGAGATCCGGGACATCTCCGGCATGGTCGACGGCGAGCGCCTCGCGGTGAACCTGCTGCCCGCCTCGGACGACTTCCCGAACCTGCCCGGTGCGCTGGCTGGCTACACCCACCGCGAGCCTGTGGAGTCCTCCCGGCCCTCATTCCCGCTGGAGCACCTCACGCGGTTCAAGGCCGCTCTCAAGTGCTGGGACGAGGCCCGGGTGCGGTTGTCGATGATCGGCCTCTCAAGCGGACTGGTCCTCGTCGGCGAGCACTTCGTCGGCGCCATCACCGGCGTCAACGAATCCGAGGGCATCGACACCGACCGCGACGCGTGGGCTACCTGCCTCGCCGACGACCTGCCGCCACTCTCCCGCCTGGCCGGTGTCGTCGACATCTCCCACTGGACCGCCGAAGGCGAGCCCGGTCAGCCCGCCGATGAGGAGCAACCATGACCGTCCAGGACGCGTGCCGCGAGGTCGCCGCCGCGATGAACCCGACTGACCTCGTCGACGCTCTCACCGTTCTTGGGCCAGACTCCCCGCTTCTGCCAGCGGTACGGGACGAGGTCCGCCACCGCCTCGAGGCCGCGAACGCCGCAGCAACTCAACCCGCTCGAAAGGAACCAGCATGAACGCTCCCAAGTACCGCAAGAAGCCCATCATCATCGACGCCACCGTCTGGGAGCATCCCGGCGACCACCCTGAGGTCGGCTACTACCGCCACCCACCGGTCGACCCGGCCACGGGAGACGTCAGCGCCGCCGACAACGCGATCCTCATGGGTCAGCTCCGACACAGTGAGGTGCCCGAACGGTTCCGTCGCGCCGACTGCCACACCACGATGCACTACCACGGATTCATCGACACCCTCGAAGGTGGCCACACCGTCTGCCCCGGCGACTTCATCATCACCGGTGTGAAGGGCGAGTTCTACCCGTGCAAGCCGGACATCTTCGCCGCGACGTATGAGGAGGTCGAGCAGTGACGCACTGGCTAGCCCTCGTCCCGCACTTGCCCACCTGGACAGGCTGGGCCACCCTCGCCCGCGAGGCGCAGGGGGTCCCGTCATGGTGACCACGATCGACCCCGCCACGTGCGACCGGACCACCGTCTACGCCGGCGAGTGCCGCAACTTCGCCGACACCGAGTGGATCCCGTTCGACTCCGGCCGCCGCCGATCTCCCAATGCTCCGGACGGGAACACATGGCTGGTCGACTGGGGCTTCGGATCTGTCTGGACTCGGGACGACCACGTGCGCAACCTGGTGCACCTGGTGCCGGCCCGCCCGGTCACCCCGGACGACGTGGCGACCGTGCAACGCGTAGCGCACGTCCTGCGCGACACAGTGGCGGTCGACTGGGAGAAGCGCGCCGCGCTGATCCTCGCCGCCGTCGCGGAGCAGCTGAACGCCCGCGGTGGATACCCGAACCTCACCTACTGGACCATCCGGGATGGCCAGATCGTCACCGACGCCACCGCCGACGACGCCGAGTGCGAGCTTGCCCGGGTGAAGCGCGAACTCGCCGAGGCTCTGGGGCGTGCGAAGGGCGCGGAGTCTCCCGGTGAAGTGCTGCTCTCTGCCAAGCGCGAGATGGAAGCGCGTGTAGCGGAGATGGAAGCCGCCACCGCCCCAGCCTTGTCACGCGCCGACATCGAGAAGGCGATCCGGAGTGCGATGGTAGCGAGTGGTGCGACCTGGGATAGGCGCACGCACCGCTACCTTGTCGACGCCGTGCAAGAGCTGATCCAGGCTGGGCATGCCGTGGACCCGGTCGAGGAGTTGGCCGCGCAGATCGAATCCTCCGCTCGCGAAATCGTGCAGTCCGCCGCCGACGCGTTGGCCACCATCACTGGCGAAGGTGTGAGAGTGGACGTGGGCGGTCTCCTCGCGGATGTCCACCCTGACCACTGGCGTCAGATGGCCCGGTACGCGCTCGAGCAGGATGCGAGCAGCGAAAGCTGTTCGGCCTGCCCCGACCGAAGCGACGACCTCGCAATCGGGTCCGACGGCGCCTCCCGGGCGTGCCAGGACTGCATGACGGAGGCGGACCAGTGAGCACCTGGACCTTGCGAGACATGGACAACCGTGACGATGCCGGCGCACCTCACGAGGTGATCGGTAGCCCCACGGAGATCGTTGCCTACATCGACACCGCAGTCCGTGGCGATCTCTCCGATGGCGCGGACGAGGGCGACCTGAATGACCTGGTGTCGGCGTTCGAGCAGGGAGACCTAGGTCGGGCGCAATCCCTCGGTAAGCCGTTCGCCATCTACATCCGCGACGAGGAGGCGAGCAGCGATGAGTGACGCCACCGCCCGCGCCACCGAGGTGATCGGCGAGGTGTCCGGGCTCTCGGCCGAGGAGTGCGAGGAGATCGCCGCTGCGCTCGAGCGCGCTGACCTGCTGGCCGAACCTCTCGACGGGTTCGAGACCACGAGTGAGGCCCAGGACTGGGTGATGATCCCCGCGGACCAGGTCCACGATGAGTGGGCAGTCGAGCGCCCCGACCCTGTCGACCAGCAGCCGCGCTACGACAGGTTCCCCACGCTGGACGCCGCGCTGGCCGAGCGGTGGGGCAACGACCGGGCCGTGCATCGCGTGGCCACCGGCTGGGAACCCGTGGACCCGGATGAAGGCGCGCTCGACGGGGAGGCCGCCTGATGATGGTCGGACTCCCCTGGGTGCAGATGCCTTGCGGCCACACCGTCGAGTGCGCTGGGCACTCCAGCCGCACTGACGTCGAGAAACAGATCAGTAGCCACCGGGCCGAGTGCCAGGCCTGCGCCGATCCGCAACGGGAGGGCCGAGGGGTGAGTGAGCCCGCGCAGGACTTGATCCGGGACATAGCCATGAAAGCCGCGATGAGGCGCCGTCTCCGGTCGGTGTTCGACGATCCGGACGTGAGGAAGCTCCTGGAAGAGGCGAATCTCAAGATCACCGTTCGCCAGGCCGATCGCGACGGGAGGGCCGAACAGTGAGCGCGGTGGAGGAGGTGGCTCGCCGCTGGCACGACGGGTCGGATCACGCACGCGACGGCTCGCCGTTCGGCGGGCACCTGTGCAACTGCACGAGGGTCGCGAAGCGACTCACACCGATGTTGAGGCAGGTGTGGAACGACGCTTACCGGGACGGGGACAGGTGGGGAACCACTGGCGGGGACGGCATGGGTCGGCCTTTCCTGCCCAATCCGTACGAGGCCTCGTGATCACCCGCCGCCAGCGGGCCCCACCGGCGCCCACCTGTTCCGTCTCGCGCCCTGTCCTGTCTGCTCTAGGAGTTGTCCCCGTGCCTCGATCGCTCAACGCAGCGCAGCCCCGTTCCGGTGGTGAGCGCTGATGCCGTGGTTTCAGGTCGATGACGGGTTCACGACTAATCCGAAGGCCCGCAAGCTGCTCGATCTCTCCCTCGAGGGTGACGATCGCGGTCTCGCGGCCATCGGGCTATGGGTGGCAGCCGGGTCGGATATCAACCAGTCCACCCTGGACGGGATCGTGTCCCGTGCGGGTCTCGTGCGGGTCACACTGAACCCGGCGAAAGTCGATGAGCTCGCAGGCCTCCTGGTCGACGCTGGGCTCTGGCACTCCGCCGGCCACTCGTGTGCGCGCTGCGCGCAGCCACCGCCGGGAGCGTTCGTGTTCCACGACTGGTCCGACTACGGCTATGCCACCCGCGAGGAGAAACAGCTCAAGGACCGCAAGGCCAAGGAGCTCAAGGAGCCCCGGATCCGCGCCGAGGTCTGGGCCCGGGACTGCATCAGCCCCGACCGGCCTCGTGAGGCGCATTGCCGCTACTGCGGCAAGCTCGTCCGCCAGAAGAACAACCGCAGCGAGCCCGCGGACCGGGCACACCTCGATCACGTCGACCCGACCCTCGCGATCGGATCGACGAACATCGTGATCGCCTGCGGCGGCTGCAACAGCCACAAGGGCCAGCGCCAGCTCGCCCAGGCCCAGATGCAGCTCCGTCCCCCTCCCGCTCACAACGGGCCGCGTCCAGACGACGCAGAGCCCGGAGTGTCGCCGTCCGCCGTCGCAGATCCCGCGTCGCCGGCCACGTCCGCCGCTGAGACCACCGTCTCGCCGGGCCAGGCCGCCGCTGATGCAGGGTCGCCGGCCGGTCGTCCGCAGACACCCGGCTCGCCGTCTGAGACCGCCCGGGAGCGACCAGCACCGCCCGACCACTCGGAAACCACTCTGGAACCAGACGTGGAATCAGCCCGGAACGCTGTCCTCGCACGCACGCGTGCCGACGCGCGCAGGTCAGGGTCAGGGTCAGGGTCAGGGCTGGGTAAGGGGCAGGGTTCTGGTCAGGGTGAGGGGCCGGGTCACGGTCAGGGTCAGGGCCCGGCTGGTGGCAGGAAGCGGCGTCGGAGGCGGGGGCGTGGTCGTGGTGCTGGGCCCTCGTCGTCTGGTGGTGCTCCGGGTCCTGCCGCTCAGCCTGTGGGTGCTGCCGGCCAGCCTCCCGAGGTGTATGTCCCTGGCCGCATCGGATCTCCGTGGGCTGAGTGGAAGGGCGCCCCGTCGACTGTGACCGATACCGACTGTGATCGGCATGGCCTGCCTGAGCCGTGCCGCAAGTGCGTGACCGAGAGCGAGGAGTCGGCGTGACCGATCACGAGTGCAGGGCTGGCCGTTGGTGTCGTGGGCGGTCTCGTCGCGAGGACGCGGAGGGTCGGCTGGTGTGGGCGCCTGCGGAGACGGTCGAGCGCTCGACGCTGTGCACGCCGTGCCGGGAGCATGTGGCCCGGGCGGCGTTCGAGGCCGAGGACGTGTGGACCGGGCTGCACGCGCTGATCGGGCACCTCGGGTCGGGCCGCAGTGGCCGCCGCTCCCCTGGCCCGAAGTCACCGGTGCCGATCAACGTCCACACCGACGCGCTGATGGTGGAGCTCGAGGACCGGCTGGACCGGGCGGCCGAGGTGGTGCGCGAGCGGATGGCGGTGACCGCGTCCCCGGCTGGTGATCGCCAAGCACGGGTGGCTCGAGATGCCCGGTTCGTGATGGCCAACGTCGTCGAGCTCGTCGCCGTGCCCCGCTTCGATGCGACCCGCTGGGCCGAGTCGGGCGAGTGGTGGGGCGAGGTCGAGATGGATGGCGTGGACCTGGCGCTGGATCTGGTGACGGTGGTCGACAAGGCTCGGAGTCGGGTCGGGATCACTCGTCGTCGGGATCGGATGCCGGTGCCGTGTCCGCAGTGCGAGCACGACACCCTCGGCCGGTGGGTCGGCGGCGAGGTGGTCGACTGCACGAACTGCCACGCCACCTGGTCCGAGGACGAGTACCGCCGACTGACCCTGGTGCTGGCCGAGAACTACCGGGGGCTGGTGTGACCGCACGGTGGCCGTTCCCCGCGGACTCACCTCTGGATCGTGCACGCCGTGTCGCGGCCTCGTACCGGGAGGCCGCCCGGTCAGCGGGCGTCGACGTCGCCGGCCTCGATGCGCACTTCGCCCGCCTCGGTGAGTCGTGGCCCGGGGGGGTGGAGAGCACCACCGATGACGATCACCTGACGGCGGCCGAGGTGGAGGAGCAGCTGTCGATCCCGGCGACGCGGGTCAGGCAGTGGCGAGTCCGCGGCCTGCTCGAGCCGGTGTCGTTGGCCCCGACTCGGTACCGGGCGGGTGATGTGCGGCGGCTGGAGGCGGCGATGCGGACACGCCGCCGCGGATAGGTTGTTGCCCCAGGTGGTTGTCACGTGTCACACTGATGCCGCAGGACGACGTGTGCCCATTGGCCCGTCGTCCTTCTCCGTTCCGGGGTGAACCAACCTGCTCCCCCGACCGGACCCGCGAGCCCACGCCGTGGACATCGAGCGTGGATCTTCTCCCGACCGGCGCCACCTGCGAGCAGATTCCAACAGGCTGGCCCGAAGGCACAGCGCGCAGCAGACGCGGTGACGACGGTCGGGGTACCAACCACGAGGGGGCAGCCATGGGCCACGCACCTGCTCCTCGACACCGAGCGTCCGTGTCACCCTCGAACCCCACGCGATCCCCGACAGACCACGCGGGGGCGGATGACGACCGGTGACCGCATGGGCCTCGAACCACCGCACCCGCACCCGAGGTGTCCCCCGCGCACTCGCCGCGAGGATCATGCACCGGGACGACCACCTGTGCCAGATCGTCGGACCCACATGCGCCGGGGACGCGACCGCGGTCGACCACATCGTCCCCGAGGCCGAAGGCGGCACCGACGACCCGGACAACCTCCAGGCGGTGTGCCAGCCGTGCCACGACCTCAAGACCCGCGCGGAGGCTCAGCGGGGCCGCCAGCGGTACGGGCGCCGCCGACCGCCCCCGGCACACCCCGCGGACCGATGGCGGTGACCGACCCGGCCCGCCCGGGGGTGGGGGGTGACCCCTCCCCGGCCCCCAGGGCCCACGGAGGGCATAGGGCGCCAAAATGTGTACGGGTTCCAAGGAAAATTGCAGGTCAAATAGGGTGAAGCCACCATTTGGCCGCTGAGGCGTTTTCGGCGATTTCAGGTCAAAAATGGTTCGGAGATCACGAAATGCAGTGACTTTCGAAAAGGCTCTGACCTGCGAAAACGTGGACGATTGCCGGTTCTGTGGCCGGTCTGGTGAAAATGCGATGGAGGTGGACAGCGATGCCGGGCCCTCCCCCGAGCCCGAACCCTCGGCGCCGCAACAAGCGGCCCGGCGATGCCGCGCTCATCTCACTACCGACTGGCGACGCCGTCACCCGGAAGGTCAAGATCCCGTCCGAGGACAAGGCCTGGCACGTGGCCGCGAAGCGGTGGTGGCGCGCACAGCGCAACTCGCCGCACGCGGATCTCCTGGTGGAGTCGGACTGGGCCGCGGCCCAGCTGCTGTGCGACTGGCTGACCGAGCTGCTCTCGGAGGGCAAGCCGCTTCGGGCGTCGACGATGCAACAGGTGTGGAGCATGATGGGCGACCTCCTCACGACCGCAGGGGCCCGCCAGCGGCTCCGTATCGCGATCGCACGCAACGCCGAGGGTCGACCCGAGGGGATCCCTGAGGGGATGCTCCCGCCGGATCTGGGGGACGTCTATGGCGATGCCGTCGGCGACTAGCCTCCTCGAGCTGCCCGCTGGCTACCACGTGAATCCGACCACCGGCGGCTGGGAGTCCTTGCCGTGGCCCGGCGATCCGTTGCTGCCGTGGAACCATCCGGACCGCCTGGAGATGCTCCCGCCGTCCCTGGGGCCCGCGATAGTCGCCTGGGGCGAGCAATGGTTCATCGACCATCGAACGGGCGGCCCGTGGCGTTACACGCCGGGGCAGAAGCGGTTCCTTCACCTCTGGTACTCGGTGAGCTACCGCGGCAGGTTCGTCTATCGTTCCGGCGCCAAACGCGGCGCGAAGGGAACTGGCAAGGACCCGTTCGCTGCCGCGGTGGCGCTGACGGAGCTGTGCGGCCCGGTGAAGCTGATCGGGTGGGTCGACGGGAAGCCGATCGGTCAGCGGCACCGCCTGTCGCTGGTCCAGATCGGAGCGAACTCCAAAGACCAGGCCAAGGACGTCCTCACGGTCGCCAACGCGATGATCTCGCCCGCGATGAGAGTGCGGTTCCAGATGGATCCGGGGATCACGCGCACACAGCTGGCCGGCGGTTCCCGTATCGAGCTGCTGACGACCTCCGAAGCCTCAACCGAGGGTGACCCCGCCACCGCGATCCTGCTCAACGAGACGCACCACATGACCGCCTCAAACGGTGGCCTGGACCTCGCAGACGTCGCGCGGCGCAACGTCGGCAAGTCGCCGGCGGATGTGCAGGCGCGGGTCATCGAGCTCACCAACGCCCACCGCCAGGGTCAGGACTCCGTCGCTGAGGGCACGTACGAGGAGTTCCAGCTCAAGGCCGCCAACCCAGAGGCCCCGCAGGACCTGCTGTACGACTCGATCGAGGCCGAACCGGGTCTGGACATCTCCGACGACGACGAGTTCATGCTCGGGATGCGCCAGGCGTACGCCGACGCCCCGTGGGCCGACCTCGAGCGCAAGCTCGCCGAGTCCCGCGACTCGCGCACCTCGGTGGCCGACGTGATCCGCTATTACCTCAACGGCCTCGCGGCCGCAGAGGACTCGTGGGTGGATCCGCGCCGGTTCGACGATCTTGCCCGGCCGAACATCTCGGTGGGCAAGGGCGAGAAGGTGGCCATGTTCCTGGACTGCTCGAAGACCAGCGACGCCACCGTGCTCTCGGCGTGCCGCCTCTCCGACGGCCACGTGCTCTCGCTGGGGTCGTGGCGCCGTCCTCACGGGATGCCGGCGGACGGCGACTGGCAAGTGCCCCGGGAAGAGGTAGACGCGGTGGTGCGGGACGCCTGGCGCTACTTCAAGGTGGTGTGGTTCGGGGTCGACCCGTCCCCGGCCCAGGACGACGAGGACGCCGAGCGACTGTACTGGATGACCCTGGTCGACCAGTGGCACCGCGACTTTCAGCGGAAGCTGCCGGTGTGGGCGACCCCCGGCGCCGGCGGCCACTCGGTCATGTTCGACATGCGCATGTCCTCGCGCGGCGGCAAGGAACGCAACCGCGTGTTCACCGAGACCGCGATGCAGACGGCCCTGTCGATCGACGTCGAGGGAGACCTCACCCACGACGGGGATCCGACGCTGCGGCTGCACGTCCACAACGCTCGCCGCCGCCCGAACCAGTACGGGGTGTCGCTGGGCAAGATCAACCGGTCCTCGAAGCACCTCGTGGACTACGCGGTGTCGATGGTCGGCGCCCGTATGGGTCGACAGCTCGCCCTGCGCTCGCCGAAGGTCCGTCCGGGCAACGGCGGAGCGACGTTCGCCTGATCAGTGAAGGAGGTGAAGATGAAGTCGAAAGACGAGGTCAAGACCCTCGCGACTGCGCTGTGGTCGATGCACCAGGCCGAGCAGCTGAACCTGGACACCATCAACGACTACGTGCGCGGCGAGGCCGGATACCCGTCGCTCCCCGAGGGCTCCGAGGACGACGTCAAGGAGATCCGCAAGAAGTGCGTGCACAACGTGCTCTCGCTGGTTCGCGACACGTTCGTGCAGAACCTGGTGGTCTCCGGCTACCGTCCAGCCACCTCCCCCGACAATGCCCGCCCGTGGACCCTGTGGCGCCGCAACAGGATGACCGCCCGTCAGCGGATGGTCTACCGCGACGCGGTCACCTACGGCGCCGCCTACGTCGTCGTCAGCCGGTCCCGGGGGCAGGTTAGGTTCATGCCCCGCTCCCCCCGCCAGCTCATCGCTGTGTACGCGGACGCTCGGATCGACGAGTGGCCAGTCGCCGCGCTCGACACCTGGACTCAGACGGTCAACGGTAAGAAGGTCCGCCGGGCCGAACTGCTGGACGAGACGCACTCGTGGCTGATCGACCTCGGCGAGGTCCCGGTGGCCGGCGAGGTCAGTGCCCGATCCCTGCAGGTGGTCGAGATCTCAGAGCCCATCGAACACGGCGCGAGGCTCGACGGCGAGCCGGTGTGCCCAGTGGTGCGGTTCGTCAACGACCCCGACTCCGAGGAGCTCCTGCAGGGAGAGATCGGGCCGCTCATCGACGAGCAGCGCGCTATCAACGAGGTCAACTTCGAGCGCATGATCGTCGCGCGCTTCGGCGCGTGGCCGCAGAAGGTCATCTCGGGCTGGGAACCGTCCAGCACCACCGAGCTGCTGCGGGCGTCGGCCCGGCACGTGTGGGCGTTCGGGGACGCCGAGGTCAAGACGTCGGCGTTCCCCGCGGGTCAGCTGCAGCCGTACACCGACATGCTGGTGCAGATGATCGAGCACGTCGCGGCGTCGGCCCAGATCTCCCCGGCCTCGGTCACGGGCAAGATGATCAACGTCTCAGCGGAGGCGCTGGCGGCCGCTGAGGCGAAGGAGCAGCGCAAGCTCGCGGCCAAGCGGGACGCGTTCGGAGAGTCCTGGGAGCAGGTGCTCCGGCTCGGGGCCTCCCTCGAGGGAGACGAGGAGTCGGCCGACGATGTCGAGGCCGAGGTCATCTGGACCGACACCGAGGCTCGCACGTTCGCTCAGGTGATCGACGGCATCGCCAAGCTCACCCAGGGCGAACAGGCGCTACCGATCGTGCCCCTGTTGCCCCTGATCCCGGGGCTGACCGCGCTACAGCGCGCCGAGCTCCAGGACGGCCTACGCCGTTCGCGCAACGCCGAGCTGCTCGCGGCACTTCCATCCGGAACCGACGGGCAGTCCACGACGGAGGACGCCCAGGAGATCAAGGCACGGTTCGACGCTATGGGTGTGGCCATCAGGTCCGGCGTCGATTCGGCGGTGGCTGCGGAACGGGTCGGCCTGTCCGGTCTGCAGTTCACCGGCGCGGTGCCGGTGACGCTGAGGATGCCCGAGCAGGACGCAGCGAAGCTGGAGGACTGACCCGTGCCGAGGCTCGATCAAGTGCAGGCGTTCCGTGGGCAGCTCAACGACCTCAACGAGATCCAGGTAGCTCGCCTGATCCAGCAGTGGTCACGGCTCATCGGCCATCCGGACGACTACATCCGGGACGCGCTGCTGGTCGAGTTCCCCCAGCTGGTCGACGTGTTCGCCGGGGCGGCCGCGGACCTGACGGTCGAGTGGTACGACGGTCTCGGACCGGCGGCGTACCGCGCCCGCCCGGCGCCCCTACCAAACCCCGAGCAGCTCGAAGCCTCGACCAGGTGGGCGACGGCCGCGCTGACCGTCAAGGGCTCGGCCCTCCCGGTGGAACGGCTCGCCGGGACCGCGCAGCGGGCACTGTTCAACGCCTCTCGGGACACTGTGGCGCTCAACGTCGAGCTCGAGGGCGCAGGGTGGGCGCGATACGCCTCGGCGAACGCCTGCGAGTTCTGCCGAATGCTGGCCACCCGCGGAGCGGTGTACGGGTCCAAGTCGGCAGCCACGCGTGTCGTCGGCCGTGGTGGCGCCCGCGGTGCCCGAACTCGCGGCAACCAGCCGCTCGAGTCGACCTACCACGACCACTGCCGATGCATGGCTGTGCCGGTGCGCGGCGGGGACACATACGACCCTCCCGGCTACGTGGAGGACTGGGCCGCGCAGTACACGCAGGCCCGCGCTGCGGCTGACGGGGTGGACACCAAGTCCATCCTCGCCGCCTGGCGGCAGCTCTAAGACTTCCCCCGCACGGGGTGAACACCAATCCGAATCCGGACGGCCGCACGGCCGGCCCGGCGATCCCGCACGGGAGGAACCGATGACCGACACCACCACGACGACCGACGACAAGGCCGGTAAGAGCGACGACGGCGCTGGCCAGGGCGCGGCGGCCGAGGGCGCAAAGTCCGACGCCGGCAGCACTGACTGGAAGGCCGAAGCCCGCAAGTGGGAGGAGCGCGCCAAGGCCAACGTCTCCGCCGCCGAAGAGCTGCAACAGCTCAAGGACGCGGAGAAGACCGAGGTGCAGAAGGCACAGGAGCGCGCTGCCCAGCTCGAGAAGGAACTGGGCACCGAGCGGACCGCGCGCCTTCGCACCGAGGTCGCGGCGGCCAAGGGGGTGCCGGCCTCGTCGGTCACCGGCAGCACTCGCGAGGAGATGGAGGCGGCCGCTGACGATCTCCTCGCCTGGCGCGGCGGGTCCGACTCGACGCGCGACACCGGTGGCGGTTTCGGTTCCGGAGCCTCCACCACCGACTCTGGCCTGTCTGGCCGAGAGAAGGCCGCAGCCGCCCTCCGGCGCCTGCGCAAGTAACCCGCTGCGTCCGCCGCGGGCCGAAGCTGTGAACGAAAGGAATCATCATGGCTGACATCAGTCGCGCCGACGTGGCGGACCTGATCCAGGAGAACTACTCCAACGACCTGCTGACCTCTGCCACGGGCACCTCGCAGGTGCTGGCGGCGTTCCAGACGGTCAACATGGGCACCAAGGTCAACAACTTGCCGGTGCTCGCGACCGTCCCCCACGCCAAGTGGGTCGGCGAGTCCGCGACCGACCCCGAGGGCGTCAAGCCGACGGCGAAGGCGACGTGGGGCAACAAGCAGCTCGTCGCCGAGGAGCTCGCGGTCATCATCCCGGTGCACGAGAACGCCATCGACGACGCGACCGTGGACGTGCTCGCCGAGATGGCTGCCATGGGTGGCCAGGCGATCGGGTACGCACTCGACGCCGCGGTACTCGCCGGGATCGGCAAGCCCGCGTCGTGGACCTCCCCGGACCTGATGGCCTCGGCGATCGCCGCGGGCAACGTCTTCCAGGTCGGCGCGATCGGCACCGAGGACGACCTCGGTGGTTCGATCCTCCAGGCGGCCGGAGCGGTCGCCGACCGCTACGACCCGTCCACCGTGTTCGCCCGCGCTGGCCTGAAGTACAAGCTGGCCAACCTGCGCAACTCGGAGGGGACGCCCATCTTCCTGCCGTCGATGTCGTCCGGGCCGGATGCTCGGGACTCGATCCAGGGCCTGACCGCCCGCTGGGTGAAGGGCACCGTCGACGACGGCTCCGGCGGGGACGCCCCGATCTGGGACCCTGCCGAGACTGAGGCGATGGTGGTGGACGCCTCCCGCGTCCGCATCGGTGTCCGTCAGGACATCCAGGTCAAGTTCCTGGACCAGGCGACCGTCGGCGGGATCAACCTCGCCGAGCGGGACATGGTGGCGCTGCGCTTCAAGGCGCGCTTCGCCTACGTCCTGGGCGATCACGTGGTCAACGGGCAGGTTCCCGCGGCCGCGTCCTCGCCCGCCGCGGTGGTCACGCCCGCCGCTGTCGGCCCGTGACCGTCTTCCGGCACCCGTCCGGCCGACACGTGACCGCGACTGAGGGCTCTGCTCTGGCCGCACGGCTGTCGGCGAGCGAACCCTGGCAGGAGGTGACCGAGAGTGCTTCTCGCAAGCGAGGAAGACGTTCAGGGGGTTCTCGGGCGGCAGCTGACGGAGACGGAGACGCTGCGGGCTCCGACGCTTCTGATTGAGGCGTCGGCCCTCGTGGCCGCCCACACCCGCACCACGTTCGAGGACCCGGTCCCGGACGTGGTGCGGGTGGTCACGGCGAGGATGGTCGCCAACGTCCTTGACGCGCCCTCCGGTGGGTCCAATGTCGGGCACGCCGAGAGCGTGTCGCACCAGGCCGGCCCGTGGTCGAGGTCGGTCAAGCTCGCCGACGGGTCCACCTCGGGATCTCCGTGGCTGACTCGTCAGCTCAAGATGATGCTCTCCCCCTGGACGCGCTCCGGTGTGGCCGTGGGGATGGTCTCTGAGCGGTACTCGCCGTGAGTGAGTTCCCGCTTCCGTTCCCGATCCTGCGCATCACGTTGGTCGAGGGAGCCGAAGACGCTCTGGGCAACCCGGTCACGACCACCACGGCGGAGGAGCTGGCGTGCGCCTGGTGGGTGCCGACCTCAGAGGAGAAGGTCGTCGGCGGCCACCAGATCACCGAGACGGTCGTCTTCGCGATGGTGGACGCCGCCGACGGCTGGGGCGCTGGCCATCAGGCCACCGTCCCCGGGTTCGACCCGGACGCAGTCCTCGAAGTCGATGGCCGGCCCGTCGACCACACGCACGGTCCGTGGGCCTCGGAGTGGCCGCTGGACCGGGTTCAGATCACGCTCAAGGAGGCACGAGGATGAAGGTCATCAAGGTCACCAGCGCCGAGGGTGTCGAGTACGTGCCCGAGGCTAAGGCGTTCGATCTGCAGTCGGGAGTGCTGATCCTGTTCTCGGATCCCGGCGAGAGCGTGGTGGTCAAGGCGTACAACGCCCCGGCGTGGGGATACGTCGAGTGGGTGGACCCATCGGAGGTTCCCTCGTGAAGATCCGGTGGAACGTCCCCGGGTTCGAGGAGGTGCGCCGGTCCGGCCCGGTGATGGCGGAGATCTCCGCACTCACCTACGGGCTGGCGCGCGAGGCCGGTGAGGGTTACGAGGGGTCGACGATGCAGGGCCGATCACGGTTCCGCGGGATCGTGTTCGCCGACACCTGGTCTGCCCGCAAGGACAACGCCCGCAACAACACGCTCGTGCGGGTCCTCGGATGAGCGCCACCGCCACCGCGCGTGCCCTGTTGCTCGAGCGGCTGGGCGTGCCGGTCTCGACCCGTAAGCCCGAGCAGCTGCCCTCCGGGGGCTGTGTGGTCCTCTCGCGGATCGGCGGCGGCGACGAGTGGGCGATGGTCCCGGTGCGGTTCCTCGTCGAGTGCTTCTCGACCTCGGAGCTCGAGGCCGAGGATCTGGCCGAGGACGTGGCTCGCGTGTGGAAGGGGTTGCGCGACCCTCGCCTCACCTATGCCGACCACGACAAGAACGTGACTCGGTTCGACCACCCCACACCGGGCCAGTTCCGGTTCCAGTTCACCGGGACGCTCACGCTGGTCCCCTGACCCACAACTTCATAGCCCCGCACGGTGCAGGCCCGGTCAACTCCTACCCCGTGAAAGGGACCCATCATGACTATCAATCCGCTCAACGCGTTCGTCGGCTCCCCGCCCATCGACGGCGGTGTCCTCTACGGCGCCGACCTGGACGTGGCTAACCCCACCGACGCGTCCACCGCACTGCCCTCCGGATACAAGGACCACGGCGCGGTCGGTCCCGACGGCTTCACTCTGCGGCCGTCACGCACGAGCACCACCGAGAAGCGTCACGGTGGGCAGGACTGGATCGATCTGCAGACCGAGTCCGGCATGGAGATCGAGATCCAGCTACTCGAGGACGACAACGACGCCGTCCTGGAGACGATCTTCGGCACGGCGAACGTCACGAAGACCGACGCCACCGAGTCCGCCGGCACCAAGCGGACGATCTACCACACCCTCGAGCAGCTGCCCCTGCGCAAGTACGTGCTCAACGCCCAGTACGGCGGCAAGCTCAAGCGGTACGGCGCGCTGCTGGCGCGTGTGTCGAACGTGGCCGAGATCCAGAACACTCACTCGGCGTCAACCAAGTACACGGTGACGCTGCGCTGCCTGGTGCCGGCGGACGCCGAGCTGCAGAACGCCTACGTGGTCGAGTTCCGCGACGACAACGCCCCGCTCGCCAACATCGGAGGCGGCACCGAGCCCGAGGACTGATCGGGCTCTCCTGATCCCACCCGGAGAGTCCCCACCACTCGTGGCGGGGGTGCACATCCTCTGACCGGGCCTGCCCTCTCCGGGTGGGCCTCGGCCCGGTCGAACTACCCCAACTGAAAGGCCCGGTCACTCATGTCCAAGCACACCCTGATCTCCCAGCACGACGAGCGTGCCCGTCACGACTTCGTCCTCCCCGGCCCCGACGGCGCCGAGGCACTCGAGTTCTCTCTGCCGAACATCTACTTCGCGACCCCCGCCAAGATGTCCAAGATCACCGCCTACGAAGCCGAATGCGCCGAGTCGGGCAAGGACATCGACATGGACCACGAGTTGGACCTGTACCTCGAGGCGCACCTGCCCAAGGCGACCGCGGCGAAGGTCCAGAAGCTCACCGCCGGCGAGCGTGGCCAGATCCTACGGATCATCTTCGAGCCGGTGAAGTTGGGGGAATCCGAAGCGTCCTCCGATTCCTGACGGTCGAGGGCGCTGAACAAGCCGTCCGGTACGACCTGATCCGCGCCGGCAGGTCGTACTCGGAGGTCGGCTGGTCTCTGTCGCTGGCAGACCTGGGCGACTTCATCACCGGCGCGATCACTCACGACCCGTCGACTGTGCTGCACCGGATGTTCAGTGTGGCCACGGTCGCCGCCGCCCCGCCTCTCGGGGCGGCGCGGGCTGGGCCGCGAGAAAAGACAGCGGCACAGATCCGTGCCGAGGTGGCGCGAGCAACTACATAGCGTTGGAGGTGCCTGGTGGCTGAACTTGGTGTCGGGTACCTGTCGATCATCCCGGAGACGTCGAAGATCGCGCCGGGCATCAAGTCGGCCCTCGGGTCGGCGGAGCAGCACGCCGAGCCGTCCGGCAAGTCGATGGGTTCGCGCATCGCTGGCGGTATCGGCACGGCGGTCTCGACCGGGCTGAAGACGGTCGCCGGGGGCGCTGTCGCCGCCGGGGTCGCCGGTATCGGCACGGCGATGGTCAAGGGCTTCCAGCGCCTGGATGCGATCGACCAGGCCAACGCCAAGCTGACTGGCCTGGGCCATTCGGCCGGGTCCGTCAAGGGCATCATGGACGATTCCCTGGCCAGCGTGAAGGGGACCGCGTTCGGGCTCGGCGAGGCGGCCTCTCTGGCCGCGGGTGCCGTGGCCTCGGGGATCAAGCCCGGGCAGGAACTCCAGCGGGTCCTGTCGCTGACCGGTGATGCGGCGACCATCGCCGGTACCTCCATGGGCGAGATGGGGCAGATCTTCAACAAGGTCGCCGCCACCAACAAGGTTCAGGGCGATGTCCTGAACCAGCTCGGTGAGCGCGGCATCCCGATCATCCAGATGCTCGCCGCCGAGATGGGGGTCACGGCCGAGGAAGCCGTGAAGATGGCCTCCCAGGGGAAGATCGGGTTCGAGACCTTCGCCAACGCGATGGAGTCCCAGCTCGGCGGGGCGGCCCTGGAGGGCGCAAACACCTTCCGTGGCGCTCTGGCGAACCTGGGTGCGGCGGCCGGCCGCCTGGGGGCCGAAATCCTGGGGCCCGGGTTCTCGGCTGCTCCCGGTCTGATCCGCAGGGCCACCGAGGCGGTCGACGACCTCACGGCCAAGGCCGGGCCCGCGGCCGACCGGGTCGCTGGACTGGTGTCCTCGTTCGACTTCGGTACCGCCGCCTCCTCCGCGACGCAGTTCTTCAACAGCCTGGCGTCAACTGTGACGTCCTCTGGACTGCTGTCCGGCCTGGGCTCGGTCGCCACCTCGGTCGGCGCGGTCGCCTCTGCCGCCGCGTCCGCCTCCCCTGCGATTGGGTCCATCGCGGGGTCGCTGGCCGAAGTAGGCACCTCCCTCGGCGTGTCCGGTCTGTCGCTGCTGGCCACGACTCTCGACGGGGTCGCCGCGGTCACCTCTGGGGTTCTGGCGCCTGCCCTGTCCACTGTCGCCGGGTTGATGGAGTCCCAGCCAGGACTGGTCACCACCGCCGTGCTGGCGTGGGGCGCGTTCAAGACCGTCCCGTCGATCGTGTCGAAGGTGCAGCAGGCCACCTCCCCGGCAACGGGGGCGCTCAGGGGGATGGCGTCTGCCAATGGGGCCCTGATCGAGTCCAGCGCCATGGGGACGGTCCAGATGGGCCGCTTCGGGTCCGCGATCAGTGATCTGGGCAAGAAGTCTCCCGTCATCGGGCAGATGCAGACCAGCTTCGTCAACGCTGCTGTCGGTGCGGACCGCTTTGGTCGCACCGCAGGTGCCGCGTCGGCGGCGATGACCGGGCTCAAGGCCGGCGGTATGGGCCTGGTGAACATGCTCGGCGGGCCCCTGAACACTGGCCTCATCGTCGCGACGGTCGGTATCGCGGCGCTGGCAGCCGCTTCCGAGACCGCGAAGCGGCAACAGGATGCGCTGCGGGAGTCCTCCGAGCGGCTGGCCAAGTCTCAGCGTGATGTCACGGAGGCGCTGATCGAGTCGTCTGGCGAAATGTCGTCGGATGTGTGGTCGGCGCTGGAGGGGCAGATCGACGGCGTCCGGACGTCTCTGGATTCGGTCGCTGCGACGGGCCCGGGCTTCATGGGCTGGATGGGGACCGCGTCCAAGTCTGCAGCAAAGTTCTACGGGGCGCTGAGGACCAGCAATATTGGGCTCGCAGAGAACGCTGTGGCGACCGTGCAGGCTGCCCGGGAGCAGTCCCGCCTGGCGAGCGAATCTGGGAAGACCGCCGAGGTGATCGATGCGCTCGGGCTGACCAGTGAGCAGCTCGCGTCCCGAGTTTACGGATCCGGCACCGCGTGGAGTCATCTGCGGTCGCAGATCGACAGCACTACCGAGGGCGGCGAGCAGGCTGTGGCCTACCTCGCGGGGCTGCGTTCTGAGTTCGAGATGCAGCAGACGGTGGTCGAGATGATCGGCCCGCAGTACTTCGAGCTGCAGGGCGCACTCGGAGTCCTCGGCGATGCTGCCGCGTCCGCCGACGACAAGCTGTCGGCGATGCGTACCACCCTGGAGATCCTCGGTGAGCTCGACACCTCGGCGGCGGAGCGGACGGCGGCCGTCGCCGAGTCCGTGAGCAAGCTGGGCGATGTCCTGTCGAACACGAGTGTCGAGGCCGATGAGTACGGGCGTGCGTTCCAGAACGCTGATGGCTCGCTCGAGGCCATGAACACCAACACCAAGGCACTGCGGGACGCCACGTCGGACCTCACCGACAAGCTCATATCGGTGGCCGTAGGTGGCGGCGACGTGCACGAAGCGTTCGCGGCGTTGCAGCCTGAGATGGAGGCCGCGCGCGTCAAGGCCGAAGAGATGGGGATCGACTGGGAACGGTTCATTGCGACTACTGCCCTCACCCCGTCGGGTATCGACATCATCGCCCGCACCCACGGCCTGGATGAGGCCGAGCAGGACCTGATCTCAATCCACGCGGCCCTCAAGGACGCGGAGGTCGGCGCCGAGGTCCCAGTGCGGCTTCTGGGGGGCCAGGACTCGATCGAAGAGATCGAGCGACTCGGCGGAAAAGTCAGGTGGATCAACGAGGAGGAAGGCACGGCCTTTGTCACCGTTGAGTCTCAGGAGTTCCTGGACAAGATGGGCGACACCCAGGGGCTCCTAGACGCGTTCGACGAGGCATCCCCCATGGCCTCGTTGCTTCTCGACGGCACGCAGGCCGAGCGCGGTATCGCCGACATCATGGAAGATCTCGGCATTCTCAATGACGAGAATCCGTCGCCCGAGGTGTCGCTGATCCTCGATGAGTTCGAGCAGAACCGCGACATCTCTCACCGGGATCTGGACGAACTGCGGGACAGGGTGGTCGATCCCAAGGCGCGGCTACTCATCGATGAGTTGTTGGCACAGTCGGCTCGCGCGAACGCGGACCTCGACAACACTGCTCGCCCCAGAAGTGTGCAGATCACACCATTCATCGCGACGGGAAGCCTGGGGGCGCTTCAGGCGCAGATCAACTCGATCCGGTTCACTGCCCCAGTCACGGCCACGCTGTCTGACGCGGTGGGTGGCCGGGCTATGGGTGGGCGCATCCCTCGCAACGCTGACGGTGGGCGTCTGCCGAAGACCGGGCCGGGGACGGATCGCACGGACGGCATCCTTGGGGTCAGTTCCGATACCGGGACGCCGACGAGCTTCGTCGATGCCGGGGAGTGGGTCGTTAATAGAGAGTCCTCGGAGAAGTACAACGGGGTGCTCGCGGCGATCAACCGCGACGATCCACGCGTGCGGGGCCTGCAGGCGCTGGCGGCTGGCGGCCGTGTGGGCATGGCATCGAAGCAAGACCTCCTCGACCTTGCGTGGGGCCGATCCGGTGAGGGCCCGCCGCTGGAGGGCAGCCCGTACGTCTATGGCGGCCGAAAGTGGGGCGATTGCTCTTCTGCGCAGTACGCGTTCTCCGCGAAGTTGTCGGGTCTGCTGCCGTTCGGGTCGCGGTTCTCGACCTCGACCATGGCCACCGAGTTGGCCGCCATGGGCTTCACCATGGGTTCGCTCGGTGGGGAGAACGACTACAACGTGGGCTGGTACGGCCACGGCACTGGCGGCCACACGGTGGGCGCGATTGGTCGAACCAACGTGGAGATGGGTGGCGGGTACGGCGGCGGCAAGATCGGCGGTACCGCGAGCCCGTGGGAGTCGATCTACACCCAGAAGGCGCACAAGCCGATGGGTGCGCTCTACGGAATTAGCGGGATCACCGCGCACATGGACGGCGCGGAGGGCTACCCCGGCGGCGGCTACTCGGGCGGCGGCCGGTCCGGGTACGAGTCCGGGTCCGAAGTCGATCGCGGTGACGCTCCGCGCACGTGGGGCGACGTCGCTGGGCTGACTGCGAAGTCGTTCGCGCAGGGGTACACGACCGACCTGCTGTCGATCCTGGGACTGTCCGATGATCTGCCGCCGGCGCTGAAGGCTGCCCAGGAGTGGAAGGCGTCCGAGCGTGCTCAGGCGGAGCGTGCCGCCAAGCAGGCGGCCGACAGGGCCGGTGGCCAGGGGCCGAAGGCTCTCGACGAGGTGGCCGCTCAGCGTCAGGCGAACGCTCTGCTCGACAAGGAGGAGAGCCTGCGCAAGGCGCGCGAGGCCGTCGCTCAGGCCAAGGCCGGCGACTCGAAGGGTGTCGTAGACCCGGGCAAGGTGCGGGATGCTGAGGGGCGCGCAGCGAAGGCTGAGCGTGATCTGGAGCTGGCGAAGATGCAGGCGTCCCAGTCCAGGGTGACCTCGCAAACGCCATCGTCATCGCCGTCAGCGGAGCCGACCGTGCGTCGGTACAGCTCGACCGGCGGCGGCGACCGTGATGTCGGAGACCCCGGTGGCGTCCCTCCGGGCGGCTGGGGCGACATGGTGGCCCACGCGCTGAGCTACGCAGGGCAGCGCGACACCATGCAGGACGCAGTCCTCGATCGCATCAACTCCATCAGCGGCGGTGATCCCGACTTCGTGTCGCGGGCACCGTGGGCCGATGCCCTCGCCCAGCACAACTCCGGGCAGGGCATCGACCAGGCGCTGGCCGAGGCTACGGCGCGGGGAGTGTTCACCGCGCTGGAGCAGGGCGCGGCGATGGGGTTGATGGGCGTGACTGCCACGGGGTTCTCGCACTACCGGGACTCCGAGTTGCCCGACGACGAGTTCCACCCGATGTCGAACGTGGTCGCCAAGATCAACGAGGCCATCGACGTCCACGGGTCGCTGGAGAAGGCGTGGGCGAACGCGCCGGGCTTCTGGAACGGGGGCACGGCCCGCCATTCGCGGGATGTGTTCCCGGCGTGGCTCGCGGACGGCGAGGAGGTCACCCGCACCGCTGACGCTGAGCGTGGCGGTAATCGGGACATCCTCCAGGCGATGCGCTCGGGGGCCACGTTCGACGCTGACGGCTCTGGCGGCGGGCAGCACACCCACTTCCATGTCGTCGATGTGGACGAAGCGCTGCGGCGGAAAGCGCTGGATGACTTCGAGCGGGGCCTGGCCTCGACGGGAGGTGGGCCGCTGTGGTGACTGGGATGACGATCGAGATCGAGTCGGTCGAGGGCGAGAGGTGGACCCTGGCGGGTCCGGGTGCCGGCGGGCGTGGGGTGACCATCGACAAGGGCCGCGTCCAGGGGATGTGGCACCCGCCGACGGTCACGCGGTGGCGAAAGGGCGCGACCCAGATCGGTGCCACCTACGCGGGCAAGACCTACGAGCCCCGCGACATCCAGTTCCGGGCCCTGCTGGCCCCCGAGCGGGTACCGGGGATGGGGCTGGATCGGCTGGAGACCGAGTTCGACGCGTGCTTCGACGAGGAGGTGCCGGCGAAGTTCATCGTGAGATGGGGCGGTCCCCCGCGGTGGCTGTGGGTGACGAAGTTCAAGGAACCGGTCTTCGAGGACCTCGGCAACGCGGCCGCGGTGGTGTACACGCTGCGCGCGGCGTGGCCGTTCTACGAGTCCGAGTCCCTGCTGGATGTCTTCCAGTCCGCCCCGGGCGCGCTGTCGGGGCACGTGCAGGTGGCCAACGTCACCGACCTTCCCGCGTACCCGCGGTGGGTGATCGAGGGCGGCGGGGCGTGCACGTTGCCGGACTTCTCGTGGGCCACCGACCCGTCCCATGAGGACTACCAGTTCCGGAACCGCACGATCACTCTCCCGGCGATCGCTGAGGGCGAGCAGCTCGTGGTGGACACCTTCCCGGACATCGAGACGGTCACCTCCTCGACGAACCCGATGTTCTACGCACGCATGAACTGGCGGGGTGAACCGGTGTTCCCGGTCCCCCGCTGGACACCGCGGGACGGCAGTCCGGTGCCGCTGCCGGTGGCGTTCACGCTGCCCGGCGGCACCGCCCAGCTGCGACTGCCCCGCTACTGGAAAAAACCGATGGGAGGTGACCGACTGTGACCGCTGCTCTGGACAACCCGCTCCTGCAGGACACGGAGCTGATGGACCGACTCGAGCAGATCTGGCAGGCAGACCAGTCCGCCAAGGTCCGCCGGGCCCGGATCCGCCGTCAGCGACCCGACGTCCACCTGTGGGACGGGGACTGGCACCACCGCGGCCGCGTCACTACCGAGCTGGCAGGGTCCGCCCGCTGGGTGGGCAATGACACCGGGCACGCCACGATCCGGATGCCGATCGACAACCCGCTGTCCAAGTGGGGCATCGACGTGTGGGGCCGGCCGAAGCAGAACGTGCACCTGACGGTGGAGAAGTCCGGCGCCCGCTGGGGTGGGCGGCTCAATCAGGCACGTCTGGTCAAGGAGGAGTCCGGAGACCGGCACGTCGAGTTCACCTTCGCGCACGACTACGAGGAGCTCAAGCACGTCGCGGTGTGGTGCAATCCGTTCCTCCCGGCGATCGTGCAGTTCCCGAAGTCGTTCGTGCTGGCGGGCCCGGCCCGCTACATGCTCAAGCTCGCGCTGTTCCTCAACGTGATGCGCCTGGAGGGCAACTGGTGGGCCCTGCCGGACAATCCCCTGGACCCGGCGCAGTGGACCGCGGCGCTGGATATGTCGCAGTGGAACATCGTCGTCAAGCCGCACTCGCTGATCGGGGACGACTCCCCGTGGACGATCCTGGCCTCGCGGTTCAAGACCTGGCACGACATGGCCGCCGCCGCCCTGGCCGACGGGCAGCTCGGGGTCGAGTGCCGCCGCTACCTCGAGGGCGACCCTCCCCCGTGGCCCGGCGCGAACCTGCGGCACGGCACCCTCGTGGTGGACGTGGTGGACCACTCCGGACACTGGACAGGACCGACCTCGCGCGGCGGGAACCTGCTGACCGGGCTGGTGCGCACGGTCGTCCAGCTGGGCGAGTCGCTGATCGACGAGACGCTTCAGACGGTCACCGGCAACCACGACCCGTACGCCTCGACTCCGCCGGACTGGATCGGCACCCTGCCTTCGGCCCCGCACGCGGTGGTGCGTGACGGCGAGATCTCGGGAGTCACGGCGGCGGACTTCACCTTCACCCCGGGCACCGATGTGCAGATGGTGGTGGGCGGGCACTCCGCCCCGGGGGTCAACGAGACGATCTCAGCCGGGGTGCAGCTCGGCCTGAACAACCTCGGCACGTTCATCCTCCAGCCCACGGCCGGCACCATTGCCGACATCTTCTTGCGGCCGCTGTACGAGGACGTCTTCGGCGCCTGGCAGTCTCAGAAGAGCATTCAGCGCGCCCAGCGCTACGGCTGGTCTCACTATCACGAGTCCGTCGTCGGCGGCGCGGACCGCGCGTACACCCTCGCGGCGATCGTGGCGCTGCGCCAGGGGTTCCATGCCACCCGTCCACGCTTCTCTCACAAGCTCACGCTCGCCGACGGTCGGCCCTTCACAATCGGCGACCAGGGGCAGGGGCACTACTTCCTCTACGACCGGATCGGTTCGACGATCGTCGGCCTGCCCTCGCGCTGGCAGGTGGTGGTCGAGCAGGTCTCCGAGATCGAACTGGGGTGGACCCGAGACGACGGCACCGGCTGGTCCGCGGTCCTCGGTGACCGATCGGACCACCGGTCCGCCGTCGACACCGCACTCGCCAACGCGCGCACCCTCGCCGAAGCGCTTCACCAGATGGGAGTCCTCTGATGGCCCTGCCCGTGCAAGAGTTCTGCGACCCGGCAGATCCCCGGGAGCACCTGCTGTGGACGTTCCTCGGTCTCGCCGAAGTCGGCGCGCCGATGCTGATCCCCGAGGATGCACTGCGCCGCCTGTCGGCGCAGATGTACGCCGCCGGTGTCCGGCACCACCCGGAGTTTCAGACCATCCGCTACCTGCCACCGCCGGGCGTGACGCACCTGTCGTGGATGTCGGCCGCGGCGGCCGGCGAATGGGTGCCGGTCGATGATCCGCGGTTCGCCGAGCAACCGGCCCCGACCGAGCCTGTCGATACCTCGAAATGGTCGGCGGCTCAGAAGATCGCGGTCGCGCAGCAGCTCCGGGACGACGGGGTGATTCGGTGACCGCTCCCGGCGCTGGCGTACCCGATCGCGCGTACACCCCGGCCAGCGTGTCCGGGATGCAGGGCATGACCGAGGGCTCCATCATGGCCAGCCTGCGAGCCCCGATCGACAGCGCCGCGCAAGGCGCCCGGGTGTCGTTCTGGGACGTGGTGGGGCTGATCGCTACCTCGCTGTTCGGTTCCGGCAGCGGAGCGCCCCTGGTGCGCCTCGCCGACGGCATGACCGCACTGAACAACCGCATCGACCTGATGGACGAGGTGTCCGGCTACGGCTGCATGTTCATGTCGACCAACCGGGCCTTCTCCGGGTCCACCTTGAAGGTGGTGCCGTTCGACACCAGGTACGGGCCCCCGAAGAACACCGTTCTCGACCCCGCCAACCACCGCATCTACCTCGCCAAGGGCACGTGGACGGTCTCGGTGCTCCTGGCGGTGCCTCAGGCCGGCGCGCTGGGCGGTGACACGCGGTTCACCGCGACCGTCCGCTCGTACAAGCCGAACGGCACGCTCCACATGGAGCAGGAGCTGGGGTGGCGCTCAGGCGCGAGCCCACACACCTACCTGGGACAGGCGCCGCTGATCTGTGACGAGGACGGCTACTGGGTGGAGATCCGGTTCTCGCAGTCGTCCCTGCTCTACCGGGTTCTCGGCGGGACGAACCGGTCGAAGGTCTGGGTCAACCGCTGGGACATCAACACCGAGAACAACAACATCATCATCGATCCGCCCGACGGGCCCGACGTATAGGAGCTGCGGCATGACTCAGGTGCAGATCGTGATCGAGGACATTCTTGGCCGGCCCCCATCGACCGGTGATCGGCTTTGGGTGCGAGCTCAGCGCACGCGCTCGTCCTCCTCTGGCGGGGTGCTGGTCCCAGTGGCGGTGCCGATCGAGATCCACGACGACCCGGTGATCGAGCTGGACCCTGGCCCGGCCCGAGTCCGGTTCGAGCTGAGGGACCTCGCGACTGATCAGTCCCGAGAGTTTCCCATCACCGTCCCGGATGACGGAACAGTGACGCTCAAGGACCTCCTGGAGCAGGCTTTCGACTGGACGCCCGAGCAGCTGTCGGAGTTCGCGCGGCTCCGCACCGAAGCCGTGGACGCCGCCGCGCGAGCGGAACAGGCCGCAGACAATCTTGACGAGGCGGTCGAGAGCGCGAAGGGCTACCGCGACGAGTCCGAGGGCTTCCGTGACACCGCGGTCACGAAGGCCGGGGAGGCCAACGACTCCGCTGCGGCAGCACTTGCGCACTCCACCGAGGCCGGTGTGCAGCGATGGGAGGCGGTCAACGAGCGGTGGGCCGCGACGGATGCCCGGAACCTGGCGATCGGGGCGAAGGACGACGCGATCGACGCCCGAGACGCGGCCGAGGGGCACGCGGGCGATGCCGAGACCCATGCGACGGCGGCGGCAGGGTCGGCGACCGCCGCGTCCGGCTCCGCGAGTGCGGCGGCGGGCTCGGCGCAGACGGCCGAGCAGAAGGCGATCCAGACCGCAGCGGACGCGCTCACGTTGCAGCAGCGGATCGAGGCCGGAGCGTACGAGATCGGATACACCCCCGACGACGAGCCGTACCTGTTGCCCCCGGCCGACGTGCTGAACCAGAACCTCACCGTCGACACGTCGGTCGGGACGCGGGTGATGCTCGGCGGCGTGATGATCTTCGGCGATACTGGGTGGCGAACTATCTCTGCTCCCCCCGGGTGGACGACCGACACCGGCGCTGGCCGGTGTGCGGTACGCCGAATCGGTAACCGCGTCGAGTTCGAGGCCCGCCTCGCCCCCGCTGGTGACAACCTTGGACAGCCACGAAGCTCCGTCGGAACCCACCTCATCGCGGGCATCGTGCCCGGCAACGGCTTCCTTACCGACTTTCGGGGCATGTGCGGAACCGCGTTCTCCAACCAGGGGGCAATGCTCGGGGCAATCAGGATGCAAGGCGCGTTGGACGCCCGGTTGTACTGGGCCAACCCCATCACAGGTAACTGGGGCAGCTCCGATTGGATCACGTTCCAAATGGGGTGGTTCACCTCCAACCCCTGGCCCACCTCCCTCCCTGGCGTTCCGGCATAACGAAAGGCTCAACCGATGTCTTACACCGACGTAGCACGCATGGCGGGCGACGGGCACCTACGTGAGCGGATCGCCGCGTGCGCCGCCACCGAGGGCGTCACCAGCCCGCACCCGACGAAGTGGGCCGACGACCACCAGTGGCAGCTCGCCGGAACCCCCGGCTGGGGCGACGCCTACACCTACGCGCTCCTGCAGAACAACGAGGCCCCCGGCCGGGACGAGTCCGTCATCTCCGACGGGATGATCCTGTCGGCGGTCCAGACCCTCCGAGCGGACCTAGGAGACACACCATGAGCATCCCCCTGAACCGGATTCTCATCACCGGGGCGTCGATCGGGGCATACCTCGAAGGGCTCAAAAACGAGATCCTGGGCGGCGTTGGCCCGGCGTTCGACACCCTCAAAGAGCTGGCGGACGCCTACGAGGAGGCCGACGAGTCGCTGACGGCGCTCATGGAGAACAAGGCCGACAAGACCGACCCCCGGTTCACCGACCCCCGGACGCCGACAGAGCACCAGCACCCGGTGACAGAGCTGACCGCGACCGGGCGCACGGCCAGCAACTACCTGCGGGGCGACAACACGTGGGGCACCCCGACGAACACGACCTACGCGATCCTCCCGGTCGCCGAGGGTGAGAGCGGGACCGCCGTCACGGCCCGAAGCATCACCGCGTCGGTACTCCGTCACCTGATCGACTTCCGGCTCACCGGCAGCGGATCCACCCCGTCCACGACGATCGGCAAGGCCCTCATGACGGCCGCGAACGCGGCGGGCGCGCGGCTAACCATCGGGGCCGAGCCGAAGGGATGGGACGGCACACAGGCCGACTACGACAACCTCTCGTCCATCGACCCTGACCGCAGCTACTACATCGTGGAGTGACATGAACACCCTCAGGGACGGCAGCAACCCGGTCGCCATCTACCGGAACGGGCAGTCGATCGCTCGGGTCATGCGCAACGGTGCCGAGGTGTGGTCGGCGGGCGGCGACTGGGCGTGGTTCGACGACTTCTCGACGGTCGACCCAAGGTGGGTCGGTGGCACCTTCACCCCGCCCGGGGTCAGTAACTCGGTCCTCACCGGGCCGACCGTGCCCGTGGAATTCGAGCTGCACTACTCGGTGACGATGGGGTCCGGGACGGGGGGCTTTGGGGCGCTCATCATCGATAACGCCAGTCAGCCCTCGGGGTTCGTGATCGAGCCGAACGGGAACCTGACCCCCTACGCGCTCGGGGGACCCGGCGCTCCCACCTCCATCCCTCTCGGGTCGACCTCCAACGTCGTACTCAAGCGGCAGGGGGGCGAGTTCTCGATCACCATCGACGGTGTCCTCCGGGGAACAGTGGTCGATCTCGTGACCCGTGAGGCGTACATCTACCTGTTCACCTCCGGCCCGGTCGTCGCACACTCACTTGGAGTCCTGGGCGACGGGTGGGGCTGGGAACCCTGGACCGCGGGTGGAAACGTCGCGCAGTTCCAGCCCGCCGGGTCGAACAACTACACGAACCACGCCAGCTTCGTCTCGCCGGAGGACATGGTCCTCGACCTGGCCACGGCGGTCACTTGGCGCGGCTCGTACGCCTCACAGCGGGTGGCAATAGCGATCGACAGTTGGTGGGTGGCGAATATCCAGCCGGGCACGCAGTCGATGGGCGTGCAGCAGCGGGCGTTCGTCCCCGAGGGGTCGCTGGTCGAGTACATGACCGCGAACAACACGACCGCTTCGGCTCGGTGGATCGACGGCGGGAACTGGTCGGCGCGGGAGTCGCAGTACGGGCCCCAGATGACCGGGCCGCTCGTCCAGTACCAGCTCGCGGCGAACGTCTGGGCCCGGGCGATGACGTGGCGGGCCCACAAGGACATGGAAGTGCAGGCGTCGATCAGCGGGTTCTCTTGGGCGCAGGCGACGTCCACCTCCGACCGGTTCATCCGGGTCTGCCACAACGGGTGGGCGATGGCTCAATCCGCCGACGAGGGCACGTCGGTGTCGGCGACGTTCACGGTGCAGAAGGGCGACGAGATCTCGTTCGAGGCCCGCTCGGAGTCTGGCACCGCGAGCTTCCGAGACATCACCGCCGGCACGTGGTCGGTCTCGAAGGTTTAACTGGCTGCCCTGACCGACTCATACTGCTGCGCGAAACCAGACAACGCCCAGCTCACAACCCCCGCACCCCGCGGGGGTTTCGCCATTTCAGGAGGTCTCATGCTCACCTCGATTGTCCTCGACGGCGCCGGCACCGAGGGACGCACCAGTCGGGTCGTCGACGATGTCGCTGACCGCCTGGCGGTGAACCTCTCGTGCACGGTCGAGTGGCAGAACTGGGCCGCATCCGTCATGGGTGCCGGCGGCAACACACCGTGGCCGGTCGCCTCCCACAACGCCGTCATCCGCCTTGCGCACCGCATCCGCACCGCCCCGCCCGGAGAGCGGTTCATCCTGCTCGGCTTCTCCGCCGGCTGCCGACCGGTCCGGGAGCTCCTGGACTCGCACCCCGAGCTGCACCACCGCATCGCCGCCGTCGGGCTCCTCGCGGATCCGTGGCAGCCGCACGACCGGCAGCAGCACGGCGTCCCCAACGGCTCCGGGTGGGGCGTGATGGGCAGCCGCCCGACGCCGCTGATGGACCGCACGTTCTGGTGCGGCCACCCCGGTGACCCGATCTGCCGTGCCGCGTGGGACTCGCTGCTGCGGTATCTCACCGCGTCTGCGGACGCGGTACCCGGCGGGTTCATCCGCGCCTTCGTCGAGCACACCCACTTCGGGCGGCTGCAGCTCGTGCCCTTCCTCGGACTCCCGGTCCACGAGTGGTTTCTCGGCCTCGGCCCCCGCATCGACCGATCCCTCGCCGAGGCCCGCTCGTACCTCGGCGACGGACACACGACCGTCTACACCCGCGAGTTCGTCACCATCGACCCCCACACCGGGCGCGAGGACCGACGGCCCCTCGCGCGGCGCCTGGCCGACTCGATCGCCTGGAAGATCCAACACCCCCAACCGGCATGAACGCCGCCCTGTGGGCCGCGTGGCACCTCGCGCGCGGCCACCTCGTGCTGCCCGGCCGCTCCCCCGCTATCCCCACCGCACCCGTGTGGCGCTGTCGCCGCTGCGGACTCATCCGCCAAGCCATCTAAGGAGATGTCACCATGACGCTCGACTACTACCAGGTGATGCCGCACAAGATCACGCTGCTTGGGCGCAACTTCACCCCGGGGCGCGGCGGCCGAAGACCGGCCGGCCTGGCCCGCCACCACACCGCCGGGATCCTCGACTCTGCCGCCCTCAACAGGGTCTGGCAGGACCGAGCGGCCTCAACCCACTACCTCTCAGATCCCCGCGGGATCATCTCGCAGCACGTGTGGGACAACGACCAAGCCTGGGCCAACGCAAACGCCTGGGCCAACATCAACTTGCTCTCCATCGAGCACTCGAACTCCACCGGCGGGCCCGGATGGTCGATCAACGACGCCACGATCATCGGCGGCGCCCGCTGGGGCGCAGCACTGGCCCGCTTCTACGGCTGGGGCGTTCCCCGGATGGCCACGAACGTGCGGGACCACCGAGAGTTCACGAGCACCTCCTGCCCGCACCACATCGCCAACCCGCACGGAAAGTACAACGCGGGCTGGTTCGAGGAGGCCCGATGGTTCTACGACCAGCTCGCCAACAAGCTGGTCGACCCCCGGGGCAACCCCATCAAGCGCAACTTCCCCCCACCCGCGGCGCCCGCCGCACCCACCAGAAAGGGACTATTCATGCACCTCTCAGAAGCCGAAGAGCGGGAGATCCTCACCATCGCCCGCGAGCTGCGCAACGCATTCCTCGCCCCCGTCCCCTCGACGGTCCCTGGCAGCACCTATAAGGCGCCGCGGGTCGCGTTCATCGACCACCTCGACCGCAAGGTCGAGGAGCTCCACGTCGAGTACGCGGGAAAGTCCACCCCGGCTCAGGTCGAGATGGACGAGCTGCAGGCCGCCAGTGACGCCCACGAGGTCAACGACGAGCACCGCCACGACCAGGAGGACAAGTGACCATGTGGACCTCAGCATTCTGGAAGGACGCCGCGGAACGCGCCGTCAAGACCGCCGCCCAGACCGCCGGCGGCGTGCTCATCATCGGCACCCCGATCTGGGACATTGACTGGACTGCGGGACTCGGCATCACCGCGACCGCCAGCGCGCTGTCGCTGCTGACGTCGATCGCCTCATCCGGACGGGGTGACCACGAGTCCGCGTCCGCGCTGCAGTACGTCGGCCGACACCGCGCCGGCTGATGGCGACGCTCGACCCGACGGCGGCCGCGCGGTGGCGGTGGCTCCGGCTCATGCCACCGGCGCTGTCGCCGCTCGGGGCGGTGCTGCTCCAGACCGCGCTCGCGGCCGAGGCGCTGCTGCGCGGCACAGACTACGCCCTGCACCACCACCAGCCCGCGTCGGTCCTGGGTGCGATTCAGGCCACCGCACCGATCTGGGTGTGGGGCGCGGTGTTCCTGTTCGGCGGCGCGCTGCTGCTGGCGGGCATCGTCCACGAGCAGTGGCCCGCCGCCCCCCTGGGCCACCTGATCCTGTTGACCACCTACGTCTCATTCTCGCTCGGTGCGCTGATCGACTCGGCGACCAACGAAATGCCGGGCGGGTGGCGAACCGGCACCACGTTCGCAGCGTTGGCGGTGATGCACCTGGTGTTCTTGTACGGCTCGTGGGCCGCGTGGAGACGGAGGCAGCGTGCTTGATGGAGCCACACTCGATGCACTCGGCGACCATGCCCCGCAGCTCATCACCGTCGCGGCGTTCCTCACCGCGCTGAAGTTCATCTTGCAGGGCGCCTCCGAGGTGTCCGAGAAGGTCGCCAGGCTTCTCGGCCCACTCGGCCGGTTCTGGCGCGAGCGCGGCCGCCGTCGGGATGAACGCGGGTCCCGCGACGAAGAGCGCACGGATCTGATCCGTCAGCGCGACCATCTCGCCGAACGACTCAAGGTGGTCATCCGCAACCGCAACACCACGGACGACTACCTCGAGTACGACGCCCGCTGGCACGCCCGCCTCGAGCGGTGCGCCGCCACCGAGTACCCGGACGACGACCTGCCCGAGCACCTCACCTACGACGAGTTCGCCGAACGCCGGGAGGTCGGCGACCCCGACCCCGGGCACCTCGACGAGTGACCGTGACCCGACAAATCGAAGCCGCCCCCACCTCACTGGTGGGGGCGGCTTTCGTCGTTGTGGTCGACAGCACGGCGCTGATCCTGAGGGGCTGCCCGAGCCGGTTGTCCACGATCGCCACCAGCTCCGGCGCCGAAGCAACCACGGTGAGGGTGCCGACCACGATAGAATCGGTGATTCGCTGGGCCGTACGAACCTACGGTGACCGCCCTCTTTGCTTCCAGGAGAGCCCATGAGCATCGACAACTCGTCCCTCTTCATCCACGAAGCGTGGAACTGGATCGAGCAGCGAGCAGCCGCGAACGTGCTTTACGCGAAGGCGGTCTCCGACGTGGAGTTCGATGACGGGGTCTTGACCATCGTGTTCGATCCGGAAGGTAAGGCCGGGTCGACAGCGGAGGCGTTCTACAGCCGTGATCAGATCCCTGACATCGCTGCCGTGTTCGGCAGCTGGATCGGCAGCACTGATGAGCTCGGTGAATGGATGCGCAAGCACGTCACCGAAGTCTGCGCAGTGAAGCACACCGGTGAGAGAATCCAGTGCGTGTCGGGCGACGAGTTGAAGCGCAGGGCCACCGGTGACGATTCGCAGCCCTGAGGGCACGGTGGCGCAAGCTCCCCCCCGCCGCGTAGCCCTAACGAAAGTCGCCCCCACCTCACGGTGGGGGCGGCTTCGTCATTTCGCCTTGCCGGTCGGCGAGTTCGACACCGGCGAGCCGGGCCGCACCGCGTGCCAGGCGCGGACCTCGTCGGCGTCCCACAGGGGTGAGCCCTCGAACTTGGTGGTCGGTGCTGGGCACTGTCCGCGGCCGACGTAGGAGCGCCACGTCGCGGGTGAGATCCCGCAGTGCTCGGCGCACTGCCTGACAGTCCAGAAGTGCTGCCCGGTGTCAGTGTCGACGACGGCGAGGTTCACCGCGGCCGCCGCCGAAGGAAGGTGGCGGCGTCGATGCCCGTGGTGACCACGAGCCCGGCCGTGAGGCCGACGGTCAGCGCGGTCGGGAAGCCACCGACGTAGCTGGCGACTACGGCCGCGATGAGCGCGATGCTTGTTGCTCTGAGTGCGTTCATGGGGTTCTCCGTTCTGGGCGAATGTGGTGGGATGGGACCGGAGTCCCACCCCGCCCGGTTCGAGCGGGCGGGGCGGGGCTTCCTAGTCGTCGTCGAAGTGTTCGGCGACGATGATCATCGTGGTGATGATCGCGCATCCGGTGGTGATTCCGAGTGCGACTAGCTCGATCGTCTCTCTCAAGTTGCCCTCCTCTCTGCTGTTGTACCTACATCGTACCACGAATGTGCGGTATGAAACAAGGTGCAGAGACAAGTTTTTCCGGGGACGGCGCCCCGGCACAAACGGAGCCGCCCCCACCTCACGGCGGGGTCGGCTTTCGGCATTTCAGAAGGACATCGGCATTATCTCCGGGCAAGCCTCATGCATGACCGTCGCGACGAACCACTCTCTTTCTCCAGAGGTGCCGGCCAGGATTCTCAGCATCTCCCGAGTTCGGCTGAGTTCAACCTCTTCGACAAGCTCCCCAGCAGGCACCCCATTGAGGATCTCCGTACATATGTAGCGGGCCCAAGTGTTGGCCTCCGTCCGCATCATCGGCTCTTCACCGCGCCATGCCTCAACAATCGCGTCTGTTGAGGCGGGTGAGAGTGGTATCCGGAACTGGTCTGCGGGGTCTGGCTCGGGCTCGCTCGAGCATCCCGCGAGGACGGCCCCCGCAGCGAGTGATGCTAATTGGTGACGAGGGCGCATGAACTCAGTCTTATCAGGTGTGCACGGCGCTCACGCCACTCTCGGCAGATCCCAGGCGGTCTCGGCGGCTCCTCGTAGTCGGTCGTCGGTGAGTCCGACGTAGATCTCGGTGGTGCGGACCGACGCGTGGCCGAGGAGCTTCTGCAGGGTGAGCAGGTCGCTGGTCGCGCGGTAGACACGGGTGGCGTAGCGGTGTCGCAGGGTGTGGGCGGTCCAGTGATCGGGCAGTGCCTGGGAGATGAGCTTGCCGAGGTAGTGCGGCGAGAGGTGACCGTCGATCTGGCCGGGGAACACGTAGCCGTCGGTCTCGCGGATCCGGTAGGCGACCCGGTTGGGGACCGGGACGAGGCGCTCGTGCCCGCCCTTGCCGGTGATATGCAAGACCGGTCCGTCGATGGTCTCCAGCAACTGTCGGCGGTGCAGTGCCGCGGCTTCACCGCGCCGCAGGCCGGAGGCGTCGATGATCTCGATCGCCAGGCGAGCCCGCTCGTCCTTGGTCGTCAGTCCCTCGATGAGGGCCGCGTCTGGCGCCGGGCGCGGGAGAGACCGCGGCAGCACCACCTTCGGCAGCTTCACGGCCGGGTCCTCGAGCAGCTGGCCGGTGGCGTGCATCCATCGGTAGAACGTGACCAGGGCGCTACGGTAGGCGCGTCGGGTCTCGGGCGCCCAGTCGCGGGAGCCGAGCCAGTTGATCAGGTCTTCGCGGCTGATCTCGTGGGGTGCGGTGTCGGGGTGGTCTGCGGCGAATCGGCGGAGTTGGTAGCTGCGCATGTTGCGGGTGGAGCGTGGGCGGCCGGCGGCGCGCAGCTCGGCGTCGAAGCCGTCCAGAGCGCGGCCCCAGGCGGCAGGGGTACGCAGAGTCGTGGCCATGTCTACGGACGTAACCACGTAGAGGTGTGACGCGCGGGACATTAGGCAACCCAAGTTGAGCGTGGGGCGGCTGTGATATGCGGGCAACCTAATATGGCGCCCGCGTCGCGGATCCGCCCGAGGGCTCCCTGGATCTGGTCCGCGTTCCGCCTCGTCAGTGTGGCGCCGGCGAACTGCCAGTGCTCTTCCAACCAGTCGGCGTCCCGGCGCATCTCGACGAGGAGCCGGTCCAACTCGGCGTTCCAGTAGCGCACCGAGAACTCCGCGTCCTCGGCGTCGAGCTTCCGCTCGATGGCGTCGTGGGCGCTCATGACGCCTTCCGGTGCCCGTCGTCGTGCTGGGGGACGACCGGGAACAGGGGCACTACGGCTGCTGCCGAGCCCTCCTCGCTGGGGGTTTCCCCATACCAGCGGGTTCGGGGTTCGAGTCCCTGATGGCGCACAGCAACACGAGAGGCCCTCCCCGGCGGGGAGGGCCTCTCGTCGTGGTGGCCGACTTCGGGGCGGCGCCGGAGGGAACTCAGGCCCGGGCCGTTCAGGCCCGGCGCGCCTCGAGGTAGGCCTCGACGCGCCGGCGTTCCTTGCGCTTGTTGGCCATGGACACCGTCATACCTCCGATGACCAGCGCGGCGAAACCACCGAGGACCGCGAGCACCCGGGGATCGGTAAGGACTGCAACGGCCCTCTCCTTGCCCTCTTCGGCGAGGTTCTTGGGGTTGACCCGGTCGACGATCTCGTCCAAAGTCGTCGCGAGATCGTCACGCGCCTTGGCGATGTCGCCTTCGATGCTGTCGTAACTCCTGGACACGAGACCTCCGTCGATCGCTCGTCACGCGGCTAGCCGCGGATTCTGGACCCCGCCCACGCTACTGCACCCGTCGGCGATCCGCGCCCGCGCGCCGATGCATCGGATAGGTTGGAGTGATCAGACGCCCCGACCCGACTTCAGGAGCACCGGTGAGCACACCACGGCTCGAGGTGGGCCAGACCGCCCCCGCCTTCACCCTCCCCGACGCCGACGGGACCCCCACGTCGCTGGCGGACCTGCTCTCCGCGCACGGACGTGTGGTGCTGTACGTCTACCCGGCCGCCATGACTCCCGGCTGCACCACGGAGACCGTGGACTTCGAGGGAGCCCTCCAGGAGCTGCAGGACGCCGGAATCGGGGTAGTGGGTGTGTCACCCGACCCGCCGGCGAAGCTCATGCGATTCCGGGACAAGCACGGGATCACGTTCCCCCTGCTGTCCGACCCGGAGAAGACCGTGCTCACCGAGTGGGGTGCGTTCGGGGAGAAGAAGAACTACGGCAAGACCGTGATGGGCGTCATCCGCTCGACCTTCGTCGTGGAGTCCGATGGAACGATCTCCCTCGCCCGGTACAACGTCCGGGCCAAGGGCCACGTGGCGATGCTCGCGAAGCTCCTCGGTGTGGAACTGCCCGAACCCACGGAGGGCTGAGGCCACCCATGCCAGCCGATTCGCCCGAGCGAGTGCAGGAACCGGTACGGGAACCCGTTGTGGAGGCCGTGCAGGACGAGCCCAACATCCTGGTCCCCCGCCGTCGGCCCATTCAGGAGAGGAGCCGGCGCAAGTTCCACGCGCTGCTGTCCTCGGCAAGAGATGTGCTTGTCGAGGTGGGTTTTGATTCGTTCACCTGCGAGGAGGTGGCCTCCCGCGCGGGAGTGCCCATCGGGACGCTGTACCAGTTCTTCGCCAACAAGTACGTCCTGGTGTGCGAGCTGGACCGCCAGGATGCCCACGGTGTGATCGAGGAGATCGAGCGGTTCGCCCAGAAGATCCCCGCGTTGGACTGGCCGGAGCTGCTCAACGACTTCCTCGACCACCTGGCCGACCTGTGGCTGAGCGACCCCTCCCGGCGGGCGGTCTGGCTGGCCACGCAGGCCACTCCGGCCACACGGGCCACGGCAGCGGTCAACGAGCGCGAGCTGGCCAGGATGATCGCCAGCGTGCTGGCCCCACTCATGCCGGCCACCGAGCGCCACCGTCGTGCGTTCATGGCCGACGTGCTGGTCCACGTGTCCTACTCGATGCTCAACTTCTCCGTCAGTGCCGGCTCCGCCACGGGCGAGGACATCCACGACGCCACCGTCACCGAACTCAAGCGGATGCTCACGGCGTACCTGTGGCTGGCGGAGAAGGAGACCCAGGTCGGCTGAGTTCGTCCGCACTCCCGCCGATCGGCCCCTCTGATTCGCCTAAGCCCCCGGAGGTACGGGGGCGGATCGCAATCCGGGGGGCGAGCGGCCGGTGGCGAATAGCGGCGGTTGACGGTGGTTGGCGGAACTCAGTGGCGAGAAGTCGGCCCCGGAACGCGGACAGTGTCCGCTATCTGGAGTGTCTACCAACCGGGTACTCAGGGGTTTCCGCGCTACCCGGCGGCCGGGCCCTCGAGCACCACGAACGCCACGGCCGACCCGCCGTCGTGGCTGAGGGAGACGTTCCAGCGGACTTCCTCCCCCATCGTCGCCGCGACCTGCCGCGCGACCTCACCGCTCAGGCGCACCGACGGCCGGCCCCAGGCGTCGCAGACGGTCTCGATCTCGGACCAGCGCAGCAGATCAGGTGCGATCGGCGGGGGTGAGCCGTACAGCGCGGCCGACCACGCCTTGACCACGGCCTCCTTGACCGCCCACCGGGCGGCCAGGTGACGGGCCAGGTGCGTGGACTGATCAGACGACGACGAGCCGTCGGCACCCGAGCCGGCTCCACGGGCCTCGGCACGCTCGCGGCACTGCCGCTTCTCGGTGCCGGAGAAGGCGCCGGTGAACCGCGTACCCGGCTCGGCCAGGGACGCGGCGAAGGCGCCGAGGTCGACAATGTCGACCCCGACGCCCCGCACCCCGTCGGTCATACAGACAGCACGCCGTTCGGATCGAGCCGGGCGGCCGGGTCGAGCAGGACCGCGGCCTCGCGCTCCTTGACCTCGTCGGCGGTGCCCTCGCCCAGGCGACGCGCCTCCGGACGGCTGTAGAGGGACTCGCCGCCGTAGATGGCGTCGGTCAGACGCCGGGCGCCCTCGCGCTCACGCATGGACGCGACCTCGCGGACCTTGTCGGACTCCTGCTCGCCGAGCCGCGCGGCCACCGCCCGGTGGAACGCCTCCGGGTGAGACACGGCGATGAGGCCGGACACGTGGCCGAAGCCGAGCGAGGTGAGCAGACCCGCCTTGAGCGGCAGGTCCCCGCCCAGCTGCAGTGTCTCGCGCAGCCACACCAGGTGCCGGTGCCGGTCCAGGACGTCGTCGACGCAGTCCAGGGCCCGGTTCGGGGGCAGTGTCCCCGAGCGCAGCATCTGGGTGAGCCCGATGAGCTGGAACGCCGCCGCGCCACCCTTG
>JBKBRA010000008.1:0-302 GCA_046292305.1 Dietzia sp. | reverse complement strand
ACGAACAAGGGGTTGCCGTCGGAGCGACCGATGGCCGCACCGAGCCGCTCGTGCAGGTCCGACTCGTTGGGGTCGTTGGCCTTGGTCGAGGTGTCGTGCTTGCTCACCACGGCCAGGTCGTCGGCGGTCAGTCCGAGCGCCCCCAGTCCTCGTGCCAGTGGCGACCGCGTCCCACCGCGACCGGCGCCGAGAGCGCCGAGCCCCGGTGCCGGGATCGAGGTGTGCGCACCGTCGGCGTACGAACCCGCCCAGGCCACCACTCCGTGGACCGGCAGCCCCATGCGGGCCGCGACGTCGCCGCG
>JBKBRA010000007.1:79137-84192 GCA_046292305.1 Dietzia sp. | reverse complement strand
GCCCGCCGCCCGGGCCGTCCCCGCCCGGGCCCCCCCCCGCGGCCCGGGCGCGCCCCCCCCCCGCCCCTCCGGCTTCCCGGACCAGGACCCCGATCTGGCACTGCGCCGTACCGCGCTGACACTCTCCCCGGACGTGCTGCCCCTCGGCGTCGCCGTGGAGACCCTCACCGTGAGGGGCGGGACGCTCACCGCCGGCGGCACCGGCGGCCCGGGGACAGCGCCGCTCGGCGACCTGGCCCGACCGGACCACTAGACTCGCCGACATGAGTCGCGACGACGTACTGGTCAGCACCCGCTGGGCCGAATCGCACCTGGACGACGACTCGGTGGTCTTCCTCGAGGTCGACGAGGACGTGGCGGCCTATCACACCGACGGTCACATCCCCGGGGCCGTAGCACTGAACTGGCGCACCGAACTCCAGGAGGAGTACACGCGCGATCTCGTGGGCCGCGAGCGGTTCGGCGAGCTCCTGTCCGAACGGGGCATCAGCCGCGATCACACGGTGGTGGTGTACGGCGGGAACCACAACTGGTTCGCCGCCTACGCCTACTGGTACCTGCGGCTCTACGGTCACACCGACGTACGTCTGCTCGACGGGGGCCGCATGCGCTGGGAGCGCGACGGACTGCCGCTCGAGACCGACGTCCCCGAGCGTCCGGTGACCGCATACGTGGCCGATCCGCAGGACCTGTCCATCCGCGCGTTCCGCGATGACGTACTGGCAGGACTCGGCAGCGACGCGTTGGTGGACGTGCGCTCCGTCGACGAGTACACCGGCAGGCTCACGGCCCCGGCCGGGTTGCCCCAGGAGGGCGGCCGCCAACGCGGACACATCCCGGGCGCCGTGAGCATCCCCTGGAACCGAGCCGTGACCCGTGACGGCACCTTCCGTACCGACGCGGACCTCCGCGAGATCTACGCGGACTTCCTCCGCGAACCCGGTCGCCGCGTGGTGACCTACTGCCGGATCGGTGAACGGTCCAGCCACACGTGGTTCGTGCTCCACGAGCTCCTCGACCAGCCCGACGTGGTCAACTACGACGGCAGCTGGGTGGAATACGGCTCTCTCATCGGTGTCCCCGTCGAGAGGTGAGGATCGTCCCCTCCCCGCACGGGCGGCCGACTCGCTAATCTCTGGAGCATGTCACTTCTCTCCCGAGCGCTCGGACTGGCCGCACGCGCCTCCGTCGTCGCAGTCGGCGCCTCCGTCGCCTCCACCGTCATCGTGGGCATCGACCAGCGACGCGGTGCCACCCCGCAGGTCCCGGACCACCCCGGCCCCTATTCCCCCGGGGAACGAGAGGCCGCGGCGCGGATGTACCTCACCGCGCTCACCCTGCCCGCGGCCGCGTTCCGCGTGCCCTTCGCACCCGACTGCGTTCGTCGCGAGAACGGGCTCAGGACCGGGTTCGGCGCCGACCACCTCAAGTGGGACCTGCATCTGCACCTGCAGTACTCGACCATCCGCGAGGTGCGCGACATCGTGATCACCGTCGACCCCCCTGGCCGCGAGGGAGTGGTGCACGCGGACTTCACGCTCGTGACCGTGCTGGGGCTCAGGGCGCGGGTCAGCGAGGACTTCGTGGTGCCCCCCGAGGACTGCCTCATCCACTCGATCGACGCCCGCATCTCACTGGGCTGACACCCTCGGGGTTAGGATTAGACCATGGTGCTCTTCTTCGAGATCCTCCTCGTCCTCTGCACGCTGGCCATCACATGGGTCACCTGCTACATCGTGTACCGCACGGTCACCGACGAGTCGTGACGGACAGCGACCCCACCGGCGCAGTCGACCCCACGTCGTCCACCCCCGAGGGGGCAGACGGTGGTTCGGTCGTACGCGGATCCGCCAACGCGGCGGTCGATGCCGCTGCGGAGCGATCCGAGCAGACCGCGGGTCGGAACATCCCGGCGTTCTCCGAGCTCCCGGTCCCGGGGGACACGGCCAACCTCCGCTTCGGCCCGGACCTGCACCCGGGCCTCCTCGCGCTACTCCCCCTGGTGGGGGTCTGGGAGGGCGAGGGCGAGGCCGACACCGCCGATCGCGGTGAGCACCGCTTCGGTCAGCAGATCGTCGTGTCCCACGACGGTGAGAACTACCTGAGCTGGAGCTCACGCGCCTGGACGTTCGACCCGGGTGGCGCCGTCGACGACGCCGCCTACCGCGAGTCCGGGTTCTGGCGGATCTCCGAGGACGACGAACTCGAGTTCCTCGTCGCCCACGCCTCCGGGGTCATCGAGATCTACTACGGCGCGCCGATCAACCAGGCCGCGTGGGAGATGGCGACCGACGTCGTGCTCGCCTCCCCCACCGGTCCCGAGCGAGGCGGCGCGAAGCGGATCTACGGGATCGTGGAGGGCGGCGACCTGGGCTGGGTCGAAGAACGCGTCCACCCGGAGAAGGGCCTCGTGCCACACATGTCGGCACGACTGCGCCGCGTCGCCGGCTGACCGACGATCGGCGACGGTCGGTAGGCAATAGGCAATACGCCGCGCGGCCAGCGTCAGGCCCGCCCGACGGCGCGATCGACCATCCCGGCGACGTCGACCCCGGGGTCGGCCCTCTCCAGCGTCACCTCGTCGATCCGGCGAACCCGGGCGGCGAGGGTGACCGAGGAGAGCAGCCACACGGCGTCGGCGGCGAGCAGATCGGTCAGCAGGAGCCGCTCGCGGTGCACGGGGACGCCTTCCCGGTCCGCGATCTCGGCGAGTGCCCCGAGCGTGGTGCCCTCGAGGATCCCGACCTCCGCAGGTGGGCTGACGAGTTCGCCGGAACGGGCTATGACGATCGTCGAACGCGGACCCTCGAGGACCTCCCCTTCGGAGGACACGTAGACGACGTCGTCGTACCCGTTCGCAGCCGCGTGGCGCAGCGCCGCCATGTTTGCCGCGTAGGACAGCGTCTTGGCGCCCAGCAGCATCCAGGGCGCCGACGCGGCGAAGTCCGCCGGGAACCCCCTGCCCAGCACGGTCACGTCGATGCCCTCCGCTCGGGCACGCAGCGCGTGCGGCCCGACCGGCGCGACGGTGATGTAGGCCGTCTCCGGGCCCCCTCGCTCGGGGCCACGGGACAGCACCAGACGCAGCATCGCATCGGAGCCCGGGCCCCACTCCCGCGCGGCCAGTGCGATCGCGGCTCCCCACTCCTCTGCCGTGGGCCCGGTGAGTCCGAGGGCGGACGCCGACCTCGCCAGGCGGGCCAGGTGACGCTCCGGTTTGGCCGGTCGGCCCCCCACCACCAGAAGGGTCTCGAAACAACCGTCGCCCCGGACGGCGGCGAGGTCGTCGGCGAGCAGCAACGGCTCCCCGGCGGGGTGCACCCGGGGACGTGGACCGTCCGGACCACCCGCGACCAGTACGACGACCCGCGCGTCCGCCTCCCGGCCCGGCGCCCGGTCCGCTCCCGCTCCCACTGCAGTGCCCATGGCGGCAACACTACGACGACGCACGTAGGATCGCGATCGTGACCGTCCCAGCTGTGCCCGACAGGACCGACCATGGCTACCACAGCCCGATCCTGACCCGTCCCGGCGCCGTGGACACGACCGGGCCGGGCCCCGACGCCGGGGTCCCGTTCCACTACGGCGACCCCCTCGGCGAGCAGCGGGCGGCCACCACTTCCGTCGTGGTCGTCGACCGCTCCCACCGGGACGTGCTGACCATCGGCGGCGGCGAGCGGCTGAGCTGGCTCGAGGGCTTCGTCTCACAGCACGTGGCCGAACTGGCGGACCGCGCCGGTGGCGAGACACTGATCCTGGACGCCAACGGGCGGGTGGAGCACCACGTGGTGCTGTCCGACGTCGACGGGACACTCGTCATGGACACCGAGCCCGGCCGGGGCGCGGCACTGCTCACGTTCCTGACCAGGATGGTCTTCTGGGCCGATGCGACCCCGGAGGCCGCCGACCTCGTCGTCGTCACCCTCGCCGGCACCGGACTCCCCGGTGCCCTCACCGCCCCCGACGGGACCACGGTGGAGCTACCCGTCGGTGACTACGCGAGCGTCCCGCTGCCGGGGGGCGGGATCGCCCGCCGGATGCCGTGGCCGTTGGCGGGGTCCGTCGACCTCCTCATCCCCCGCGCGGGGCTGCCCGCCTGGTTCGACGCGGCTGTCCGGTCCGGCGCCCGACCCGCGGGCTCGTGGGCGTTCGAGGCCCTCCGCGCGGTCGAGACCGTCCCGCTACGTGCCCGCCTCGGTGTGGACACCGACGAGAAGACCATCCCCCACGAGATCCCCACGTGGATCGGCGAGGTCGCGCAGCGCGGCGCGGTCCACCTGGACAAGGGGTGCTACCGGGGCCAGGAGACGGTCTCCCGCGTCCACAACCTCGGCAAGTCCCCCCGGGTTCTCGTACGACTCCATCTGGACGGCTCCGGTGGGGACCAGCTGCTCACCCCCGGCGCCGAGATCCTCGCCGGGGGACGCCCCGTGGGCCGCCTGGGCACCGTCGTCCAGCACCACGAGTACGGCCCCGTGGCGCTCGCCCTGATCAAACGGTCGGTGGCCTCGGACACCGTCCTCGAGGTTGACGGTGTCTCCGCCGCCATCGACCCCGACTCCGTCCCGGGCGACTCCGGCCCGCAGGCCGGACGCGAGGCGATCCGCAGATTGCGCGGCCAGGCGTAGGCGCTGCCGGCGGCTCCCACGACACCCGGGCGGACATTCCGCGCCGGGCACGCTATCCTGTGGACAGGCAGATACTCACACTGATGGGCACCCCCGAGGTGGCCCAACACCGTTTCCGAGGGGGTCAGGTCAATGGGCCGAGGCCGCGCGAAGGCGAAGCAGACCAAGGTCGCTCGCGAACTCAAGTACAACACTCCGCAGACGGATCTAGAACGTCTCCAGGCAGAGTTGGCGGGTGGTGGCGCTCCCACCACGCGAATCGGCACCGACCGGCCGAGTACTGACGAGGACGACGACCCCTACGGGTCGTGGTCCGACGGCGACAGCAGGCTCTGACCGCACTCCCCGACCGCCGCGTACACGGGGGGGGGGGGGCGCCGGGGGAGGGGCCCGCCCCCCGGGTGGGGGGGGGGGGGGGGCCCCCCCC
>JBKBRA010000007.1:0-79127 GCA_046292305.1 Dietzia sp. | reverse complement strand
CGTGGTCCGCGGGCTACCGCCGGCTCTCCCCCCACCCCCCGCCGCCCGCTTACCGGGGGGCGGGCCATCCTGTTCGGTGGCCCGCCCCACGTGTATGCGGCGGGATGCGTCACCCGGCCGTGTATGCGGCGGGGTGCGCCACCCGACTAGAACCTGGCGTGCGATCCCTCGAGGACCACGCGCGGTGCGTCGGCGGCGACCTCACCGGCCTTGTCCACGTGACCGATCACCCAGTTCTCCACGTGGCGAGCCGTGAGGACCGCCTGGGCACGGTCCACGTCCTCGGCCGGGAGGACGGCGATCATGCCGACCCCCATGTTGAAGGTGCGCTCCATCTCGGACTGCTCCACACGCCCGTGGTGGGCGATGGTGCCGAACACGGCGGGCACCGGCCACCGACCGCGGTCGAGACGTGCGACCAGCCCGCGTGGCATGACCCGCGCCAGGTTCTCGGCCAGGCCACCACCGGTGACGTGGCTGAACACCCGGACGTCCGTCTCGGCGATCAGGCTCAGGCAGTCCAGGGCGTAGATCCGGGTGGGCTCGAGGAGTTCCTCGCCCAGGGTGCGCCCGAACTCCTCGACATGCCCCTCCAGTGGGAGGCGGGCGAGTTCCAGCAGCACGTGTCGGGCCAGCGAATAGCCGTTGGAATGTAGACCCGAGGATGCCATTCCCACGATCACGTCGCCGGGGCGCACGTTCTCCGCCCGGAGGATCTCGTCGGCCTCGACGATGCCGACCCCGGTGCCCGAGATGTCGTACTCGCCCGGGGCCATGAGCCCGGGGTGTTCGGCGGTCTCGCCGCCCAGCAGCGCGCAACCCGCCCGGACACAGCCCTCGGCGATGCCCTCGACGATGGCGGCCACGTGCTCCGGCACGACCTTGCCGATCGCGATGTAGTCCTGGAGGAACAGCGGCTCGGCGCCACACACCACCAGGTCGTCCACCACCATCGCCACGAGGTCGATTCCCACCGTGTTGTGGACGTCCATGGCCTGCGCGACAGCGATCTTGGTTCCGACGCCGTCCGTCGACGAGGCGAGGAGTGGCTGACGATAGGAGTTCTTGAGGGAGAACAGTCCGGCGAAGCCGCCGAGGCCACCCATCACCTCCGGCCGGGTCGCACGCTTGGCGTGGGGCGCGAAGAGTTCGACAGCGCGCTCGCCCGCGTCGATGTCGACACCAGCGGCGGCGTACGAGGCGCCGCTCGCGGAGCGGGGGTTCTCGGTCATCTGGATTCTCCTCATCGGCGCCCGTGGTCGGGCGCCCGGTCAGGGTCGGCGGACGGCGTCCACATGGTCGTTCGGGGCCGGGTCGTGTGAGGCCGTGTCATTCGGGGCCGGATTGTTCGGGGCCGCGTTCTGGTCGCGGTTCTCTCCGTCGACCTGCGCGTTCAGCGCCAGCACTGCCGCGCTCATGGTCGAGTCGTCGGGGAGCTCGATGGGGTAGTGGCCGTCGAAGCACGCGGCACACAACTCGTCAGCACGCTGTCCGGTCGCCGAGATCATCCCGTCGACCGAGATGTACCCGAGGGTGTCTGCCCCGATCGCCCTGCGGACCCCCTCGAGCATCCCGTCCGTGGCGTCGACGCCGTTGGCGATCAGCTCGGCGGGGCTGGCGAAGTCGATGCCGTAGAAGCACGGCCAGCGGACCGGCGGCGAGGCGATCCGGACGTGGATCTCGAGGGCACCCGCCTCCCGCAGCATCCTGATCAGGGCCCGCTGGGTGTTACCTCGGACGATCGAGTCGTCCACCACCACGAGCTTCTTCCCCTGGATGACCTCGCGCAGCGGGTTGAGTTTGAGTCGGATGCCGAGCTGCCGGATGGTCTGGCTGGGCTGGATGAACGTGCGCCCGACATAGGCGTTCTTGGTCAGCCCCTGGGCGAAGGGGATTCCGGAGCCCTGGGCGTAACCCACGGCGGCCGGGGTCCCCGATTCCGGAACCGGGATCACCAGGTCGCCCTCGACGGGGTGCTCCACGGCCAGTTTGCGACCGATCTCCACGCGGGCGGAGTTGACCAGTCGCTGGTTGATCACCGAGTCGGGGCGCGCCAGATAGACGTACTCGAAGACGCAGGCCTTGGGCGTGGGCTCGGTGAGCTTGCGCGACCGGACGCCGTCGGCGTCGATGGCGATGAGTTCACCGGGCTCGATGTCGCGGACGAACGAGGCCCCGACGATGTCCAGGGCCGAGGTCTCGGACGAGACCACCCAGCCGCGCTCGAGCCGGCCGAGCGCCAGCGGGCGCACCCCGTGCGGGTCACGGGCCGCGTACAGCGTGTTCTCGTCGGAGAACGTGAGGCAATAGGCCCCGCGCAGTCGCGGCAACAACCGGGCCGCCGCCTCCTCGAGGCCACCGTCCCCCGCCTCGTGGGCGAGGAGGGTGGAGACGATGTCCGAGTCCGAGTGGGTGCTGTTCTCGGTGTAGCCCCGGATGCCCAACGTGGTGGCGTAGCGCTTGAGTTCCTGCGTGTTGACCAGGTTGCCGTTGTGTCCGAGCACCACGGACCCGCCGCCGGTGGTGGGCCTGAACATGGGCTGCGCGTTGTCCCAGGACGCGGCGCCGGTCGTGGAGTACCGACAGTGGCCGATGGCCACGTGTCCGCTCATCGACTCGAGGGTCTTCTCATCGAAGACCTGGCTGACCAGTCCGAGGTCCTTGTAGACCAGGACCTGCTCGCCGTCCGCGACCGCGATGCCGGCGGCCTCCTGGCCACGGTGCTGCAGCGCGTACAGGCCGTAGTAGGTGAGCTTGGCGACGTCCTCGCCGGGAGCCCAGACACCGAACACGCCGCACTCCTCGACCGGACCGATGCGCTCGGTGTCGATCGGCAGGCCGGTCGGTCCGGGAACGGACGGGTCGGGCAGACCCAGTCCGACGGCGGCACGGCCACTGGTGCGGCGGAGTGACCCGGACGGGGCCGGACGTGACGACGTGCTCTCCACCTGGTGGTGCTCCCTCATGGGTTCGGGGCGGTCCGCCCGGACGGACCCCGGCGGTGCTGTTCGAGTGTACGGTCCCCGACCCTCGTGACCCCAGTCCCGTGGCCGGAGCCCCTCCCCCTGGCGGTGGCCGTCCGCACCCGCCCCGGCCGGGATCTGTCAGCCCGCACGCACCACCGGTAGCCCCGCCGCCACCTCCGCGGCCCGCGTCCCCGACGCCCGCACCCGACCCACGGCCACCGCGGACTCCCAGCTGCGGCGACCGGTGGCGAGCTCGAGCCAGGTCCTGGGATCGGTCTCGACCACGTTGGGCGGGGTCCCCCGCGTGTGCCGCGGTCCCTCGACGCACTGCACGGCCGCATACGGCGGCACCCGCACCTCGACCGCCCGACCCGGGAGCTCGGCCGCCAAGACGGCGGTGGTGGCGCGGACCGCCGCGGCGAGTGCGGACCGGCCGGGGGCGGCCTCCTCGTCGTCGTCGAGCCAGGTCGCCAACTCCTCGACGGCGGCGCGGACCGCCGCACCGTCGGGGACCCGACTCACGTCCCGCCACCCGCGGCGGAGGGAACCGGTCCCGGCACCGGCTCCGGCTCACGCTCGCGCTGCGCCCGCGCGAGCCCACGACGCCGGGCGCGACGCTCCTGGGCGGTCCGGCGGCTCCACGTCCGCGTGGCCTGGCTGGTGAGCAACAGCAGGATGAGCACGTTGACCGCCAGGACGAGGTAGCCGCCGAGGACCGTGCCCAACCCGGCGTCGGTGGTGACGCGGCCGGACTCGGTCGAGACGATGCTCACCACCGTCAGCGACAACAACCACACACGCGGCCTGGCGTAACCCAGGTAGGTGAGCAGGGCCAGGACACCCATCGCGCCGTACACCCCGCCGATGAACACCGCGAGCGCCACGATGGCCGGGACCACCTCGGACTCGTCCAGCCCGGCGAACTCCTCCATCCCCTGATCACCGAGGATGTCCCGGAGCGCCATGACCAACAGGACGAGAACCGACGCCGCGACCAACGCGCAGCCCGCGGTGAGCGCGGCCGGACGCGGCAGATGCCCGGGGTCGGGGGCGACGTCGTCGACCGGGCGATCGGCGTCCCCCGCCGCCAGCCCGCCCTCCGCCTGGGGGTCGTCGTACCCGCGGGCGGCACGGACCACGCCCGGCGGCAGATCGACCGCCGACGCCTCGGCGACCGGCACCGCGCGCAGATCCACCACCGGCAGGTCGCCGTCGGTGCGGATCGCGTCGCCGCCGCCGTTGCGCGAGTGGTAGCCGGTGGAGAAGTTCTCGAGCACCCGGACCCCCGCGCCGGGGACGTGGTAGCGGATCGAGTCCACGATGTAGTCGCGCTCCACGTCGATGTCCGCGTCGATCTTGTGGGTCACCTGGAGGGTGAACAGCGACAGCCCCACGGCCCGGTCGTAGGTGCCGGCGCCGAGCCACTGGACCCGGTGACCCCCGGGCAGCAGCCACCCGTCCGGGCACCGCCAGAACCGCACGTGGTGCCGCTGCGCCGCGTTCCCCTCCACCTCCTGCTGGTAGGCCAGGCACTGCCTGCGGCCGAATAACCGCAGGGGGCTCACCGGCGCGGACGGGTAGGACCGTCGCAGCACCGAGGACATGATGATGCCCCAGGAGGAACGGACCGTGATGTCGTCGGCCAGCACCCACCCGCAGGCCGTCATGGCCTCGTGTATCTGACGGGCGGTGCCGTCCACCGCCAGGTTGACCGGGTCCCCCAGCAACCCGTCCGAAGTCCGGGTGCGGGCGATGAAGTACCCCGGCACGTACACCGAGGTGATCAGCGTCTGCAGTCGGGGCAGGACCAGATAGGCCACCAGCGCCCAGAACGGGATCAACAGGAAGAGATGCCACCAGGTGTGGCGCCACACCTCGTCCAGCAGCCGCCAGCCCAGGAATCCGGCCGCGAGGGTGGCCAGGGTGAAGAACACCGTGTCGACGACCTGACCCGGCAGTGGCGGCCGGACATCGTCGTCCCGCACCTTGGACGGCAGGCGGGCGTAGACGGGGGGCCCTGCCGGCTCCGCCCCGGATGTCTGCACCGCTCGCTCACTGGTGGGCATGGCTAGACGATAGTCGGCGGTACGGGCCGTGCGGAACGCGATGACTGCCAGAATGTCCCCGTGCCCACGACCGATCCGACCCCGGCCAGTAGCCGCGGCGCCCACGAGGAGTATCTGCGGTCGTTGGGACTGCCGCTGATGATCGTCCCGTCCACGCGGGGTCGTGAGATCCTCCAACGCTCCGCGGGAGTCAGCGCGGGGCTCGCGGTGGCCGCGTCCGGCCTCTCCGCGCTGGACCGTTCGAACGACTACGCGGTGGCGCTGCTCGAGCGGGTCGGCGAGGACTCCCCCGAGTGGGACCTCATCGGTCCGACCGACCCGATCATCCTCCTGCTCTTTCTGGCGCTCGGACTGTTCGCCGCCGCGCCGATCGTCGGCTGGCTGGTGGCACGCGTGTCGCATCGCCTGGGCTGGGCGTTGGGCTCCGTCGTCGGGCTCGCCTCGGCGATCGCCCTCGTCGTCGTCGCCCCACTCACCTTCGAACCCCACGACGGCCCGGGCCTGCGCACCACGTCCCTGGTCCTCGTGGGGGTCCTGGTGGGTACCTACTTCGGCGCGGGCTCGCTGGTGCGGTGGGCCGCGCGGCGGGTACGGCGCGAGCTGGGCACCACCGGCCACATGGTGGCAAGAGTGCTCCCCGTCCTCATGCTGGCCGTGCTCTTCCTGTTCTTCAGTGCGGAGATCTGGCAGGTGATGGTGGCCCTGTCCTGGCCGCGGACCTTCGCCGTGGTGGGCGTGATGGGTCTGCTCACCGCGCTGCTCGTGGCCATCACCACACGGGACGACCTGCACGAGGAGCTGGAGGCGCGGGCGCCGGGCCGCGAACTGCGGTTGTCCGAACGGATCAACATCCTGCTGGTGCCGGTACTGGCCACCCTCATCCAGGCGATGTTGTTCGCCTGCCTGGTCTTCCTGTTCTTCGTGTTCCTGGGCTGGATAGCGATCCCGGAGGCCACCGAGACCCGGTGGACGCTGCGGCCCACCGAGGATCTGGGGGGCCTGTTGGCCGGCGTCCCGGTCAGCGTCACCCTGGTGCGCGTCTCGTTGACCCTCGCCGCCTTCTCCGCCCTCAACCTGGCCGCGGCGGCGGCATCGGACGCCGCACACCGGGCACGGTTCGTGCGACCCATGATCGACGAGGTGGTCCACGGCCTCGCCGCGCGCGAGTCCTACATCCGGGCACGACGACGAGGCTGACCCCTGACCTCAGGCCCTGCGGTACTCCCGTCCGCGGAACCAGACGGTCACGACCAGCGCGCCGGTCACGACCGCGGCCGCGACGCCCAGCGCGGCCACCCCGAGCCCCACCTGGAACACCGCCCCCGCCATGCCGCCCAGCACGAGCGCGGCCCACAGCGCGACCTGCTGCCGGTAGGGCGCCCACGAGCCCCCGGCCAGCGCATCGACCAACCGGTGAGCGGACTTGACCACCGCGCCGGTCATGTAGGTGACCCCCAGCGAGACCTCGCCCCGGGAGTGGAACACCGAGTTCATCGCGCCCATCGACGCCGCGACCACCGCCATCGACACCGGCACCCCCACGATCTCGGCGGTGGTGGCCCAGTGCAGCGCGAGCGCCGAGAGCAGCAGGAACGCGACCAGACCCAGGACGGCCGGGCGGTCGTCGAGGTTGCGGCGGCGGGTGACCACCGCCCCGGAGACCGCCCCGAGGAAGAACGAGACCAGGACGACGGCGGCGATGCCCGCGCCCCCGTAGTCTCCCTCCGCCAGGTCGACGACCATTCGCGTGGAGTTACCGCTCATAAACGACACGAAGTAGCCGCCCACCACGAGGAAGCCGACCGCGTCGACAAAACCCGCCGTTCCGGACAGGACCACCGCGAGTAGACGCTCCCGTCTGCGGAGATCACGCATCAGGCCGCGTCCGACCGGTTCGACTCAGGCCCGGACCGGTCCGGTCTCAGACCGGGTCGACGCCGAACAGCGCCGGCAGCGTTCCCTCGTGTGCGGCGCGCAACTCGTCGGTGGTCAGCGTGAACTGTCCCTGCACCTCGAAGGTCCCCGAATCCGGGTCGGTGACGGCTATCCGGGTGTGGGGGATGTCCTGTGCGGTGAGCATCTGTTGGAAGCGGATCTCCTCGCCCCGGGGAACCGACACGATCACGCGGCCGGCCGACTCGGAGAACAGCCAGACGAACGGGTCGGCGTCGGCCGGCAGCACCACCCGGAGGCCGCACTCCCCCGCGAGGGCCGACTCCACGAGCGCCTGGGCGAGCCCGCCCTCCGACAGGTCATGAGCGCCGGTGATCAGGCCGTCCTTGGAGCACGTGGACAGGATCCGGGCGAGCGTGGCCTCCCACCGCAGGTCCACGGTCGGGGGCATGCCTCCCAGGTGGTCGTGCGCGACCTGCGCCCAGATCGATCCGTCGAGCTCGTCCCTGGTTTGTCCCAGCAGGTAGACGCTCTCCCCCGGGGTGTCGCCGAAGGCGGTCGGGGTGCGACGGGCGACGTCGTCGATCACACCGAGCACTCCCACGACGGGCGTGGGGAGGATCGGCGTGGACCCTGTCTGGTTGTAGAACGAGACGTTGCCGCCGGTCACGGGGATCCCGAGTTCGGCGCATCCGTCGGCCAGTCCGTGGACGGCCTCGCGGAACTGCCACATGACGCCGGGGTCCTCCGGTGAGCCGAAATTCAGGCAGTTGGTCACGGCGACCGGTGTGGCGCCGGTGACGGCGACGTTGCGGTACGCCTCGGCCAGCGCGAGGCGCGCGCCGGTGTACGGGTCGAGTCGGGTGTACCGACCCGAGGCGTCGGTGGAGAGCGCGATGCCGCGGCCCGACTCCTCATCGATCCGCAGGACCCCGCCGTCGGCGTTCTCCGCGAGGACAGTGTTGCCGCGCACGTACCGGTCGTACTGCTCGGTGATGAACTTGCGCGAACAGAGTGCGGGGCTGGCGACCATGTCGAGCAAAGTCCGGCGCAGGTCGTCGCCGGTGGACGGGCGCGCCAGTGCGGTGGTCGTGTCGGCCTGCAACGCGTCCTGGTCCGCCGGGCGCTCCAGGGGGCGCTCGTAGACCGGGCCGTCGTGCGCCACGGTGCGCGGGGGGACGTCGACCACGGTCCGGCCGCGGAACTCGATGGTGAGCCGGTCGCCGTCGGTGACCTCACCGATGTCGGTGGCCAGAACGTCCCAGCGGCGGCACACCGCCATGAACTCGTCCACGTTCTCCGGCGCCACCACGGCGCACATCCGCTCCTGGGACTCGCTGGAGAGGATCTCCGCGGCCGTCATGCCCTCGGCGCGCAGCGGCACGTTGTCCAGGACGATGTGCATCCCGCCGTCACCGGCCGCCGCGAGCTCGGAGGTGGCGCACGCCAGCCCTGCGCCTCCCAGATCCTGGATGCCCACCACGAGCTGGTCGCGGTACAGGTCCAGGCAACACTCGATGAGCACCTTCTCCGCGAAGGGGTCGCCCACCTGGACGCTGGGGAGCTTCCGGGGCTTGACGGGCGCGCCGTGCTCGTCCTCCTCAAAGGTCTCCGAGGCCAGGACCGAGACCCCGCCGATGCCGTCCAGGCCGGTGCGGGCGCCGAAGAGGATGATCCGGTTGCCGGTGCCGGAGGCGAAGGCCAGGTGCAGGTCCTCGACCCGCATCACGCCCGCGCACAGCGCGTTGACCAACGGGTTGGCGGCGTAGGACTCGTCGAAGACCGTCTCGCCACCGATGTTCGGCAGGCCGAGACAGTTGCCGTAGCCGCCGACCCCCGCCACGACGCCCGGGAGCACGCGGTGCGTGTCGTCGGCGTCAGCCGGGCCGAAGCGCAACTGGTCCATGACCGCCACGGGGCGCGCGCCCATCGCCATGATGTCGCGAACGATGCCGCCGACCCCGGTCGCGGCGCCCTGGTACGGCTCGATGTAGGACGGGTGGTTGTGCGATTCCACCTTGAACGTCACGGCCCAGCCGTCGCCGATGTCCACCACGCCGGCGTTCTCGCCGATCCCCGCGAGCATGGTGGAGCGCATCTCGTCCGTGGTGGTCTCGCCGAAGTAGCGCAGGTGCACCTTGGACGACTTGTACGAGCAGTGTTCCGACCACATGACCGAGTACATGGCCAGCTCGGCGTCCGTGGGCCGGCGGCCCAGGATCTCCCGGATGCGGGTGTACTCGTCCTGCTTGAGCCCGAGTTCGGCCCAGGGCTGGTCCAGTTCAGGGGTGTCGGTGGCGTGCGAGACGGAGTCGACGTGAGTGGTCACCCGGCCGAGTCTAGTCGGCGGTCACCCACCGGCGAATCCGCTCCCGGGCGGGGCTGGGTGGATCCGCTCCCGGGCGGGGTTAGGTGGACAGGACCTCGAAGGTGAGGCCGCCACGCTCGACGCGCTCCAGCAACGCCTCGCCCATCGCCTGCGCGGTGGTGAGCTGACCTGCGAGCTCGGGCAGGTCGTCGAACGCCAGGCACAGCGCGGACTCCGCGAGCATCATGGAGGTCTCGGTGTACCCGGGGTCGCCGCCCGAGACACGGGTGACCACCCGGCGCCCGCCCGCGAGCGCCACGAAGGTCACGTCGAACGAGGAACGGGCACGCCGCGATTCGCTCGGCCCGGCACCGCGGTCGATGCGCTTGAGCATCTGCGACCGGAGGGGGCCGATCTGCGCGCCCACGGTCAACGCCCCGATCCCGACCATGCCGGCCGTCGCGGTCACCGGCGAGCCGACCGAGGCGTAGTGCGCGTAGGTGAAGTCCGGGCCGTAGCTCTCCAACGCGGCCGCGGACCGCAGCACGATCTGCGGGTCGATGGTGGGCAGTGGCACCAGCCACCGGCCGAGCACACTGTCGTGGTGGGGCTTGCCCGTCACCGACTTGATGCGCCGCCCCTCGACCCTGCCCTCCTTCTTGCGCCGCGCCTTCGCGGTGCGACCGGCTTCGCGGAGTCTGGCGAACTGGCCGATGGCCGAGTGGAACGTGCCACCGGAGAACTGGGCATCGGCGTGTACCGCACCGTAGACGGCCACCGGTACGCCCTCCGGGACCTGCTTCATCGTGTAGAACACCCCCATGTCGTGGGGGATGGAGTCGAATCCGCACGCGTGGATGATCCGCGCGCCGGAGGCCACGGCCTTGTCGTGGTAGTCGAGGTACATGCGGTCGGCGAACTCGGGCTCACCGGTCAGGTCCACGTAGTCCGTGCCCGCGGCGACGCAGGCGGCGACGAGCGGCTCGCCGTACTCGAGGTACGGGCCGACGGTCGTGATGACGACGCGGGCTGCCCGGGCCATGTCCGCGAGCGACCCCGGGTCCTCGGTGTCGGCCACCACGACCCCCGGAGCCGGGACATCCGGCATCTCGGCCGCGAGCCGGGCCACGAGGGCGTCCAGCTTGACCCGCGACCGCCCGGCCACAGCCCACGCGCCACCCTCGGGGATGTTCCGCAACAGGTAGTCGGCGACCAGGCCGCCGGTGAACCCGGTCGCACCGTAGAGGACGATGTCGAACGGCCTGTCGGCCTTGTCGGACGTGGACACGGGCTGGTTGCTGGATTCACTCACCCCACGGTTCTACCGCATCGCACGTGATTCGCGACCGCGCACAGGAGTGGGTCACGATCCGAACTCGGCAGTTCCCGTTGTTGGGCGTCCTCTACGGCAGTTTCGAAGGCACCGGCTCGGCGTTCATCGACACCCTGGCCACAGCCCCGGCGTTCGCCTACAACATCGTCCTGATGTTCATCGGGGGCCTGGGGGGCGACCTGGGCAGCACCGGTAGCGCCGGTATCTGACCCGCGTGAGCCCAGTGTCGGGGCTCTGACGCGGAGCGGTGAGGAACCTGTCACCCACGGGGCGAAAGTTGAGCATGCGCCCAGATGGATGTGCACAATGATCACGCGCGCGCGACCACCCGGGTCGCCGGCATTCGCCCCGGCCACACAAGCCGGGGCGACGACTCTGAGGAGACCCCCATGGACCTCACCGGTTCGCTTCTAGACGCAGGCAACACGGCTTTCGAGACCATCTACGGCAGCCTGGAGGGTGGCACCGGTTCGGCGTTCCTCGACACGTTGGTCACGACCCCCGTGTACCTCTACAACTCCCTGCTGATGCTCATCGGCGGCTTCGGTGGGGACCTGGGCAGCACGGGAGTCTTCCCCGTCCCGGCCTGACATCCTGACGCGAACCAGCCCGACCATGGGGCCGGAGTGATTCATGCCACTGGTGTGACCAATGATGAACATGTGCCTAACTAAGGGTGCAGAATCATCTGGCACGCGCGACCATCCGGGTCGCCGGCACTCGCCCTGAGTCCGCTCGGGGCGGCTACCCCAAGGAGACCCCATGGACCTCACCGGTTCGATCGCCGACGTCACCATCCCCTTCAGCGTCGAGACCCTCGGCAGCGTCGACGGCATCGGTTCGTCCGCCGTGGACACCATTCTCCAGACCGTGCTCGGTCTGCCCAACCTGCTCCTCGGGATCGCCGCCGGCGTCGGCGCGGATCTCGGCAGCACCATGGGAAACCCGTTCGGACTCTGATCCGACAGATGTGAAGGGCCCGCAGGGAGATCTCCCGGCGGGCCCTTCGCTATGGGCGCGGCGCCCGAGTCAGACGGTGACCACGGCGTCGAGGGCCGACAGGAAAAGCCCCAGGCCGTCGTCGGAGGGCCCGGTCAGCGGGTCGATGGCGTGCTCGGGATGAGGCATGAGGCCCACCACACGTCCGTTCTCGGAACAGATGCCGGCGATGCCGTTGGTCGAGCCGTTGGGGGCGTCGCCCGCGAAGCGGAACACCACGCGCCCCTCGCCCTCTAGCTGCTCGATAGTCTCGGCGGTGGCCATGTACCGGCCCTCCCCGGACTTGAGGGGGATGAGGATCTCCGCCCCCTCCTCGAACCGGTTGGTCCACGCGGTGCCGGTGTTCTCCACCCGCAGCCATTCGTCGCGGCACACGAAGTGCATGTCGCGGTTGCGGCCGAGTGCGCCGGGCAGAAGGCCGGCCTCGCACAGGATCTGGAAACCGTTGCAGATACCCAGCACCGGCATGCCACCCCTGGCAGCCGTGATGACCTCACCCATGACGGGAGCCATCGAGGCGATCGCACCGCAGCGCAGGTAGTCGCCGTAGGAGAAGCCGCCGGGCACCACCACGGCGTCAACGCCTTTGAGGTCCGCGTCGTCGTGCCACAACGAGACGGCCTCCGCGCCGGCCCTGGTGACGGCCCGCGAGGCGTCGATGTCGTCGAGTGTGCCGGGGAAAGTGATGACGCCGATCCGTGCGGTCACGAGGCCACCTCGGCGGTGTCCACGCGAACGACCTTCCAGTCCTCGATCACCGTGTTGGCGAGAAGCGACGAGGCGATCTCCCCGAGCTCGGTGTCCGACACGTCGTCGGCGACCTCGAGCTCGAACCGCTTGCCCTGCCGGACGTCTGTGACGCCTGCGTGGCCGAGACGACCCAGTGCCCGGTGAATGGCCTGGCCCTGCGGATCGAGGATCTCGGCCTTGGGCATGACTTCGACGACGACTCGGGCCACGGTGGAACTCCTCGATCGGTTGAAACGCGGGGTGAAGCACAGGATTGACACACTGGGGTGAAACTCAGGGCGGACCCGGGTCAACCGGGGCTCGACCGCCGATCCTACCCGGAGTCGGCGGGGCCACCGAACGGCTCGGGCCCCGCAGGCCACGCCTCCGCTCAGTCCCCGCGGGCCACGCCTCCGCTCAGGCCGCGCGGACCAGTGCGACCGTGGGCCACTCGTAGCGGCCGGCCTCGGCTCCGTGTTCGCCGATCACCCTGTCCACCGCGTCAAGCAGCGCGGACCGGGGCGCCTTGCGCTCGAGCTGCTTGGCGGACACGTTGATGCGTACGAGCCCGCCGGCCGCCGCCGTCCGGCCGGCCGCGGAGACGAGGGCGCGGCACCACCAGGCGTCGGTGACGAACCCCTCGCCGATCGACAGCGCCCGGCCACGCTCCGTGGTCCCGCGGACCACGTCATGGATGCCGGTGAGTGAGGCGCAGACCCGGAAGCCCGCCCCGGGCAACGCCTCGAGACAGCCCGGGGACGCGTTCCACCTCGGCGGGGCGAACAGCCTCGTCCGGAGGCCCATGTCGGCCATGATCCGATCGGCGGCGGACAGACGGACGGCCGCTTCCGCGGGTCCGATGGAGGCGAACTCGGGCCGGCGCGGCCTGGTCGCGGCCTCGTCATAGCCGCCCAGCACGATCGAGTCGCCCTGCTGGCGGCGGTGACGTAGCCATCCCTGAGTGGCCTGATCATCGGTCATCCGGTACTCGCGCCCCCGCCTCGGCGCGACGAGAAGCGAGACGGGGACGGAGCGGCGCTCGAGTTCCCCGACAAGGTCGACGGCGCCGGCGAGCGTGGAGTCGCGCAGCCCCGAGACCGAGACGATGAGGCGGGGAGTCACGGAACGCGGTGCGGGTGGGCGCGATGTCATTCGCGCATCGTCGCAGCCGGGGATGACGGGATGACGACGACGAGGTGTACGCCCGATGACCGGGCCGGACGGGACGGCCCGGAGCCGGGTCAGACGGGGAGCACGTCCTCGATCGCCTCGGTGAGTTCGGGGGCACCGGGCTCGACCTTGGGGCGGAAGCGGCCCACGATCTCGCCCGTCGGGGAGAGCAGGAACTTCTCGAAGTTCCACTGCACGTCACCGGCCTCACCGTCGGCGTCGGCCACCGCGGTCAGGTGGGCGTACAGCGGGTGGCGGTCCGGCCCGTTGACGTTGACCTTGCTCGCCAAGGGAAAGGTGATTCCGTATTTCTCGCTGGTGAACTCCTTGATCGCGTCCTCGTCGCCGGGCTCCTGTCCCATGAACTGGTTGCAGGGGAACCCGAGCACGAAGAACCCGCGATCCCGGTAGTCGTCGGCCAGTTCCTGCAGACCCTCGTACTGCGGGGTGAGCCCGCACTCGCTGGCCACGTTGACCACCAGGACGGCGTGCCCCGCGTAGTCACCGAGTCGGGCCTGCTCGCCGTCGATGGTGGTGAAGGTGATGTCGTGGAGGCTGCTCATGTGAGCCAGCTTACGCGGTCGTCAGACTTGACAGATCGTTGGGTTTTTACAACACTGCATTGCATGAGCCCAGTGCGACGGGGAGAAAAGCTCCCCATCTTCAACCGGATCGGCGTGCTGCGGGCCGAGCACCGACTCAGCCGGGCCGCACTCGCGGAACGGATCGAGGTCAACCCCCAGACCGTGGGGGCGCTCGAACGGGGCGACCACTACCCCAGCCTGGATCTGGCTTTCCGCATCTGCGCGGTGTTCGACCTTCCCGTCGAGGCCGTCTTCTCCCGGGAGGAGTTCCAGCCGATGTCCACCGAGATGTACCGCCGCAGCCGAGAGGACACACCGTGACCACAGTCACCGACGACACCCTGACCGCCGCCGAACGCCGCTACGAGAAGAACGTCGCCCGGCTCGCCACCAGCCTGGGCTCGTGGCGCACCCCGGAACGCCGCCGACTGCTCGTCCGGTTGAACTGGGCGTGCGTCGCGGTCATGGCGGCGATCGCCGTCGCCGGGTTCTTCTGGCTCCCGATCGTGATCGCCTGGCTGCCCATGACCGTGGCGATCTGCACCGTGTGGACGATGCTGCGCACGGTCATCGACGTCAAGGACTCCGCGCCCCCGCGCTACCTCGACGAGTTCGAGACGCAGACCCTGTTGCACGCCAGGTCGACCGCGCTGTCGGTGCTCGTCGGGATCTGCTTCGTGATCGGGCTCGTGCTGGTCTTCGGCTCGACCCTGGAACTCGGCGACGGCCACCGACTCGCCTACGCGATGGGCGGACTGGCGATCCTGGCGGTCTTCGTCGGCGGGATCATCCCCGCCGCCGCGATGGCCGGGACGATGGACCCCGCAGAGTCCGAAGAACAGTGAGTCCACCCCGGGGGTGGGACGGGAGGAGGGCGGGACCCTACCCGGCCCCGGCCGTGCGGACCGTCCACGCGTACTCGAACGCCGTCTGGCGCCACCGCTCGTAGCGACCGGACACTCCGCCGTGGCCGGCGCTCATCTCGCAGCGCAGCAGCACCGGGCGTTCCGCCGAATCGGCCGAGGTCGACACCGCGCGCAGTTTGGCCACCCATTTCGCGGGCTCCACGTAGAGCACCCGGGTGTCGTTGAGCGAGGTCACCGCGAGGATCGCGGGATAGTCCTTGGCCTCCACGTTCTCGTACGGTGCGTACGAGGCCATGTAGTCGTAGACCTCCTCGGAGTGCAGCGGATCCCCCCACTCGTCCCACTCGATCACCGTGAGCGGCAGTTCCGGCATGAGGATCGAGGTGAGCGGATCGACGAACGGCACCACCGCCTGGATCCCGACGAACAGCTCCGGCGCGAGGTTGGCCACCGCGCCCATCAACAGGCCGCCGGCGCTGCCGCCCTCCGCCACCAGGCGGTCCGGTGCGGTCAGGCCACTGTCGATGAGATGGCGTGCGCAGTCGATGAAGTCGGTGAACGTGGCCCGCTTGGTCAGGGTCTTGCCCTGCTCGTACCAGAGGCGCCCCATCTCACCGCCCCCGCGAACGTGCGCCACCGCGTAGGCCATGCCGCGGTCGAGGAGCGAGAGCCTGGCCACCGAGAACGCCGGGTCGATGCTGGTCTCGTACGAGCCGTAGCCGTACAACAGGGTCGGAACCTGCTCGCCGGCGTCGATCCGCGCGGCCGTGTCCACCGACATCACCAGGGAGATCGGCACCTGGGTGCCGTCCTCGGCGGTGGCCCAGTCCCGGCGCTGCACATACCCGGCCGGGTCGTAGCCGCCGAGGACCTCCTGCTCGCGGAGCAGGGTCCGCTCCCCCGTGGCCAACGCCAACGAGTAGACGCGGCCCGGGGTGACGAACGAGCCGAACCCGAACCTCAGCACCGGCGCGTCCCATTCGGGATTCGACCCCGGGCCGGACGTGAACAGCTCCTCGTCGAACTCCACAGGGGTGAACTCCGAATACGCCACCTCGCCCCCGGTGGACGCCGGATCCAGGGGCATCAGGGCGAACCGTGGCAGCGCCCCCTCCCGGTACCCCAGCACCAGCACGCGAGCGAACGCGTCGACCCCCTCGACCCGGACGTCATCGCGGTGCGGCACGAGCGCGCCCAGTTCGCGGAAGTCGGTCTCGACCGGCCCGGCCGGAGCCTCGACCACCGCGAAGTTGGGCGAACCGGCGTTGTGGGTGATGAGGAACCGGTCCTCGCCGCCGACGACCGCGTGCTCCACGTCGTACTCGATACCCTCCTCGCGAGGGCGCACGCACCAGAACTCGCCCGCCGGATCAGCGGAGTCCAGGCACCACACCTCGGTGGTGATCTTGGACCCCGCGGCGATCTGCAGGTACTTCTCGCTGCGTGTCTCACCCACCCCGATCCAGTAGGACTCGTCGGGCTCGTGGAACACCGTGTCGTCGTCGTCCCGGGTCGTTCCCAGGCGGTGTCGCCACACGGTGTCGGGGCGCCACGCCTCGTCGACCGTCACGTAGAACACGTACCGCCCGTCGCGCGACCAGGTCACACCGGCCGCGATACCCGAGATCTCCTCGTCCGGTGCCGTGTAATCCGGGTGCAGTGACCGGAATCGCAGTGTGTAGCGCTCGTCGCCCTCGGTGTCCGTGGCCCAGGCCAGCACGCGGCCGTCGTGACTGACCGAGAACGCGCCGAGCGCGAAGTACTCGTGCCCCTCGGCCTCGGCGTTGCCGTCCAGTAGCAACTGCTCCCCGGGCAGCTCGACGCCGGGCGAGACCTCCGGCGGAACCCATCCGGCCGGGTCGTCGGCGTCCGCCACGTACTCGGGCGGCACCGGCACGCGGCAGTGCCGCGCGTAGGACAGGCCCTCCGAGGTGCGGGAGAAGTACCACCAGCCGCTGGCCCGGACGGGAACCGACATGTCGGTCTCCTTGACGCGGGACCGGATCTCCTCGTAGACCTCGTCCTCGAGCGGCTTCTGACCGGCCGTCATCGCGTCCGTGTACGCGTTCTCCGCCTCCAGGTACGCGCGGGTGGCCGGGGCGTCCTTGTCGCGCAGCCACTCGTAGTCGTCCACGAAGACCCGGCCGTGGTGCTCGCGGCGGTGGGGCCGGCGCTCGGCCGACGGGGGCGTGGGCACCTGCTGGTCGGTGGTGGTGTCAGCGCCGGTGGTGGTGGTGTCGGAGTCGGTGGTGTCGGAGTCGCTCATGCGGACTCACCGCCGAGCCAGTCCGAGAACCGCAGGCCGGAGATCCGCTCGTAGGCCTCGATGTACCGTGCGCGGGTGGCCTCGACCACCTCCGGCGGTAGCGGGGGCGGCGGGGAATCAGAGGCCCGGTCCCAGCCCGAGTCCGGGCCGGTGAGCCAGTCGCGTACGTACTGTTTGTCGAAGCTCGGCTGGACGTGTCCCTGGTGGTAACCGTCCGCCGGCCAGTAGCGCGAGGAGTCCGGGGTGAGCACCTCGTCGGCCAGGATCAGCTCGCCGTCGGACAGTCCGAACTCGAACTTGGTGTCCGCCAGCAGCACCCCACGGTCCGCCGCCATCCCGGCCGCCCGCTCGTACACCTGCAGGGTGGCGGTCCGCAGCCGGTCGGCGAGCTCGTCGCCGACGATCCCGCAAAGCTGCTCGAACGAGATGTTCTCGTCGTGGTCGCCCACCGCGGCCTTGGTGGCCGGGGTGAAGATCGGCTCCGGCAGTCGGCTGGCCTCGACGAGCCCTTCGGGCAGTTCGACGCCGCACACCGACCCCGACTCGCGGTACTCGGCCATCCCGGACCCGGTCAGGTAGCCGCGGGCCACGCACTCGGCCTGCACCATGTCGAGGCGGTGCACCACCATCGCCCGGCCGAGCACCTCGGCGGGGATCCGCTCGTCGTCGAGGGGCCCGGCCAGGTGGTTCGGTACGTCCAGTGCGTCGAAGAAGTAGGCGCTCATGGCGGTGAGCACCCGTCCCTTGTCGGGGATCGGCGTGCTCAGCACGTGGTCGTACGCCGAGATGCGGTCGGTGGCCACCAGGAGCAGCGTCTCGCCGTCGATCTCGTATAACTCGCGGACCTTCCCGGCGGCGAGATGGCGGTAGGAGGAGAGCTCAGGTCGCATGGGGCCAGCGTAGTCGGCGCCCGTCCGGCCGCCCCGCCGGACGAGCGGTATGAGCCCGGACGAGTGCGCTCAGCCCAGCCGCGCGTCCAGCCACTCCCCGAGCGCCGCGTACGCCTCGTCCGCGCACAGGTCGTTGAACAGCTCGTGCAGTCCACCCTCGAACTCCCGGTAGATGATCTCCGGCCGCGGGTCGTGGTCCGATCCCGCGACCTGGGCGAATCGCCGGGCACCCCTGGGTGAGGTGATGGAGTCCGCCGATCCGTTGATCACCAGGGTCGGCAGCCGCAGAGCGCTCGACCGCTCCAGGAACCTCTGTCCACCCGCGAGCAGCGTCCCCGCTGTCAGGGCCGGCACCCCCTTGTGGTGCACGAGCGGGTCCGAGGTGTAGTCCGCCACGTACTCCGGGATGCGCGAGATCTCGTGCGGGTCCAGCTTCTCCACCGGGAGGAACGGGAGGAGACGGGCGATCACCGGGGCCGCCGCCCGGAGCGGCGCCGGGGTTCCCTCGCCGACGACGAGGCCGGGCGAGGACAGGATCAGGCCGGTCAGATCCCACGGACGCCGGAGAGCGGACTCCCCCGCGATCAACCCGCCCATCGAGTGCCCCATCAGTAGACGCGGGAGGGACTCGGTCCCGCCGCCCTCCGGGGAGCGGCACCATTCCAGGACGGCGTCACGGACGGCCAGGTTGTCCCGGATGTGGGCCTCCGTCGCGACCCTGGCCCGCGGCCCGGGAGCCGTGCCGTGGCCCCGGAGGTCGTAGGTGACCACGTTGACGCCGCGGTCCACCAGGAACCGGACGGTCCGACCGTACCGCCCGGAGTGCTCACCGAAGCCGTGGACCAGGAGCACCATGGCTCGGGGCTCCTCGGCGTGGTGCAGGGTCGCCTGCAGGCCTGAGGTACCGGGGACGGGGATGACGGTCTCGCGCATGGGCCGAGACTAGCGCCCGGAGGCCGTCCTCCTCCCCCAAAGGTCGCAACCGGGTTTCCTCCTCGGGACTCAAGACCGGGGGCCACGCGTGGACCAGCATGGAGTCGGCGAGAGATCCGCCCGGAACCCGTCCGGACGCTCGCTGCACAGGAGGTCCCCGTGGTCACCACCCCACCAGCCCCGGCGCCGGCACCCACGCCCCGTCGTCGGAACGCACGCGGTGCGGCGGTCGTCGCCCTCGGCGCGGTCGTGCTCGCGACGCTCGGCGCGTGCGGGTCGGCGGAGCCACCCGACCCGGCAGCCTCCCCAACGGCCTCGTCCGAGGGCCTGACCCGCGCCGACGTCGACGCGTGGCTCGACCGGACGATCCCGGCGGCGCTCGAGTCCGGGCGGATCGCGGGGGCGACGGTGTCCGTCGTGCACGACGGTGAGATCCTCACCGCCCGCGGGTTCGGTGAGGCCGACGTCGCCGCCGGCACCGCCGTCGATCCGGACACCACCCTGTTCCGGGTGGGGTCCGTGTCGAAGGTGGTGACCGCGACAGCGGTCATGCAGCTCGTCGAACGCGGCGAGGTCGACCTGGACACCGACGTCGAGCAGTACACCGGCCTGGACCTGCCTCACGAGCACCCAGTGACGTTACGGCACCTGCTCAGCCACACCCCCGGCTACGAGGAGCGCGCCGCCGGGCTCTTCGGTACCCCGGGCGTGGCGGTGGACCTGCGACGCTCCCTGGTGGAGGAACCACCCGCCCAGGTGTACGAGCCGGGCACCACGCCCGCGTACTCGAACTACGGCTACGCGCTCGCCGGGTACGTGGTCGAGACCGTGAGCGGCGTGCCGTTCGAGGACTACGTCGACCAGAACGTCCTCGCCCCCGCCGGGATGGCGTCCTCGTCCTTCGCCCAGCCTCTCCCGGAGAACCTGGCGGCGCACGTCGCCCTGGGGTACCCGACATCGGACGGGGCGGCGATCCCCTTCGAGGTGGTCGGGGTGCCGCCCGCGGGGTCGTTGAGCGCGACGGCCACGGATATGGCCCGGTTCATGCTCGCGCACCTCGGTCACTCCGCAGGCACAGGCACAGGCACAGGCACCGGCACCGGCACCGGCACCGAGATCCTCGGCGACGAGGCTCGTGAGCTCATGCGGGAACCCGCTCTGGACGCCGACTCCCTGGGCGCCCTGGCCGCCGGTCCGCGGATGGGTCTGGGCTGGTTCGACGAGTCCCGCAATGGTCGGGCCGTCGTCGGTCACGGCGGCGACACCCTCGCCTTCCACTCCCACGCGCAGCTGTGGCCCGACGACGACACGGGCATCTACATGTCCTTCAACAGCACCGGAACCGACGCCGCCGCCCTCCTGCTGCGTGAGGAGCTCCTCGACGGCTTCGCAGACCGGTACTTCCCCTCCGGAGAGTCCGCCCCCGGCACCGTCGACGCCACCACCCGGGCAGCCCACGCCCGGGCCCTGGCCGGCACGTACGAGAGCACGCGCGGGTTCCACACCACCTTCCTCACCATCGCCGGGCCCCTCCAGCCGATCGAGGCGGCGGTTGTCGATGGTGACCGGGTGCGGTTCTCGGCCGGTGTGGGGCTGGCCCCCACCGTCTACGAGGAGGTCGAACCGTGGCTGTACCGGGAAGTCGACGGCCACCGGGTCCTCGCGGTGCACACGGACGACGACGACCGGGTGCAACTCATCAGCCACGACTCGGCGATGTCGCTGATGCCGTTGAGCACGGCCCGGGCCGTGGCGCTGCCGGCCCTCGCCGGTGGTGTCGTACTGCTGCTGGTGACCGCCCTCGCGTGGCCCGTCGGGGCCCTCGTGCGATGGATACGCTCCCGGCGTCGGTCCCCGGACAGTGCTGCCACAGACAGTGACCTCCTGAGCGGTGGCCCGACCCGGCTTCCGCGCACCCTGACCCGGGTCGCTGCACTGTCAGCGGTGCTGGGGCTCCTCACCTGGGTGTACGTCTTCGTCGCCGTGCTGGGCATGGGACCGCTACCGGAGGCGGTGATCCGGACCGCGCAGGCGCTCACCGCCCTCGGCATGCTCGGCCTCCTGGGCGCGGTGTGGCGGTTGACGGACGAGGTCCGGACCCGCTCGGGCTGGTTCCGGCTGACCACGTCGGCCGCGGTGCTGCTGGGGTTCGCCGCGTTCTCGTTCGGCGCGTACGAGTTCCTCCTCGTGTCCCCTGACATCAGCTACTGACGGCCCGGTACGACAGGATGTCCGTCATGCGCACCGACCAGCTCACGGCCCCCGGGGCCTGGTGGGATGCTCGCCTGACCCGCCTGGGTGTTCGTGGTCCGTTGGCCCGTGACGCGCTGCTTGCCGTAGGGATCGCCGTCGTCATGGCCGCGGCCGTCCTGATCGCCATGCGGCACGCCCCGGCCGACCTCGCGCCCCGCGATGGGACGGTGACGTGGTTCGTCGTGATTGTCGTGGTCCAGTCCCTGGCCCTCGTGCTGCGCCGGGTGCGGGTGGGGCTGTGCGTGGTGGTGACGATCGCGACTCAGGTCGCACTGGTGGCGCTCGACCCCGAGGTGTCGGTAAGGAGCGTCGCGGGGGTCGTGGTCGCGGTGACCATCGGGACGCTGTACCCGGCCGGGCGGGCGCTGCGGATGGCCGGTGCTGCGGCCGCGGTCGAGGCCGTTGCGGTCACGGTCGTCTCCCTCGCCCGGGGCGCAGGAGTCGGGGTGGCGGTCGAGCACGTGATCTCCGCGGTGGTGGTGTGGATGGCATCGGTGCTGCTCGGGGTGTATCTCGCCACGAGACGCGACCATCTACGGCTCGTGCAGGAGCGCGCCGACCAGCTCGAACGCGACCGGGACACCCGGGTACGCTCGGCCGTCGCAGAGGAGCGGGCGCGCCTGGCCCGCGAGCTGCACGACGTCGCCGCTCACCACCTGTCGGGGATGGTCGTCCAGGCCGCGGCCGTGGAGAGACTCGTGACCCGCGACCCCGATGCCGCCCGGGCCGGGGCCGTGTGGTTGCGGGATCAGGGCCGCGAGACGCTCGACAACCTGCGGCAGATGGTCGGGCTGCTGCGCGAGGACTACGAGGAGGCCGGGGACCGTGACGGCCTGGCGCCCGTGCCGGGGGTCGCGGCCCTCGACCACCTGACCCGCACGGCCCGGGCCCTCGGTGATCACGTGACACTCGAGTACGTCGGCGACCCGGTTCCCCTGCCGACCCTCGCCGACGTGTCGGTGTTCCGGGTCGCCCAGCAGGCCGTGACGAACGCCCGGCAGCACGCACGCGGAGCGGACGTGACGGTGCGGGTCACCTATGAGGCCGGCGGGGTGATGCTCGAGGTGCACAACGGCGCGGCCCCCGAGGGGTCGGTACCGACCGGTGGGCCACACGGCGGGGCCGGCCTGGCGGTCATGCACGAGCGCGCGGCCCTCGTCGGGGGGACCCTCGACGCGGGTCGGACCGCCGACGGCGGGTGGCGGGTGCGACTGCGGGTCCCGGTGACCACGGACCACGGGGGTCGCGCATGATCCGGGTCGCGCTCGTCGACGACCAGGCCGTGGTGCGGGCCGGTTTCCGGGTGCTGCTGGAGGAAGCCGCGGACCTCGACGTGGTCGGAGAGGCGGCCAGCGGTCCCGAGGCCGTCACCATGGTGCGTCGCACCCGGCCCGACGTCGTGTGTATGGACGTCCGGATGCCCGGCGGCGACGGCCTGACCGCCACCCGGCGGATCGTCGCCGAACGCGACGGTGACCTGCCCGCCGTACTCGTCGTCACTACTTTCGACCTCGACGACTACGTGTTCGGCGCCCTCGAGGCCGGGGCCAGCGGCTTCATCCTCAAGGACTGCGACCCCACCGACCTGGCCCACGCCATCCGCCGCCTCGCCCGCGGCGAGGGGATGGTCGACCAGGCCGTGACCCGCCGAGTCATCGCCGAGTTCGCCCGCCGGCGCCCCGCTCCCGACCCCGTGGAGGCCGCCGGCCCCCTCACCCCCCGCGAACGCGACATCGTCCGGCTCCTCGCCGACGGCATGTCCAACGCCGAGATCGCCGCCACCCTCCACATCGAGCCCTCGACCGTGAAGTCCCACCTCGGGCGCGCCATGACCAAGCTCGGGACCAGGGACAGGCTGCAGACCGTCGTGTGGGCCTACCGGACGGGGGTCGCGGGCGGGGCGTGATGCCCGCTAGAGGATCGAACCCGGGGTGTAGCCGGCGGCCTCCGGGTAGCGGTCCACCAGGGCCTCGACCCGCGCAACCACCGCGTCGACCTGGTCCCCCGCCGCACCGACGAACGCCGCGCGGTCCGCCAGTGCCTCGTCGAGCGCCGCACGGTCCAGCGGCAACCGGCCGTCCGCCGCCAACCGGTCCAGCAGGTCGGGCTCGCGGCCCTCTTCACGCATCGCCAGCGCCACCGCGACCGCGTTCTCCTTGATCGCCTCGTGCGCGACCTCGCGGCCGACCCCTGCCCGCACCGCGGCCATGAGGACCTTGGTGGTGGCCAGGAAGGGCAGGTACCGCTGCAGTTCCTTGTCGATCACCGCGGGGTAGGCGCCGAACTCGTCGAGGACCGTCAGGAAGGTCTCGAACATCCCGTCCAGGGCGAAGAACGAATCCGGCAGCGCCACGCGGCGCACGACCGAGCAGAACACGTCGCCCTCGTTCCACTGGGCGCCGGCGAGCTCGGCCGCCATCGAGCCGTACCCCCGCAGCACCACCTGGAGTCCGTTGACCCGTTCGCAGGAGCGGGTGTTCATCTTGTGCGGCATCGCCGACGACCCGACCTGACCGGGCTGGAAACCCTCGGTCACCAGCTCGTGACCGGCCATCAACCGGATGGTGTGGGCCAGCGAGGACGGACCGGCGCCCAGCTGGACCAGCGCGGAGACGACCTCGTGGTCCAGGGAGCGCGGGTACACCTGACCGACCGAGTCGAGGGTCCGGGAGAATCCCAGGTGCCCGGCGATCCGGCTCTCGAGCTCCGACATCTTCCCGGCGTCACCCTCGAGGAGGTCGAGCATGTCCTGCGCGGTGCCCATCGGGCCCTTGATGCCGCGCAGGGGATACCGCTCCAGCAGCGACTCCACACGCTCGAGCGCCAGCAGCAGCTCATCGGCGGCCGAGGCGAAGCGCTTACCCAACGTGGTGGCCTGCGCGGCGACGTTGTGGCTGCGGCCGGCCATGACCTGGTCGCGCTGCGCCACCGCGTGCTCGGCCAGCCGGCGGGCCGCCGCGACCCCGCGATCCCGGATCAGTTCGAGGGAGCGGACCACCTGGAGCTGCTCGACGTTCTCGGTGAGGTCCCGGCTCGTCATGCCCTTGTGGATGTGCTCGTGCCCGGCGAGGTCGTTGAACTCCTCGATCCGCGCCTTGACGTCGTGCCGGGTCACCCGCTCGCGATCGGCGATCGACTTCAGGTCCACGCGGTCGATCACGGCCTCGTAGGCCTCGATCACGCCCTCGGGGACCTCGATCCCCAGGTCGCGCTGGGCGCGCAGGACCGCGGTCCACAGCTGCCGCTCGAGCACGATCTTGTGCTCGGCGGACCACAGGGTCGCGAGTTCCTCGCTGGCGTAGCGGGAGGCGAGGACGTTGGAGATGCGGGGCGTGGATTCGGCGGTCACGCCGCCCAGTATCGCAGGAGACTCAGGAGATCATCGAGCCGCCGGTTGACCCGGCGAGGATATCCCGCGCGTTGAGGTAGACCTGATCCACCGTCAGCGGGGCCTGCAGGAGCAGCCACGGCCGGGCGATGTAGACGATGGTGGTGATGATCTCGGCGGAACCCATGCGCCGACGTTAACCCGTGGGACCCGGTTGCGGGACCAGTACGGCCTCCAGCCGGTCCATCGCCTCGGCGATCTCGCCCGTGCCCCCGGCGAAGCTGAGTCGGACGGTGTGCCGGCCGTCGACGGTGTCGAAGTCGATGCCCGGAGTCAGTGCGACCCCGGTGCGCCCGAGGATCTCCGCGCACCACGCCACCGAGTCGTTGGTCCAGCGTGAGACATCGAAATACGCGTAGAAGGCGCCGTCCGGCGGGGCGGTCTCTCCCACTCCGAGTTCCCCGAGTCGGCCCAACACGAGTTCACGGTTCCGCGCGTACCGCTCGACGTGGGAGTCCAGTTCGACAGCGGCGGCGTCCGTGAACGCGGCGACGGCCGCGAACTGGGCGTGGGCGGGCGGGCAGATGGTGAGGTTGCCGACCAGCCGGTCGACCGGGTCGCGCAGGTACCCCGGGAGCAGCATCCACCCGATCCGCCACCCGGTCATGGAGAAGTACTTGGAGACCGACCCCATCACCACGGACTCGCGGCTGGTGCGCCACGCACTCGCGCACTCCCGGCCGTAGGTGACCCCGTGGTAGATCTCGTCGCTGATCAGCAGGGTGCCGTGGTCGGAGCACCAGCGGGCCAGAGCGGCGAGCTCGTCGGCGTCGATGATCGTGCCCGTCGGGTTGGCGGGGCTGGCCACGATGAGACCGGCGGGCGCGTGGCCCAGAGCGGCCGTGACCTCCTCGAGGTGGGCGACCGTCGGCTGGTACCGGGTGTCCGGTCCGCACGCGATCTCGTGGACACGGCAGCCCAGGGCCTGGAGGGTGTTGCGGTAGGCGGGATACCCGGGGCGGGCCATGACCACCGTGTCACCGGGATCGAACGCGGCCAGGAAGAGCACTGTGAAGCCGCCGGAGGACCCGGTGGTGACGACGACGTCGTCAGCTGTCACGTCCACCCGGTCCCGGCGACGGTGGTACCCGGCGATCGCCTCCCGCAGCGGCCGGATGCCGAGAGCCTCGGTGTAACCGAGGATCTCGGTGTCCAGCGCGTGTCGGGCGGCGTCGAGTACCGGGGCGGGAGCCGGGGTGGACGGCTGCCCCGCGCACAGCGAGATCACGTCGCCGTGGGTCTCCTGACGCCGCGCCGCCGCGGCCAGGACACTCATGACGTGGAACGGCTCGACGGCCGACCGGACAGAGGGGGTACGCGCGACGGTCATGCCCCCGACGCTAGCGCCCCCTCAGAGGGTCAGGCCGAACACCCACACCACCAGGGTCATGGTGACGAAGGTGATCAGCACGATCCCGATGAGGTTGAGCCACACCCCGCCGCGGATCATCTGGGCGATCGTCACGTATCCCGACCCGTAGGCGATGGCGTTGGGAGGGGTCGCCACAGGGAGCATGAAGGCGCAGGTGGCGGCCAGCGCCACCGGGACAGCCAGCAGCATCGGGTCGAGCCCGAGTCCCAGCGCCACCCCACCTGCGACCGGCAGGAACGTCGCCGCGGTGGCGGTGTTGCTGGTCAGCTCGGTGAGGAAGGTGATCCCGGCCGCGATGAGCACCACGAGCAGAATGATCGGCACGGCGCCGAGTGCCCCGGCCTGTTCGCCGATCCAGTCGGCGAGCCCTGATCCGGAGAACTGCGCGGACAGCGCCAGGCCACCACCGAACAACAGGAGCACTCCCCAGGGCAGGGCCAGTGCGGCGTCCCAGGTGAGAAGCCGCACGCCGCGCGCGGTACCCGACGGCAGCAGGAACAACAGCAGGCCCGCGACCAGCGCGATGCCCGCGTCCGAGATCGGCGGGTCCTCGAACACCAGCGGAACGGCCACCCACGAGAACGCGGCGGCCACGAAGACGGCCGAGACGCGCTTCTCGCCGGAGGACATCGGACCGAGCTTGGCCAGCTCGTCGTCGAACAGTCCACGTCCTCCCGGGATCCGCTCGATCTCGGGCCGGAACAACACCTTGGTGAGCAGTAGCCACGTGATGACCAACATGACCGTCGACAGCGGCAGCCCGACCATCATCCATTGCCCGAAGCCCAGCTGGACGTCGTGTTCCGTGCTGAGGTACCCGGCGAGCAGGGTGTTCGGCGGGGTCCCGATGATCGTCGCCAGCGACCCGACCGATGCGGCGTAGGCGATGCCGAGCATGAGGGCGGTGCCGAAGTTGGACCTGATCACCGCCTCCTTGACCGCGTCCGAGTTGGTGTCGGTCGACGCGTCGACCTCCGGCTCCGTCGACTCCCCATCGCTGTCCTGTTTGGCCCCCAGATCCGTGGCGAGCATGAGCACGGAGACCCCGATCGGCAGCATCATCACGGCGGTCGCCGTGTTGGACACCCACATGCTCAAGAACGCCGTGGCGATCATGAATCCCGCGACCACGCGCGTGGATCGGGTGCCCATGGCCCGGACGGTGAGCAACGCGATCCGCCGGTGCAGATTCCACCGCTGCATGGCGATCGCGATGAGGAATCCGCCCATGAACAGGAAGATGATGCTGTTGCCGTACTCGGCACCCACGTCATTGACCGAGATCCCCTCGGCGAACACGGGGAAGGCGATCAACGGGACCAGCGCGGTGGCGGGGATCGGGATGCACTCGGTCATCCACCAGATCCCCAGTAGCACGGCCACCGCCGCGGTCAGGCGCGCGTTGTGCTCCAGATCCCCCGGCATGACCAGGTACACCAGCACGGCCACCACGAGCCCGGCGACGGTGCCGATCACGCTGCGGACGAACTCTCCCCGGGGTACGGCCGCATCGCGTTCGCCCGGCGACTTCTGTTCGATCTCCGCGCCGCGGTCGGGGTCCGGATCCAGACCTTTCAGATGCGGAGCCATCACCATCCTGCGGCCCTCGGGACGCTTCTGATCCCCAGTGTTCATCGCGCACTTCCTCGCCGGTCACCGACCCCGACACATCCCACCGGGGTGCTTGTGCACCCACCGTAAACGCGATCCCGGCGCGGGTCAGCCGTTCAGCCTCCGAGTGATCCCAGCGGCGCCGAACCGAGCGCCCCCGAGCCCAGAGCGAGCGACCCGTCGGGCGCCACCTCGAGGCCGAACACGGCCAGCTCCCGCACCGGCCCACCCGCGTCGCCCACTGACACGACGAGCTCGTAGCGGCCCGGCGCCAGAGGGGCCTCGGGGCGGAAGGTCAGCGCGCGGGTCACGGTCGCGCCCGCGCCGACGGCCTGGGGCACGGACGGCCGCTGCTGTCCGTCGGCGAGGACCGGCAGGTCGACCCGCCGCTTGTCGGGCCCCGTGAGGGCCGCGCGCAGTTCGCCGGAGTAGGCGGAACCCGTCGAGTCCATCCGCACCGAGGCGTCGAGAACCTGTCCGTCCCGGTCCGGCCGCAGTACCGCCGCCCCGACCGCAGTGAGCCGCACGGGGAGGGTGACGGCGGGATCCGCGGGCCGGGTCGAGGACGGGGTGCCGTCGCCCACCACGGGCCATCCGTCGACCCAGTCCAGGCGGTCGAGCATCATGTAGCGCCGCTGGACGCCGTTGGGGAGCACGGCGCTGCCCCGGGGCGCGGCGTGGTAGAGCATCCAGTCCTGCCCCGCGTCGTCGGTGGTCACGTCGATGTGACCCGGACCCACCCAGTCGTCGCTGCCCTGCAGGATCACATCTCCGGGCAGCGGGGCACCCGGCCCCTGCACCAAGGGGCGCTGCTGCCGATCGGAGTACGGGCCCATCACGTCGTCCGCACGGCCGCCCAGCACCCGGTACTGCGACTGCTCGCCGTCGCAACACAGGCCCGCACTGGTGAACAGGTGCGTCCTGCCCTCACGGCTGACGACGGCGGGCGCCTCCACTCCCGCACCCGCGACCAGGACCGGGTCGCCGTCGAGAGCGGTGCCCGCCGGGTTCATCTGCACCGCGTGGATTCCCTCGAAGTTGCCCATGAGCATCACCGGGACCTCGCCGGGGCGGAACACGACCTCGGGGTCCATGGGGTCCAGGTCCCGATAGGGCGCGCCGGCTCCGAAGCAGACGATCGGCGCGGCACCGTGGGTCCACGGCCCCTCGATACCCGGTGCGGTGGCCATTCCGATGCAGGGGGCCGGCCCGCCCGTCGTGTAGTACATGACGGCGCCGACGTCGGTGACGTGGACGTCCGGCGCCCACAGGAACGACCCCGCCGGCGCCCACGCGGGACGGGAGCCGAAGGCGTCCCCCACGTACTCCCACTCGAGAAGATCGAAGGACCGGAAGTGCGGGATGAGCCGGTACCCGGAACCGTCAGACCAGTCGTCCGACGACGCGTAGACGTGGAAGGCGCCGTCCGATCCCCTCTGGACCGACGGATCCGGCGCGATCGAGGAGATCACCGGGTTCGCGGCCGCGGGGACAGCCGCGGTAGCGCAGACGAGGGGGGCGACGACGGCCAGCGCCGCCGCCCCGAGGGCGCGGGCGCCGAGAGCGAGACTCATCGACCGAGACTATGCTCTGGCCTCCGTTTATGAAATAGTTTTATTCTTGAACTAGTTCTGGCCCCCGCGCTCCTTACGCAGCAGGAAGCGCTGGATCTTGCCCGACGGCGTCTTGGGCAGCTCGCCCGCGAAGTGGATCCTCCGGGGGAACGCGTGGGCGGCGAACTCCGTCTTGACCCACTTCTGCAGTTCTTCCGCCTTGGCCTCGCTGCCCTCGACACCGTCGCGCAGTACGACGTACGCCTCGAGCACCTCGCCGGCCAGGTCGTCCGGCACACCGATGACCGCCGACTCCAGGACGTCCGGATGCCTGGCCAGGACGGACTCCACGTCGAACGGGCCGATGCGGTAACCGGACATGATGATCACGTCGTCGTCGCGGCTGGAGAAGTAGAAGTGCCCGTCGGCGTCGATCTTGGCGGCGTCGCCCGTGTAGTACCAGCGGCCGTCCGGGCTGAACCGCTCGGCCGTCTTCTCCGGCGCGTCGTGGTACCCCGTGAACCACATGAGCGGGCTGGCGGGGACGTCGATCGCCACGCGGCCGAGCTCTCCGACCGGCGCGGTCTCGTCGGAGTCGGCCGCGAGGACGGTGCAGCCCCACCCGGGAAGCGGCACTCCCATGGACCCGGGACGGACGTCCTCCCGGAGCGAGTCGTGCCACGGGTTGATGATGAACATCCCGTGCTCGGTCTGGCCGTACTGGTCGCGGACCTCGACACCGAACTGCTCGATCGACCACTCGATCACCTCGGGGGTCAGCGGCTCACCCGCCGCGGAGGCCCGGCGCAGCCTCACGTCCGGGGCGATGTCCCGCTTGGCGCGCATCGTCCGGTAGACGGTCGGCGCGGCCGCGAAGTTGGTGACCCCGTAGTACTGCAGGACGGCGAACGCCAGTTCCGGGGCGTACCGGGCGTGGAGGAGCAGGCTGCGGCGGCCCACGGCCAGCGGACCGAGGATGCCGTAGTAGAGGCCGTACGCCCAGCCTGGGTCGGCGCCGTTCCAGAACACGTCGTCGGCACGCACATCCAGACCGGTCTCGATGTACTGGTGGAACGCGGCGAGGGCACGGACGGGGACGACGACGCCCTTGGGGGTGCCCGTGGTGCCCGAGGTGAACAGCATGACCATCCCGGCGTCGGGTCCGGTGACCGCGGCGGCGCGACCGGGCTCCTGGGCCCCGACGATCGTGTCCAGGTCGAGGTCTCCCTCCCGTGCCCCGGGGCAGTCCTCCAGGCCGGCCACGACGACCGGAACGGAGGTGGTCTCGAGCTTCGCGCGCTGGTCCGAGTCGGACACGATCACCTTGGCGTCGCCCCCGGCGATCCGCATCTCGATGGCGGGCCACGCGAACGCGGTGAACAGCGGCATGTGCACCGCGCCCAGCCGCCAGATCCCCATGAGGGTGAACACCAGGTCCGCGGACTTGGCCATCAGCGTGGCGACCCTGTCCCCCTCGCCCACGCCCAGTGCCGCGAGGGCCGCGGCCACCTTCTCGCTCCCGACCCTCAGCTCGCCGTAGGTGATGTCGCGACCGGAGAGGTCGGCGTCGATCACGGTGAAGGCCACCGCGTCGGGGTCGTGACGGTCGCAGAGGAACTCCGCCGCACTGGCACCGGGGACGTCGTAGATCGCCAGGAGCTCCTCCGGGGACAGAGGCGTGGCGGTGGACTGCGTGGTCTCGGTCGTATCTGCAGACATGTCTCCAGATACTGCTGCAGAGTCCCGCCTCACACCACCCACCGATGGGCACCCCCGCTTTCGGGGCTGGTACGGCCGCACCGGACCCGTGCACTCTAATGGGACCACCCGACGAATCCCGCACGTACCCGGAAGGACTCCCATGGCCGTGGACCGACTGCTCCCCAGCGACGAGGCGTACGAACTCCTCGACATGACCCGCTCGGTCGCGGACAAGCTCCTCGAACCGATCGCCGCCGAACACGAGCGGAACCACACCTACCCGGAGGGGCTCTTCGCGCAGCTGGGCGAGGTGGGCCTACTGGGGTTGCCCTACCCGGAGGAGTTCGGCGGCGGCGACCAGCCCTACGAGGTGTACCTGCAGGTCCTGGAAGAGCTGGGCGCCCGGTGGGCCGCGGTCGCCGTGGCGACGAGCGTGCACGGACTGTCGTGCTTCCCGCTCGCCACCGTCGGCACCGACGAGCAGAAGTCACAGTGGCTCCCGGGCATGCTGGCGGGTGAGCAGATCGGGGCGTACTCGCTCTCCGAGCCCCAGGCGGGGTCGGACGCGGCGGCACTGCGGTGTCGGGCGGAGCGCGAGGGCGACGGCCCGGGTTCTGCGTTCGTGGTGACCGGCACCAAGTCCTGGATCACGCACGGCGGGATCGCCGATGTCTACAACACCTTCGTCCGGACCGGCGAGGGCTCCCGCGGAATCTCGTGCCTGCTCATCCCCCGCGACACCGAGAACCTGCACTTCGGCAAGCCCGAGGAGAAGATGGGCCTCAACGGTGTCCCCACCACCACTGCCGCCTACGAGGGCGCGCGCGTCGACGCCGACCGCCTCATGGGCGCCGAGGGCGACGGCCTGCGCATCGCGTTCTCCGCCCTGGACTCCGGTCGGCTCGGGATCGCAGCGGTGGCCACCGGCATCGCGCAGCGCGCGCTCGACGACGCCGTCGCGTACGCCAACGAGCGAGAGGCGTTCGGCAAGACCATCATCGGCCACCAGGGCCTGGGCTTCCTTCTGGCGGACATGGCCGCGGCCGTGGCCTCCGCCCGCGCCACCTACCTCGACGCGGCGCGACGGAAGGACGCCGGCCGTCCCTACTCGCGCGAGGCCTCGATCGCCAAGCTCACCGCCACCGACGCCGCCATGAAGGTGACGACGGACGCGGTGCAGGTACTCGGCGGGGTCGGCTACACGCGGGAGTTCCCCGTGGAGCGGTACATGCGCGAGGCCAAGATCACCCAGATCTTCGAGGGCACCAACCAGATCCAGCGCCTGGTGATCGCCCGCGACCTGGCCGGCTGAGTCCTCGGGGACCCGTCCGGGCCACAGGGCCTAGGGTTGGCGGCATGCCCTCGCACCCCGACGCCTCCGCCGCCGCGACCACCGAATACGTCGTACTCCTCTCGGAGGACGGCCTCCCCATCGGCACCGCGGACAAATCCACCGTCCACACCACCGACACCCCGCTGCACCTCGCGTTCTCGTGTCACGTGGTCGACCGCGACGGTCGCGTCCTGCTGACCCGGCGCGCCCTCGACAAGCGCGCCTGGCCCGGGGTGTGGACCAACTCCTTCTGTGGGCACCCCGGACCCGGGGAGGATCCCACCGAGGCGATCGTGCGACGGGCGGAGCAGGAACTGGGGGCGGTCGTGGACGGGATCGAGCAGGCGGTGCCGGACTTCCGGTACCGGGCAGTGGACGACTCCGGCATCGTGGAGAACGAGATCTGTCCCGTGTTCACCGCCCGTATCCGCGGCGACCTGGCACCGCGGGCCGACGAGGTGTGCGCCTACCACTGGGCCCGGCCGGAGGACGTCCGGAAGGCACTCGATGCCACACCGTTCGCGTTCAGCCCGTGGTTGGTGGCGCAGGCCCCCCGGATGTCCCTCTACGCTCGTTGAGACCGGCGGGCCAGGGGTTCAGTCCGGGATTCTGATGCGCCCCTCCTCGGCCGCCAGGCCGATGTCGCGACGGAAGTGCCCGCCGCCAAGCTCGACCCCGTCGAGGATCCGGTAGGCCTCCGCGCGCGCGGCCGCCAGGTCGGAACCGGTACCGACGACGGACAGGACCCGCCCCCCGGCCGAGACCAGTCGTCCGTCCGGGTCCTTGGCGGTCCCCGCGTGGAACACACCCGGCTGCTCGGCGCCCTCGATGACGTCGCCCCGGCGAGGGGCTGACGGATAGTTCTCGGCCGCGAGCACCACCGTCACCGCGGCACCGTCGCGCCACACCAGGGGCGCGAGCTCGGCGAGACGGCCGGTCGCCACCGCGTTCAGGGCCTGCCCCAGCGGCGACTCCAGCAGCGCCAGGACGGCCTGGGTCTCGGGATCACCGAAGCGGCAGTTGAACTCCACGACCTCGGGTCCCGACGAGGTGATCGCCAGTCCCGCGTACAAGAGGCCGGAGAAGCCGCACCCACGCACGACCATCTCGCGGGCGACGGGTTCGCACACCTCGGAGACGATGCGCTCGACCATCCCCTCCGGCAACCACGGCAGGGGGGTGTAGGCGCCCATCCCGCCGGTATTGGGGCCGCGGTCACCCTCGCCCACACGCTTGTGGTCCTGAGCGGGCAGGAGCGGAACCACCGTCTCCCCGTCCACCAGGCAGAACAGCGAGACCTCGGGGCCGTCGAGGAAGGACTCGAGCAGAACCGGGTGGCCGTCGTCCAGGCAGGCGAGCGCGTGGGCATGGGCGGCGGCACGGTCGGGCGTGACCACGACCCCCTTGCCCGCGGCCAGGCCGTCGTCCTTGACCACCCAGGTGGGACCGAACCGGTCGAGTGCCTCGTCCAGGTCCGCGGGCGAGTCGACCACCTCTGCACGCGCCGTGCGTACCCCTGCCGTGGACATGACGTCCTTCGCGAACGCCTTGGAGCCCTCGATCCGGGCCGCCTCGGCCGAGGGCCCGAACACCGGGAAACCGGCCGCGCGGAGGGCATCGCCCACACCGGCCACCAGCGGCACCTCCGGGCCGATCACGACCAGGTCCACCTCGAGCCGGCGGGCGAGAGTGGTGACCGCCGCGGGGTCTGTCACCGCGGTGTCGTGGCACGTGGCCTGCACCATGCCGGGGTTGCCCGGCGCGGCGTGCAGCTCCGTCACCGCGGGATCCGCGGCGAGGGCGACGAGGAGGGCGTGCTCACGGGCACCGGAACCGATCACGAGAATTCGCACAACGCCTACAGTAGTCGCGCCCCCGGGCCGACGTGACCCGGCACGGCCGGGCCGGACCCCACCGGGTGGAACTCAGCCGGGCAGTTCGGTCGCGATCCCGTCCGGCAGCGTGACCTCGTCGCGGGCGCGCAGCCCCTCCGGGGTGAGCATGTCCGTCATACAGAGATCGAGCGTTCGCGCTGTCGCGTGGTCGGACTCCGGGGTCCCCATCGGCTTGAGTCCGAACATCGCGTGCGCACAGAGGCCGTCGATCCCAGCCCACAGGACCCGTTGGTCCCTGACCCTGGTCCCCGGACGGAAAGTCCCCGCCGCGATCCCGCGGTCGACGATCTCCTGCAGTGCCTCCTGGACGCCGGCGGCGGCGAACTCGACAGCCGCCGACTCGCCGAGGGTCTCGACCATCATCCGAGCCCAGGCCGGCTCGTCGGTCGTGAACTCCACGATCGCGAAGCTCGCGTTGCGCAGATCCACGTAGGCGGCGAGGCCCGGATCCGCCTCGGCACCGGAGACACCGGGCAGGCTCGCGCGCTCCCCCATCGCGGCGAATCCACGAGCCGAGACCTCTTCGACCAGCTGTTGCCGGTTGGTGAAGTGCCGGTAGGCGGCGGTGGCCGACACGCCGATGACCGGCGCGATCTCCCGCAGCACGATCGCCTTCTCCCCCGATGCCCGCGCACGCGTCGTGGCCTCGTGGATGATCGCGTTCCGCAGATCACCGTGATGGTAGGACTTCTTCTTCACGGTGTCGTCTGCCGTCGGTACCGATACCTCGATCATCTGCCGTCCCTCCGCCATTCTCTGAGGACCGATCGCCGCTCGTTGTTCGGGTGGCCCACCCCTCATTACATCACGAGCCACGGCACTTCAGCCGCAACCGGCCACCTCGGGTACGTAGGCTGGGATCATGTCGACGGTATTCAGCAAGATCATCTCCGGTGAGCTACCGGGAAGGTTCGTCTGGGAGGACCCGGATGTGGTCGCGTTCCTCACGATCGCGCCCGTCGCGGCCGGCCACACCCTCATCGTCCCGCGCGAGGAGATCGACCGCTGGACCGACCTGGAGCCCGGGCTGCTGGCGCGGCTCAACGAGGTCGCCCAGGCGGTGGGCAAGGCCGTCGTGGAGGGTTTCGGGGCGGCGCGGGCCGGGTATCTCATCGCGGGGTTCGAGGTACCCCACACCCATATCCACGTCTTCCCCGCCGACGACATGTCCGGATTCGACCTGTCACTGGCGAACCCGGACACCCCGTCCGAGGAGTCCGACGCGGCGGCGGTGACGATCCGGCGCGCCCTGCGCGAACTCGGTCACGACGAATTCGTGCCCTCGGACTGACCGATCCGGTGTGCCGGGTCAGTGCACCCGGGTCAGTGCCCGAGCGCGCGCGTGACCTCCCCCATGTCCTGGTAGTCACTCCATTCACTGACCAGGCCGTCGCGCAGCGTAAAGAAGGCGCCGACTCCCAGTTCGATGGGTTTCCCACCGATGGTGAGGAACGTGGTCCTGCTCACGGCGGCGGTGTCGCCCGAGGACAGCACCCGGTGTATCTCCACCCGGACGTCGGTGGAGACCTCCTCGTTGAACTCGATCAACTGAGCCAGTCCGTCGGGGCCTCGCACCTCCTGGACGCCCTCTATCCGAAGCAGGAGGTCGGGCGCGCACAGTGCGGTCGCCGCTGCCACGTCACCGCGGAAGGTGGCCTCGATCAATTCCCTGGCCACCTCGCCGGAGACCCGTTCACCTGACACCCGTTGTCGCTCGTCCTTGTCCATCTGACCGCTCCCCGATCGCCGTCTACGCCGAAAACTGGTTCAGTGGGTGCAGATCCTTGTAGTCCTCCCACCGGGTGACCACCCCGTCCTCCACCTCGACGAACGACAGCGCCGGGATCTCCACGCCCCCCTCGGGCAACGTGTAGTTCTCGAGTCGCCTGAGGGCGACGATCCCCGGCTCCGCCACCGCCGACAGGATGGTCACGTCGAGGAACCCGGACAGTCGCGCAAGGTCCTCGATGATGTCTCGCAGACCGTCGTGCCCCACATAGCGACGGACGTCGCCGCCGTTGGTGTAGACGATCGACGGGGACGAGAGCGCCAGAGCGCCGTCCTCGTCACATGTAGTGACGGCTCGCATCCACGCCACGGCGACCCGCCGTGTGGACTCCGCGTCCCCGTCTCCGGAGTCCTCGACATCACTGAACACCCGTCACACCATACCCAGAAACCTGAGAAACCTGAACATGTGACGTTCGTTCATATGCCGTCGCCCGGCGGGGGCTCCGCCGGGCGACGGATGAGAGCTGGAGAAGGGACTTGAACCCTCAACCGCCCGATTACAAGTCGGGTGCGCTACCAATTGCGCCACTCCAGCACGGCCCCGGCACCGCCGGGGTCCGGCTCACATCCTAACCGGATCCCGGGCCCCGCTCTCGACCGCCGCAGACTTGACTACGGTGTCCACGTGGAGACCCGCGACGCACCGGCACCGTTCACCCGCCCACTGGCGTGGCTGGGTCTGCGCAAGTCCACGATGGACCTGGCGGTCGAGCCGCCCCTGTCGCCCATGGCACCGGTCGACCTGGACGACGACGGAGCCGTCACCGACGTGCTCAATCTCGCCCTGGAGATCTCAGGAATCCTGCTCTCCTCCGGAGAGGGCGCGGCGGACACCGTGGCACAGGGGGAATCCGTCGCGGCGGCGTTCGGCCTGCCGGGTGCCACCGTCGAGGTCACCTTCACCTCGTTGACCATCGGGGTCAACCGACGTCGTGGCCGGCCCCCCATCTCCGTCATCCGGGTGGTCGACTACCGCACGATCGACATGACCCGGGTGACCCGTGTGGCCCGCCTCATCGACCTCATCGTGCGGCGCCAGTTGACGGTCGAGCAGGCCACCGCGGAGGTCGAGCAGATCATCGCCTCCCCGCATCCCCACTCGTTCCGGGTGGCTGTCCTGGGGTGGGCGATGCTCGGCTGCGCGGTCGTCATCCAGTTGGGCGGCAGCCCGCTGGCCGGGCTCCTGTCCATGGTCTCGACGTTCGCGCTGATGTACGCCAACCGGTATCTCGACCGCCACCGACTTCCGAAGTTCTTCCAGCAGATCGTGGGCGGATTCATCGCCGCCGCCTGGGCACTGCTGGCGTATGCGGTCCTGAGCGACAACTTCGTGGACATCCAGCCGTCCACCCTCGTCGCCGCGGGGATCATCGTGCTACTCGCCGGGCTCACGCTCGTCGGCGCGATCGAGGACGCCATCACAGGCTTCCCCGTGACGTCGGCCGGTCGTGGCGTGGAGACGATGATCCTCACCGGCGGGGTCCTCGGTGGCATCACCATCGCCCTCGCGGTGTTCGCTCGCCTGGGCATGTCCCCGCCCCCGATCGACCCGACCATCTCCGGAAACGCGCCTCTGTACGTGGCGGTCTTCGCGGCGGGGGTCGGAGCCGCCGGCTTCGCGGTCGCCAGCTACGCGACCGTTCGTTCGACATGGCTCGCCGCGACCGTCGGGGCGATCGGGATGCTGATCTTCCAGGTCGTCATGGCGACCGGACTGGGCGTGGTGGTGGGTTCAGCGCTGGCGGCCTGCGCGATGGGCCTGTTCGGTGGCATCCTCGCCCGGATCGCGACGGTCCCGCCACTGATCGTGACCATCGCCGGGATCACCCCGCTCCTGCCCGGGTTGTCCGTCTACCGGGGCCTGTCGGCACTGACCAGCGACCAGACGGGTATCGGCGTGGGACTGATGTTCCAGGCGCTGGCGATCGCGGTGGCCCTGGCCGCCGGCATCGTCTTCGGCGAATGGGTCACCCGTAATCTGCGCAGGTCCGCCGCGGCCGACCAGTGACGTAAGATGACCTCGGACGATGTGGCCCACCCGGGCCCGCCGTCCGATACCGACCACTGGAGGACACACATGGCAACCGCCGCCGCGGCAAGCAAAGAGCCCGAGCTCGACGTCGACCTCGAGCCCGTCGCCGACGAGACCGCATACCAGGCCCAGAGGATCGTGGCGTCGTACGCCGCCGACGCCGACGAGTGCCTGATGCTCCTCGAGATGCTCGGAATCGGTCCCGAGAAGATCGACCCGGCCGACGCCGAATAGCCGCACCACAGCGATCACGGAGGGGACGGGATGACGCGCGCGACCGAGCAGGCGCCGCCCGACACGGGTGCGGACTTCGTCGTCGTCGCCAACCGCCTGCCCGTCGACCTCGTCCGTGACAAGGACGGCCACGAGCACTGGAAGGCCAGCCCCGGCGGCCTCGTGACGGCCCTGGAGTCCATCCTCAAGGCCAACCACGGTGCCTGGGTGGGCTGGCCCGGTGTGGCGGACGCCGCCCCCGAGCCGTTCGACGCCGACGGCATCCGGCTGCACTCGGTCACGCTGTCGGCCGAGGATGTCGAGCTCTACTACGAGGGCTTCTCCAACGGCACACTGTGGCCGCTCTTCCACGACGTGGTGGTGCCTCCCGAGTACCACCGCGAGTGGTGGAACGCCTACGTCACGATCAACAGGCGCTTCGCGGAGGCCACCGCGGCGGCCGCCGCCGCAGACGCCACCGTCTGGGTGCAGGACTACCAACTGCTGCTGGTACCCCGCCTACTGCGCGAGATGCGTCCCGACCTGACCATCGGGTTCTTCCTCCACATCCCCTTCCCTCCCGTCGAGCTGTTCATGCAGTTGCCGTGGCGCTCGGAGATCGTCGAGGGGATGCTCGGCGCCGACCTGGTGGGATTCCACCTGCCCGGTGGCGCGGACAATTTCCGGATCCTCGCCAACCGGCTCCGTGGCTACCCCTCGGTGCGGCTGCGCTCCACCCGCGGCCGGGCGTCCGAGATCCGGGTGGACGACCGCAGGGTCCGGGTGGGAGCGTTCCCCATCTCGATCGACTCCGCGGCGATCGACACCGCCGCCCGCGACCGCGACACCCGCGCCCGCGCCGCACGCCTGCGCACCGAACTCGGCTCGCCCGAGATCCTGCTGCTGGGTGTCGACCGGCTCGACTACACCAAGGGGATCGACGTCCGGCTCCGTGCCCTCGAGGAACTGTTCGAGGAGGGACGGCTCGAGACCGCCGACGTCACCCTGCTCCAACTCGCCACCCCGAGTCGCGAGCGGGTCGAGCAGTACCAGATCATGCGCTCACAGATCGAGGAGTCCGTGGGCCGGATCAACGGCAGTTTCGGCGAGATCGGGCACCCCGTGGTGACCTACATCCACCGGCCCGTGCCCAAGTCCGAGCTCACGGCCTTCTACGTGGCCGCGGACGTCATGCTGGTCACGCCGGTGCGGGACGGGATGAACCTGGTGGCCAAGGAGTACGTGGCCTCCTGCACCGACGGCGAGGGGGCGCTCGTACTGAGCGAATTCGCCGGCGCCGCCGCGGAACTCCGCCAGGCCTACCTGTGCAACCCGCACGACCTGGAAGGGGTCAAGGACGCGATCATGGCGGCCGTCACCGAACCGAAGGACGAGCGTCGCCGGCGGATGCGGTCGCTGCGCCGACAGGTTCTGGGCAACGACGTCCACGCGTGGGCACGCCGGTTCTTCGAGACCCTCGACGCCACGTCCGAGCCCGTCACCGGATCCGAGCCCGTCACAGGGCGTTGAGTTCACCCAGCTTCCACGTCCCATCCGCCCGGACCATCTGAAGGCTCAACCGCGATGCGGAGCTGGCTGCCTCCGGTGCCTCCTTGGTCGACACCATCCGGTTGAGCATCACCAGGACGGTGACGTTGTCGGCGTCCACGACCTCCTGGGGCGCGGCGGCGGCCACGGTCGCGTAGACGCTGGCCTCCTGCTGCTTGGCCGCCGACGCCACGGTGGGCATGGACTGGTCCACGAACTCTGTCAGCGCCGGATCGGTGAGCCGCTCCCGCACGGCCGCGAGTTCGGCGTCGACCGTCCGGTGGTCGTAGGTGAACATCTGCGTGACGATCTCGCGCGCCGCGTCGGTTGCCTGCGTGGGGGCGGAGGCGACCTGCTGTTCGACCGCCGTGGCGTCCCGTGCTTCGAGATAGCGCCAGGTGGCGATCCCGGAGAACACCAGCAGGACGACGGAGGCGACGGCGAGGATCGCCATCAGCCGGCGTCGCCGGGCGGGGTCCATGGGTTCCGCCGTGGTGGCCCGCTCGGGACCGGGTTCTCCGGAACCGGTGGTCGGGGTCGGCCCCGATGTGGAAGTCGGGGTCTGGGTCGGGGTCGGGGTCGGAGTGGTCCCCGGGGACGTGGCCTCGCCGCGGGGCATGGCCTCCATCCCCTCGAAGAGGCCGCCGGCCCGGGCCGCCTCCATGGCGCGTTCACGTGCCGCGTCGGCTTTACGCTGCGCCCGCGCGGCCCGTTCGGCCTCGCGCTGAGCACGCCGGGCGGCGCGGACGTCGGGCTGGGAGTCCTCGGGGTTGGTGTCGTCGGTGCTCATGGGATGAAGTTCACCCCCGAGACCTTCATCTCGCCGTCGTCGTGCCGGTTGACCGTGACGCGCACCCGGTACTGGCGATCCTGGTCCTCCTGCGACGCGGGGTTGCCGATGGTCTGATCGATCGCCATGATCACGTCCGCGTGGTCGGGGTAGGACCTCTCGACCGCGGCCGCGGAGACCACTCCGTCCGCCACCACCTCCGTGGTCTGGACGACCTCCTCGTAGGAGTCGCGACGCGGAGCGAACTGCTCCGAGAAATCGCCCTCGATCATTCCCACGATCCGGTCGACGTCCTCGGAGAGCGTCTCCTGGCGGATCGTCATCAGGTGGGTCATGACCTCGGTGGCGAAGTCCCGGTAGGCCAGGTCGAGCTCGGTGGCGGAGGCGCGGTCGGCACGGACAGACGCCGCCTTCCCCTGCTCGGACAGCCAGAGTCCGCCCGTCACCAGTGCGGCGAGGAGGGACAGGGCGGCGATGACGGCCAGCGGCGTGAGGCCGCCCCGCCCCGCGCGGTCGGGCCGTTCCCGATCGTTCGAGGACTGCGATGACACGGGCTAGGTCACTCCGTTCGTCATGACGTCGGTGAGGCTGGCGTCAGCCGGCAGGCGAGCTGCCGTGCCGAGGTTCAACTGACGATACGTCTTGCCGTCGGCACCCAGGTACTCACCCGTCTCCGGGTCGTACATGGCCGCCGAAGTGCGGATCTCCCGCTCTCCGGTGGTCGACGACGGCACCACGTCGTACGCGTTGGGGTTGTTCCCGGGCGGGCCGACCTCACTGGTGTCGGGAGGGTTGTGCCCCTCGGGTGTGAAGTCGTTCGACCTGCACTCCGCGGGCGAGGCCGCGCGGCGACCCGGGAACTCCATGCACGGGAGGTTGCGCGCGCCGCGAACGGTGACCTGGGAGTCCTGGGGGACCTTGCAGTAGATGCCGTTGATCAGGGGCGGGACGGACAGGTCGGCGGGCGACCGGCGCTGCTCCGCCGGCAGGAATCCCGTCGTACACGGCGGGGTCTCGTTGATCTGGAGGTTGAAGTCCACCTTGATCTCACCGTCGTCCCTGGCCCCGTTGATGGCGGTGATGAGCGAGGACACCAGGGCCGGGTAGATCACGAGCAACTGCTCGATCGACCGGTTGTAGATCACCCCGACCTCACCGACGCTCACGAGGTTGGCGACGAGCACCGGCATGGTCGGCTGCAGATCGTTGAGGACCCTGGTGGCCCGGCCCAGGGAGTCCGGCGCCCGCTGGACGAGCGAGGTCAGCTGCGGCTCGTTGGTCCGGAGCTGGTCGGTGACGTCGGCGAGGTTGCGGGTCCAGGCCCGGATCGAGTCCGACGAGCGCAGCTGCGAATCGAGGACCGGTTCGGCGTCCTCGATGAGTTGACGGGTGACACCGGAGTTGATCTGGGCCTCGTCGAGCAACAGTTGCGCGGAGTCGAGGAACTGCCGGAGGTCGCGCTCCGACCCGTTGAACGCGTCGAACGCCTCGGAGATCACCCGCCGCATCTTCGCGTCGTCGATGGACGCCATCAACACCGTCGCCTGGTCCAGGACCGGGCCGATGCCCTGGGGCATGTCGACCCTGTCCGTCCCGAAGACCGTGCCGTCGGCCAGCCGACCGTCCGGCTCCCCCTCGGGCACGAACTCGACATACTGCTCGCCGATCGCCGAGACGCTACGGATCTGCGCCCGCACGTTCCCGGGCACATCCGCGTTCGACTCGAAGTGCATCTCCGCGACGACGTGGCCGGGCTTGAGGGTCACCGAGTCGACCCGGCCGATGACCGTCCCGAGGTAGGTGACGTTGGCGTTCTGGTACAGACCGCCGGTGTCCGGCATCTCGAGTGCGACGTCCGTCCGATTCCACCCGAACGAGGTGGGAAGCTTGAGGTACACGACAGACATGACTGTCAGGGCGAGGACCGTGACGACGGCGAAGACCGTCAGCTGGAGCTTGACGAATCGGGTCATCGGGGGGCCTCCTCGGCCGGGGGCGCGGGGTCACCGGCGGTGTCCGGCGCGGCCGGGCTCCCGGCCTGCTGATCCGCCTCGTCGGGCGCGGCGGGCTGCGGGACGTCGAGCGAATACGGGTCCACGCTCGCCAGGGGGTTCGGTGCCAGACCGACGTATCCCTCGATGCCGGCCATCCGGTTACCGAAATCGGTGCCCAGCAGCAGCGTCTCCGCCAGACGATCGTTCGTCATGTCGGCGTCGATGTACAGGTTGGCGTAGTCACCCCGGAGGAAGTTGTCGAGGCCGGACTGGGGGAACGGGAACGTGATGAGGATCTGCAGGACCCGGGTGAGGTTTCGGCCGCTGTTCGCCAGCCCCTCGAGGACCGGCGTGATGTCCTGCAGGTTGGCCACGAGGTTGCGGCCACCACCGGCGGCGATGAGTTGGTTGGCCTTGTTGCCGAAGTCGCCCAGGGAGACCAGCGCGGTGGTGAGTTCCTGCTTCTGGTCGTTGATGAGTGACAGCGCCTCCGGCATCTGGTTCAGTGCCTTGGCGAGGGTGTCGTTCTGGTCGTTGATCTGCCGCGAGAGCCGATCCAGGCCGTCCATGGCCGCGATGATGTCGGCCCGCTGGTCGTCGAGACCGCTGACCGTGGTCTCCAGCTGGGAGATGACCTCCTTCGCCTCGATCTGGCGACCGTCCAGCGCGGTGTTGAGCTCGCGGGAGATGGTCTCGAACTGGGCCAGCCCACCGTTGGTCAGGACCACCGACAGCGCCGACAGCGTCTGCTCGGTGGTCGGGTACACGCCGGCGCGGGCCAACGGGATCACGTCCCCGTCGGAGAGCGAACCCTGCGGTTCGCCGTCCGGGGGCGGGAAGATCTCGAGGTGCTGCGAACCGAGGAGGCTGGTCTGTCCGATCTTCGCGTGGGCGTTGGCCGGGAGTCGGACGTCCTCGTTGAGGGAGACCGTGACGATCGCCGTGTAGTCCTCGACCCGCATGCCGGTGATCGAGCCGACGTTGACGTCGTTGACCCGTACCGGCGAGTTGCGGGTGATGGTCGTGACGTTGGGCATCTCGATGGTGACCTCGTAGGCACCCTCCGCGTTGCCCTGCGCACCCGGGAGCGGAAGCGAGTTGAGCCCTTCCCAGGCGCACCCGGAACCGGCGAGCAGGACGACACCGCCGAGAGCACCGGCCGCGAGGAGACGCCCGTTGCGGGAACGATCGCGGATCATCACGCACCTCCCGTCGCGATGAGCGTGTCGGTGAGGTTGTCGCCCCTGTTGACCACGTTGATCAAGGGGTCGGGGCGGGCGGACACGGGCTGCACACCGGGCGGGGTCTGGGTGCCAGGCTTCTGGGAGTTCCAGATCTGGTCCTCCTCCGCGGTTGGGGTGATCGGCGGTGTGACCGCACCGTACGGGTAGTTGGAGGTCAGCGAATTGAACAGCGGCCCCATGTACTGCGAACACAGTTGCGCGTCCGATTCGGCCGTGTTGTTGGCCAGTCCGGCGATCGCCCCACAGATGAAGTTGGTCGGGTTGGCCATCTGGTTCATGGCCAGGACGCCGGTGAGCACACCCTGGTACGGGCGGTAGATGTTGTAGAAGTTGGACATCGCCGTCGGACCCACGTGCAACACACCCTCCAGGTCGGCGCGGCGGTCGCGGACCACCTCGGTCGCCTGCCCCAATTTGTCCACGGCGGTCGTCACCCGGGTCCCGTGGTTGTCGAGGAAGCGGTCGATGTCCATCACCGCGAGGTCGAGTTCCCTGAGCGCGGCGTCGATGTCGTCGGTCTGGTCGCCGAGGACCTGGGTGACACTGGCGAGTTTGCCGCCGAAGGAGACGATCTGCTCCTCACTCTGCGAGAGCGCGGTGACGAAGAGCTGGAGGTTCTTGAGCGTGGTGAACAGGTTCTCGCGGCCGTCGGAGAGCAACGCCATGGTCTGCGAGAGCTCGTTGAGCGCGTCACGGACCTCGGCACCGTTGCCGTCGAGCATCGCGTCCGCGGACTCGACGAACTCACCGAGCGCGCCCGTCTCCTCGTCACCGGTCGGCCCGAGTGCCGAGGAGAGCTTCATCAGCTGCTCCTTCATCGCGTCCCACTCGACCGGGATCGCGGTCCTCTCGACCGGGATCGAGCCACCGTCCTCCATCGCCTCCCCTCCCGTGAACGCGGGGGTGAGTTGCACGAAGCGTTCGGCGACGAGCGACTGGGCCACGAGCAGGGCATTGGCGTCGGCCGGGACGGGGACGTCCTCGTCGACCTTCATCGTGACCTTGGACAACCCGCCCTCTGTGGTGATGTCCGTGATGGTCCCGACGCGGACACCGAGTACCCGGACCGTGTCATCGACGTAGACGCCCCGGGTCGATTCGAAGTAGGCGTTGATGGTCTTGGACCGCGAGGTGAAGAACCACACCGCGGCGACCACGAGCGCCACCACGACGACGAGCGCGACGACCTTGGCGAGGGTGGAGGAAAGTAGTCGACTCATCGGGGCAACCTGTTCTCGCCCCAACCGGGGAACTCGTCCATGATCGTCAGGCCGGGAACACCCGGCATGGTCGGCTCGCGCACCAGCCCGGGTTCGGGCTGGACGCGGTCGTCGATGAGCGGCATGACGTCGCGCAGGATGGTCTGCTGGTACTGGCCGAGAGACAGGTTGGAGACGTAGGCGTTGAACCACGGTCCGGATGCGACCGCCTCACTGAGCGCGGTGGAGAAGGGAACGATCCGGCGTAGACCCAGGTCCATCGATTCCCTGTTCCGGATGAGCAGGTCGGAGACCCTCTCGAGTTTGTCGAGCGCCGGTCCCAGCTGTGCCTCGTTGTCCTGGACGACCCCGGAGAGCTGGCGAGCGAGCTCATCGATGTTGGCGACCAGCTCGCTGAGCGCCCTGCGGCGCAGGTCGAGTTCCGTGAACAGGGTGTTGCCGTCCACCATGAGCTGGTTGAGCTGATCGCTGCGCCGGCCGAGGATATCGGTGGTCCCGGCCGCTCTTTCGAGCAGCTCCCGAACGCCCTCGTCGCGTTTGTTCAGCGACTGGGACAACCGGGTGATCCCGTCGATCGCGCCGCGGACCTCGGGCGATGACTGCTCCATCGTCTCCGAGATCACCGTCAGCGCCTCGTCGACCGAGTCGGTGTCCATCGCCTCGACGGTGTCGGTCAGGTCACCGAGGGCGGCCGTGAGCGAATACGGCACCGAGGTCCTCTCGAGTGGGACGGTGGCGTCCTCGAGCTCCCCGCGGCCATCCGAGTAGACGGCGAGGGCGCGACGTCCGAGGATCGAGTCGGTCTTGATCTGGGCCGAGGTGTCGGACCCCAGTGCGACACCGGTGTCGATGGCGAAGTCCACCCTGACCCGGTCGCCGTCGAGGGCGATCCTGCGGATCGAGCCGACGTTCATCCCGGCCACCTGGACACTGTCCCCGGTGTTGAGCCCGGCCGCGTCGGCGACGTAGGCGGTCGCGTTGCGCAACCCGTTGACGTACGGGATCCGGTCGTAGTTTAGCGAGGCACCCATGAGCACGACAGCGCCCAGAGCCCCCCAGACACCGATCGTCTTGGGATCGCGGTCGCGGAATCGCAACTGTCCCTTGGGCGCCTTGAGCGGCGCGCTGTCCGTCTTGTCACTCATCGGGGAACGAACACCTGCCCGTCGTCTGCTCGTACTGCGGCAGGAAGACGTCCTGGCCCGTGACCGGGTTGGTGAGCCGCACGATCACTCCGCAGAGGTAGAACTGGAAGAAGCTGCCGTAGATGCCCAGGCGGCCCATCTTCTCGAAGTCGCCCGGCAGCCGCTGGATCGCTTCCTCGACGAAGGCCTCGTCGTCGTTGAACAAGGTCGCGATGCGGTCGATCTGCGCCACGTCCTCCTTGAGGGCGGGCCGGACGTCCGACAACAGGGTGGTCATGTTGGCACTCGCGTCGTTGAGTCGGGACACGGACTGGCCGATCGGCTGGGAGTTCGCCGACAACCCGGAGATGAGCTGTTGCAGGTCGACGATGATCGAGTCCACGTTGTCGTAGTTGTCCCCGACGGTCGTGAGGACGCCGTTGAGGTTGGTGATGACGTCCCCGATGAGCTGATCACGATCGGCGAGCGCCGTGGTGAGCGACGAGGTCGAGGCGAGCAGGTCCTGGACGGTGCCCGCCTCACCCTGGAACACCTTGACGATGGACTCCGACAGCTGGTTGACCTGACCCGGGTCGAGCGCCTTGAACAGCGGACGGAACCCACCGAGGAGAGCGTCCAGGTCGAGCGCCGGCGAGGTCTGGGAGATCGGCAACGTCCCACCCGGTTCGAGCGGCGACTGGTCGCCCTTGCCGCGCTTGAGTTCGAGGTAGCGGTCGCCCGTGAGGTTCTCGTACCGCACCACGGCCTCGGTACTCCGGTGGACGATCTGGTTGCCGGCCACGGTGAACTCGACGTCCGCGGTGTTGCCGTCGGCCAGGTCGATCGACCTGACCCGCCCCACCTCGACGCCGGCGATGCGGACCCGGTCCCCGGACTCGAGGCCCGAGACGTCGGTGAAGCTCGCGTTGTAGCCCTCGAAGTCGCCCGAGCGGTAGTCACTGAACACCACGACGAGACCGGTGAGGACCAGCAGCATGACGGCCGTGAAGACGGACAGCTTGATGAACGTGGCGCGCGCCTGCTTGGCGGCCTTGCGACCGGCGGTCACGGGGTCGCCCCGTCCATGCCCAACATGATCTGCAGCAGCGTCGGCGGTGCGGGCCTGCCGGGTTCCATCGGTCGCAGCGGCCCGAACAGCGGGGCGGGGCGAGAGGTGAACACGTCGGGCATCCCTTCCACGGGGTTGGAGCCCGTGTCGGTCACGACGAACGGGGCGTGGACGTCCGGGTCGGGGAACGGGAGGCCGTAGCAGTTCGGCCCCGTGCTGGCGTTGACCTTGGGCAGGTCCTTCGGGTACTCGTAGGCCCGCGCACCCTGCTGGAAGCCGGCCTTGAACACCAGTCCCGGCTGGTCCTCGCCACCGAAGGCCGCCTTGGCGTCCTCGACGTTCGCGTTCAGACCCACGATGAGGCAGGTGAGCATCGGCGAGTACTCGGCCAGCAGGCTCGTCGACGCGCGCAGGTCCGCGAGCGTCTTGACCAACTCGTCCCCGTTCTCCGCCAACAGCCGCTTGCCGGTCTCACCGGTGCCGATCGCGGCGACGAGCGTCTGCTCGAAGCGCTCCTGGTTGTTGACGACGTTGGTGCCGACGTCTGTACCGGAGTCGAGGAGTCGCATGATCTCCGGCGTGACGTCGGCGTAGAGGTTGGCCACCCGGGACCCCTTGGCGAGATCCCGCTGGAGGGTGTCGATCTGGGGGTTGATCTCCTGCAGGTAGGAGTTGAGGTCGGTGATGGTGCGGCCCAACTGTTCGCCCCGGTCGTCGACCGCACCGGCGACGGCTCCGAGGGTGGCGTTGAGCTTCTCCGGCTCGATCGCGACCAACAGGTCGGTGAGGTCCTGGAAGAGCGTGTTGACCTCCGCGGTGACGTTTGCGGCCTCGACGACGGACCCTCTGCTCAGCTGTCCCGCGGGTGCCTCCACCGGCGGTTCGAAGTCAATCGACTTGGCCCCGAAGATCGTGTTGGAACCGATTCTCACCTGCGAGTTCGCCGGGATGGCGTCCAGCGCCGCCGGATCCACCTCGATGTCGATCGTCGCACCGTCGAACTCCTGCCGGATGTCCTTGACGTTGCCGATCTCGACCCCGCGGGAGCGCACCTTGGCGTCCGCCTCCATGACCAGTCCGGCCCGGTCGCTGCGGACGGTGAGCGGCACCCGGTTGTCGAAGGCACGCGTGAACATGAGCAAAGAGAGCGCGACCACGACAACCACGAACAGCGTCAGGATCACTGCGGCGACGCGCTGGGGCACCGTGTCGCTCTGGTTCAGGGTTCTCGCCACGACCGCCTCCTATCCCGACAGGTTGAAGTTGCCGTCTCCGCCGTAGATCGCGAGGGAGACGAGAAGGGTTACGGTCACCACGGCGATGAGCGAGGTGCGGACGGCGTTGCCCACGGCCGAGCCGACACCGGCCGGACCGCCGGCGGCGTTGTAGCCGTAGTAGGTATGGATGAGCATGATCGTGATGGCCATGGCGATGGCCTGCACGAAGGACCACAGGATGTCCGTGGGCATGAGGAACGTCGAGAAGTAGTGGTCGTACACGCCGCCGGACTGGCCGTAGATCTGGACGGTGGCGAACCGGCTCGCCAGGAACGAGGCGATGACGGCGAGCGAGTACAGGGGCACCACGGCGATCATCCCGGCGACGATCCGGGTGGAGACCAGGTAGGTGATCGAGTCGATCGCCATGACCTCCAGCGCGTCGATCTCCTCGGACACCCGCATCGCCCCGAGCTGGGCCGTCGCGCCGGCGCCGATCGTGGCGGCCAGTCCGATCCCGGCGATCACCGGTGCGGCGATGCGGACGTTGATGAACGCCGCGAAGAAGCCGGTGAGCGCCTCGACGCCCACGTCGGTCAGCGAGGAGAAGCCCTGGACCGCGATCACACCGCCGGTCGCGAGGGTGAGGAAGCCGACGATCACGACGGTGCCGCCGATCATCGCCAACGCCCCCGCGCCCATGGCGATCTCGGCGATGAGCCGGAGGGTCTCCTTGGGGTACTGGGTGAGCGCCCGCGGGGTGGCCACGAGTGCGCGCCAGAAGAACAGGGCGACGGCGCCGTAGTCGTCGAAGCGCCCGACGGTGAGGTTGCGGGCCCGTGACAGACGAGGGAACCGGGCGGTCTCGATGACGGTCACCTCACGCCCCCAGGACCTTGACGCCGACCGCGGTGAGGACGGTGTTGACGACGAACAGCGCCATGAAGGCGTACACGACGGTCTCGTTGACCGCGTTGCCGACGTCCTTCGGCCCGCCACGGACGTAGAGACCCTTGTAGCAGGCCACCAGGCCGGCGAGCATCCCGAACATCCCGGCCTTAATCTGGGCCAGGACGAGCTCCCCGAACCCCGTGAGCAGCGTGATTCCGTTGACGAACGCCCCGGGGTTGACACCCTGGAGCAGGACCGAGAAGAGGAACCCGCCGAGGATACCGATAGTGCACACGAGCCCGTTGAGCAGCAACGCGACGAATGTCGAGGCGGCGACCCGGGGGACGACGAGACGCTTGACCGGATCGATGCCCAGGACCTCCATGGCATCGATCTCCTCGCGGATGGTCCGGGCACCGAGGTCGGCACAGATCGCCGTGGCTCCGGCGCCGGCGACGATGAGGACGGTGACCATCGGGCCGACCTGGGTGACGGCCCCGAGGGCCGCTCCCGCGCCGGAGAGGTCGGCCGCGCCGATCTCCCTCAGGAGGATGTTGAGGGTGAAGCTCACCAGGACGGTGAACGGGATCGCCACCAGCACCGTGGCGAGCATGGACACCCGGGCGATGAACCACGACTGCTCCACGAACTCGCGACCCTGCCGCACTATCGACGGGAACGAGACGAACGTGTCGAGGCTCAACGCGACGAACTCGCCGACTCCCCTGAGCGGCGCGTCGAGAACTCTCGCCATGTCGCCCCCCTCCTGTCGATTGCCGGCCCCCTGGTCGTCACCGACCTGAACAAGTGACCGGTTCGGTGTGACCCCGATTACACCCTAGCTAGAACACGTTCTCATTAGCAAGGCCTACCGATCACCCCCGAACGGTGCCCCTGCGCGTGTGTCGGGAATCTAACACGCCCCGGTAGAACGAAAGCGGTCCCCGACGCGTCTCTCAGAAAACGCGTCGGGGACCGCATCGGATCAGGTCAGAGCGTCATGATCTCCGCAGCAGAGAAGGACTTGCCCTCCGGCCGCCCTGACCAGTGCCCGGAGACCGCGTCGGCGAACGCCCGGCGGTCCCAGACGCCACCCTCGGCGTCGAACCGCGTCTCCACGACCGGAGCCTCCACCAGCGCGACCATCCCGCCGTATACCACGAACAGTTGACCGTTGACGTCGGCCGCGGCGGGCGACGCGAGGTAGGACACCAGGTCGGCCACCCGCTCCGGGGAGAGCGGGTCGGGCCCCTTCGACTCGTCCCAGTCCTCGAACACGCCCTCGGTCATCCCCGTACGCCCACGGGGCGCGATCGCGTTGGCCGTACAGCCGATCCTCGAGAGCACGCGCGAGGCCGAGAGGGTGAGCGCGGTGATCCCGGCCTTGGCGGCGCCGTAGTTCGCCTGCCCGGGAGGGCCGAAGAGGCCCGCCTCGGACGAGGTGTTGATCAGCCGCCCGTATACCGGGGCCCCGGACGTCTTGCTCTCGCCCCGCCAGTGGGCCGCCGCGTTGCGGGTGAGCAGGAAGTGCCCGCGCAGGTGCACCCTGACCACCGCGTCGAAGTCCTCGTCCCCCATGTTGAACAGCATCTTGTCTCGGGTGATGCCGGCGTTGTTGACCACGACGTGCAGTCCACCGAGACGGACGGCCTCGGCCACCATCGCGTCCGCGGTCTCCCGCTCGGAGACGTCGCCCACCACCAGAGCCGCCTTGGCACCCGCTGCCTCGATGTCCGCGATCACCGCGTCCGTCGCCTCCCCGGTCCGGACGTCGTTGATGACGACCGCGGCCGCGCCGGAGCGCGCCAGGTCCACGGCCTCCGCCGCGCCCAGCCCCGAACCGGAACCGGTGACCACAGCCACCCGGCCGTCGAGGGAGAGATCCGTACCGAGGTCCTTCCGCCCCGTCCCCGGGGTCACTCCGCGACCTTGAGGGCTGCCATCGGACACTTCTCGACAGCCTTGAGTGCGCGCTTGCGCAACTCCTCGGGAACCTCGTCGACGATGACACGCACCACCTCGTCGTCGTCGTTCAACTCGAAGACCTTCGGGGCGAGCCCGACGCACACGGCCTGCCCCTCGCAGCGGTCGGGATCCACGTCAATCCTCATACCCGTCCTCCTTGGCCGGGCCCGCGACCACTGTGGCCGCGAGCGTTGTTCGATACTATGTGAGACACGACACTAGAACGTGTTCCACTCGAGATGAGCTTAGGGCATATGGACATCACCTACACCACCGACCAGCACCGGCTCCGCGGGGAGTTGCGCGAGTACTTCTCGGCACTGATGACCCCCGAGCGGCGCGAGGCCTTCACCTCCACGACCGGCGAATACGGTCACGGGAACGCCTACCGTGAGATCGTCGCCGAGATGGGCCGCGACGGCTGGCTGACGATCGGCTGGCCCGAGGAGTTCGGCGGGAGGAACCGCCCGATGGTGGAGCAGCTGATCTTCACCGACGAGGCCGCGATCGCGGGAGTGCCCGTGCCCTTCCTCACCATCAACTCCGTCGCACCCACGATCATGGCCTTCGGCTCCGACGAGCAGAAGAACTACTTCCTGCCCCGCATCAGTCGCGGGGAACTGCACTTCGGCATCGGTTACTCAGAGCCGGACTCGGGCACTGACCTGGCATCCCTGAAGACCCGCGCCGTCCGCGAGGCCGGGACCGGGGACCTCGCGGGACAAGAGGTCTACCGCATCAACGGCCAGAAGATGTGGACGTCCCTCGTGGCCTACGCGGACTGGATCTGGCTCGCCGCACGCACAGACCCGGACGCCAAACGGCACAAGGGCATCTCGATGATCATGGTGCCGACCGACGCCGAGGGCTTCTCGTGGACCCCCGTGCACACGATGGCGGGCCCGGACACCAGTGCGACCTACTACCAGGACGTGGTGGTGCCCGCCTCCAACCTGGTCGGGCCCGAGCACGGCGGTTGGCCGCTGATGACCAACCAGCTCAACCACGAGCGTGTCGCCCTCACCGCCGCCGGGCCTCTGCAAGCCTCGCTGCGGTTGGTCCTGGAGTGGGCGCGTACCACCCCTTCGGCCGACGTCGGCCTGCCCGGTGGCGGGAACGTGATCGACAACGAATGGGTTCGCACCCACCTGGCCCGCGTCCACGCGATGGCCGAGTACCTGGCGCTGCGCAACTGGGAGATCGTCTCCGCCGACTCGACCACCCCCACGCGGATCGCCGCCTCGGCGACCAAGGTGTACGGCACCGAGACCGCGACCGAGGCGTACCGGCTGCTCATGGAGGTCCTCGGATCGAGCGGCTACCAGCGCTCCCACTCCCCCACGGCCGCCCTGCACGGGCGCATCGAGCGCCTGCACCGCTCGGCCCTCATCCTCACCTTCGGCGGCGGCACCAACGAGGTCCAGCGCGACATCATCGCGGCCGCCGGACTCGGACTGCCGCCGGCACCACGGATCGCCCCCGCCACTGCCAGCAAGGAGCGCTGACATGGATTTCCGCGTCGACGACACCATCACCGACCTGACCACCCTCGTCCGCGACATGGGCGAGCAGCTGGTCACCGCCGACTCCCTGCGCGAGCTCGACGCCCGCTTCGGCCCGGGGACCGAGGCCGGCGGCGGTGGGGACCGCTCCACCGCCCGCTTCCACGCCCGCTACTGGGATGAACTGGTCCGCGCCGGAGTGCCCGTCGCCCTGGCCCCCGAAACGCTCGGCGGCGCCGGCCTGGGCGTGGTGGGCGAGGCCATGGTCCTGCGCGAACTCGGCCGGGTGCTCGCGCCCGTCCCCCTGTCCCCCGCGATCCGAGCGGCGCACCTGCTCGACGCCGCGGGCGGGTGCGACCCGGACCTCGCCGACGGCGTGGCCGAGGGGCGCCTCATCGCGGCCGTGGCCGACGGCGACGCCCCCGAGGTCGAGTGGGCACCGATCGCCTCCGTGTTCCTGCGGCCGTCGGCGGACGGCCTGCTCATGCCAGCCGCGTTCGACGTGGAGCGCACCGTGCCCGTGGACTTCTCCTGCGCGGGACTCGTGACCCACCCGGTCGTCGACACCGTCACCCTGCGCCAGGGCGCCGCAGAGTTCGACGCCCTGCGCCGCCGCGTCCATCTGGCCGCGCACCAGTGGGGCGTGATCGAGGCCGCTCTCGAGCGCACCGCCGCGTACGCGAGCACCCGCCACCAGTTCGGACGCCCGATCGGCTCCTTCCAAGCCGTCGCCGCGCGCCTGGCCGACGCCTCGATCGACGTCGACGCCGTCCGGCTGAGCACACTGCGGGCCGCCTACGAGCTCGACGCCTGTAGCGGGGAGCCCGGCGCCACCGCCCACGCCGCCGTCGCCTCGGCCCACTTCTGGGCGTGCGACGCCGGCCACCGCCTCGCTCACACCGCCGTCCACGTCCACGGGGGCGTGGGGCTGGACCGCTCCGAACCCGCCCACCGCTACTTCCTCGCAGCCAAGGCCGGGGAGTTCCGCCTGGGCGGGGCCACCCGGCAGCTGATCGATCTGGGCGCAGTTCTCGCCGAGCAGGGTGATCCCTGGGAGTACTCCGCGTGAACGCGCCCGTGCGAACCATCGCGGACGTCGCCGCCGGACCGTACACCTCGGTCGCCGACGCGGTGTACGCACTGCGCGAGGTGCAGGACCGTGGCATCTGGTTCGACGGCGAGTTGATGACCTGGTCGCAGGCGTTCGGTGCGTCGGCCGTACGGATCGCGGCGCTGCGGGAGCTGCTCGGCTCGTCGTCGTCATCCTCGGCGCCGGCACCGACACCGACTCCGACACCGCCCCACGTCGGTCTCCTCCTGGCCGGTACGCCCGAGTACCTCCATCTGCTCGGTGCGGCCGCGTGTTCTGAGATCGTCGTGGCCGGGCTCAACCCCACACGCCGCGGTGCGGCTCTGGCCCGGGACGCGGTGCTCGCCGACTGCGCGCTGATCCTCACCGACACCGAAAACGCCGGTCTGCTCGACGGACTGGCGATCGACGTCCCAGTGATCTCGGTCGACTCCCCGGAGTGGGCAACTCTTCTCGCGCGGCACGCCGGCGCCGAACTGCCCGACCTCTCCGGGGAGCCCGACGCCTCAGGGGTGCCCGTGGGATCCGACGACCTGGTCGCGCTGGTCTTCACCTCCGGCACCAGCGGCGACCCCAAGGCGGTACGGATCACCCAGTCCAAGATCTCCGTTCCCGGTCGCATGCTGGCCGACAGGTTCGGGATCGGTCCGGGCGACTGCGTATACAGCGCGATGCCGCTGTTCCATTCCAACGCGGTCATGGTGGCCTGGCCGATCGCCCTGTTCACGGGCTGCTCGATCGCGCTCCGCCGGCGCTTCTCCGCGTCCAACTGGATCCACGACGTACGCCGCCACGGCTGCACCTTCGCCAACTACGTCGGCGCGCCGCTGTCCTACATCCTCGCGACCCCCGAGAAGCCCGACGACGCCGACAACCCGATGCGCGTGGTCTACGGCAACGAGGCGCCCGCGGACGTACGCCGAGAGTTCGCCCGCCGTTTCAACGTCACGGTGGTCGACGGGTTCGGCTCCAGCGAGGGCGGGGTCTCGGTGTCCCGCACGCCGGATACGCCCGACGCCGCCCTCGGGCCGCTGCCCGCCGGTGTGCTGATCGTCGACCCGGAGACCGGTGCACCGTGCCCTCGTGCCCGGTTCGATCACGACGGTGTACTACTCAATCCCCACGAGGCCGTGGGTGAGATGGTCTCGGACGGGCCGGGGCTGTTCGCCGGCTACTACAACGACCCCGCCGCCGACGCCGAACGGATGCGTGGGGGACGGTTCCACTCCGGAGACCTGGCCTATGTCGACGACGACGGGTGGGTCTACTTCGCGGGCCGGTCCGGTGGCTGGATGCGGGTCGACGGGGAGAACCTGGCCGCCGCGCCGGTCGAACGCGTCCTTCGACGCCATCCCGACCTGGTCGAGGTAGGCGTGTACGCGGTGCCGGCGGAAGGGGTGCGCGGCCCGGGGACGATCGGTGATGCCGTGGCCGCAGCGGTGGTGCTTCGGGACGGGGCGGACCCGGTCGAGGTGGCGGACGAGATGGGCGCATTCCTCGCCGAACAGTCCGACCTGGGACCCAAGCAGTGGCCATCACTGCTCCGGGTGACCGCCGCCCTACCCCGCACGGCGAGCTTCAAGTTCCGGGCCCGCGACCTGACCGCGCTGGGGCCCGACCCCGCCGGGGACCGACTGTGGATTCGAGCGGCGGGGGCGACTGGGTTCGCCCCCGCCTGATCGGCCGACCAGAAGGCAATCGGCCGGCTCTTCACCGGCTCAGCCGAAGCGGCCTGAGATGTACGCTTCGGTGCGCGAGTCACTCGGGTTGGAGAAGATCGTGGACGTCAGGTCGTACTCCACCAGGACACCTGTACGGTCACCCGTCCGCTCGTCGGGGAGCGCGGTGAAGAACGCCGTCCGGTCCGCGACCCGGCCCGCCTGCTGCATATTGTGCGTGACGATGATGATCGTGTAATCCTTGCGCAATTCCAGCATCAGATCCTCGATCGCCGCGGTCGCGATGGGGTCGAGCGCCGAACAGGGCTCATCCATCAGGATGACGTCCGGACGGGTCGCGATAGCCCGTGCGATGCACAACCTCTGCTGCTGACCGCCGGAGAGGCCGTTGGCGGAGTCCTTCAGCTTCCCCTTCACCTCGTCCCAGAGGGAGGCCTTCCGCAGACAGTCCTCGACGTGGTCATCCATGTTGTCGATAGACATGCCGGTCACGCGGGGGCCGTACGCGACGTTGTCGAAGATCGACTTGGGGAACGGATTCGGCTTCTGGAAGACCATCCCGATCCGGCGCCGGACCTCGATCGGGTCGACCTTGGCGTCGTAGATGTCCACCCCGTGGTACAGCACCTTCCCCTCGATCCGAGCAGAACCGATGAGATCGTTCATCCGGTTCAGACACCTCAGGACGGTGGACTTCCCGCATCCGGAAGGACCGATCAGCGCGGTGATCTCGTTCTTGGCGAACGTCAAGTCGACCTCATGTACAGCGTGGAAGTCACCGTAGAACACGTTGAGGCCCTTGATCGCGAACACGGCGGGAGCCGGGGTGATCGAGGTGTCCTGCTGTTCAGATGCCGCCTGAGGCCGGACCTCGTGGGAGAGCGGCGGCACTCCGGCCGACGTCCGAGAGTGGGTGAGCGGGTTGTTCATCACGAAGTTCCTTTGCATAGTGGGGCCGACATCGGATCAGTTCTCCTGCGTGAAGTGAGCCCGAATCCAGATTGCTATCGAGTTCATGGCCAACAGCATCCCCATCAGCACGACGATGCCTGCCGCGGCGAGCACGTGGAAGTCAGGGTTGGCCTGGCTGCTCCAGTAGTAGATCTGCACCGGGAGAACGGTGAATCGACCGTCAAGGAAACCCTGCGGATTGAAGGTGACGAAGGTCGCTGTACCGATCATGATCAGCGGCGCCGCCTCGCCGATGGCCCGGGAGAGCGCCAGAATGGTCCCGGTCACGATACCCGGAATCGCCGAGGGGAGGACCTGGTGCCAGATCGTGCGCCACCTCGTGGCCCCCACCCCCATCGAGGCCATACGTATGGACGAGGGCACCGAGCGGATCGCTTCCCGGCCCGTGACGATGATCGTGGGCAAGACCAGCATGGTCAGGGTCAGCGACCCCGTGTAGATCACCGAACCCAAGCCCAATCCACCGCGGTAGATGAACGCCATCCCGAGGATCCCGAACACGATAGAGGGAACGGCCGCGAGGTTCTGGACGTTGACTTCGATGAACCGGACGTACCACTTGTCCGGGTCGGCGAACTCTTCCAGGTAAACCGCTGCGCTGACACCCAGGGGCACCACCGTGACGACCAGACCGATCATCACGTACAGCGTCCCGAAGATGGCCGACTGCACTCCTGAGGTTGCCAACTGGGTCCGACGACCCGACGGCATCTCGGTGAGCAGGTTGAGATCCAACCGGGGCCATCCCGTCACCACGGCCCAGGTCAACACCGCCATCAGCGTCGCGATCGCCACGAAGATGCAGGAGAGGAGCAGGGCTTGGAACATCTGCCCGCCCACCCGGCCAGAGCCGGAACCACTCTGGAGATTGGCTAGCGTCACCTCCCGGGCCTGGGTGGTTGCGATGCGATTTCGTGCTGCGGTTTTCACTCGTACTTCTCCCGGAAGCGACGGACCAGCGCGATACTGATCAGGTTCATTGTCAGGGTGAGGACGAACAACAGCGCCCCCACCGCGAAGATCACGTTGTAGTCCAGCGTGCCCTGGGAGATGTCTCCCGTGGCGGTGCGCGCGATGAACGCGGTCATCGAGAGCACCGATTCGTTCGGCATGAAAGTCAGATTCGGCGTGGCGCCGGCGGCTATCAGGACCAGCATCGTTTCTCCGATGCCGCGCGAGATGCCCAGAATGAATGCGGCCATGATCCCGGACAGGGCAGCCGGCACCACAACGCGCACCGCCACCTGCATCCGCGTACTCCCGAGGCCGTACGCGGCCTCCCTCAACCCGGAGGGGACCGCCTGCATAGCGTCCTGGGACACGGAGGCGATGGTGGGGATCAGCATGATGCCCATCACCAGCCCGGCGCTACCCGCGGAGAAGATGCCCGGCGCGTCGCCGAAAGGACTGGGGAGGAACGTGGGCCAGATGTCTTGCAGGATCGGCGTCACGAAGAGGTAGGCGAAAAGCCCGTACGCCACCGTGGGAACGCCTTCGAGGACCTCAAGAATTGGCTTGAGGATCTTGCGCGCCCTGGGCCCCGCATACTCACTCAGCCAGATCGCGGCGCCCAGTCCCGCCGGGATGGCGATCAGAAGCGCGTAGAACGTGACGTTGAGCGTTCCCACCACAAGGTTGAGAACATCGAACTCACCCTGTCGAGGCGCCCAGGTCCCGGCCCGGAGGAACTCCCACAACGCGATATCGGCGAAGAAGTGCCTGGCCGGCCCCAGTAGCGAGATGACGATCCCGATGGTGATGAGAACCGAGAGAGCAGCGCAGAGGAAGAGCCATCCGATGATGGTCCGCTCACCCCAGCGTTTGCTGCTGGCTGACAGGTCGATCTGTTCGTCAGACTCCGGCGGTCTGGAAATGGTGCTGGTCATGCGGCTCCTCGGTGCTCATCCCTCCTGGCAGGTCAGCCGTTGGCGAGCTCGGCGACCTGATCCAGGGCCAGCTGCTCCTGCTCGTCGGTCAGCGGGATGAACAGGGCCTCCTCGGCGACCTCGGTCTGGTTCTGGATGTAGAACTCGAGGAAGGCCACGACCTCTTCGCGCTGCAGGGCCTGGTCGCTCGGGTAGATGTACAGCTGACGTCCCAGCGGGTTGTAGGAGCCGTCGCGGACGGTCTCCTCTGTCGGGGCCACGCACTCGCCGGCCTCGTTCTCGATCTCGATCGCCTTGACTGCGTCACCCGACTCCTCCACGAAGGAGAGGGGAACGAAGCCCATCGCCCCGATGCTGCTGGAGACACCATCGATCGCGGCGTTGTCGTCCTCGCCGATGTCGGTGTAGCGGGCGGTGATGTTCCCCTCTTCGCCATTGACCGCCTCGGTGAAGTAGTCGTAGGTTCCCGAGTCGCTGCCCGGACCGTAGAGCTGCACCGTCTCGTCCGCCCACTCGCCGTTGACGTCGGACCAGCTGGTCGCCTGGGCGTCAGTGGCCCAGAACTGGGAGAGCTCGTCCACGGTCATGCAGGTCGCCCAGTCGTTCTCCGGGTTGACGATCACCGCGAGACCGTCGTTGGCAACCGCCACCTGCTCGTAGGCGATCCCGTTGGCCGCGCAGGCCTCGATCTCCGTCTCCTTAATCGGGCGAGAGGCCATCGAGATGTCGGTCTCTCCCGCACAGAACTTCTCGAACCCGCCGCCGGTGCCCGACGTGGCCACCGCGATCTGGACGCCCGGGTTCTCGTTCATGAACAGCTCGGACGCCGGCACCGTGTGCGGCGTGACCGTGCTCGAGCCGTCGATCGAGATCTGACCGGACAGGTCCGATCCTTCGCCCTCGGCGCCCGAGGCGCCGTTGGAGCCCTCGTCTCCGCCACACGCGGAGAGAACGAGAGCGAGGACGGCTACACCGGACAGCGACGCGGTACGAACAGATGCCTTCATGGCCTTGGTACTCCTGGGGTTTTCTCAGTGGGACACCAAGAACCTAGGTGCCATTACCAACCAGCCGGAGGTTCCAATCTGAACAGGAACTGAACTACAGATGCCCTCTTGGGGTTCTCCTAAGAGTTGGCTGCGAATTGTCGACCGTCGGAGCGAACGCCCGTCGAGTAATCTCGTCGCGATCGCGATCGCGATCGGATCGCTCTCGACCAGGAGGACCGGTGAGCCCGTATACAGACCTACCGACCGAGACCAGCGGTGATGCAGACGACTTCGGGGTCCCCGCACTCCCCGAGAAGCCCCTGCTCCGCGGGTGGATCCACGCCGGGACACTGCCGCTGGCCGTGGTGCTCGGCGTGGTCCTGACGGTCTTGGCGGACGGCGCCGCGCTGAAGTGGGCGTGCGCTGTGTTCCTGGCCACATCGACGCTTCTGTTCGGGATCTCGGCCCTGTACCACCGCCGCTCCTGGGGCACGGAGGCCACCGCTCTGCTCCGCCGGCTCGACCACTCGAACATTTTCCTTCTTATCGCGGGTACCTATACCCCCATGACGGTCGCGGCGCTCGACGCCCCGGCCAGCACGATCCTGCTGGTGATCGTGTGGACCGGGGCGTTGGTCGGCATCGCCTTCCGGCTGTTCTGGTTGTCTGCGCCACGGTGGTTGTACGTGGTGCTGTACATCGTCCTGGGCTGGACCGCGGTGTGGTTCGCCGGGGACCTTGTCGAGGCCAACCTCGCGGGGGTGATCCTCGTGGTCGCCGGCGGCGTGGCCTACACGGGCGGGGCCGTGGTCTACGGACTCAAACGTCCTAACCCGTTTCCCGGGGTCTTCGGCTTCCACGAGGTCTTCCACACCTGCACGGTCATCGCGTTCGCCTGCCACTGGGCGGCGATGCTGCTGTTCGTCCTGCAGGCCTGAACCAGCACGATCCTGACCCAGCACGACGCCGTAATCCGCTACCCACCTGCACGATCCGCCACCCGTTGTCGGGTAGCGCATGTGGCAGGTGGGTAGCGGATCTGGTGGGTGTGGCGAGTCTGGTCGGCGTAGCGGATCTGGTGGGGGGTGGGCGGGGCGGGTCAGCCCAGGGTGCCGCGAAGGCGCTCCACCGCCGCCTCGTACTCGGCGACGATCTGCGCCATAGTCTCCGCGACGGGGACGACGCCCTCGAGTGAGCCGATGATCTGTCCCGCGGGCATGGCCACGACCTCGGGATCCTGCGACTGCGAGATCCGCTGGTGAGCCTCGGCCACCAACAGGTTCTGCAGCGGCATGGGTAGCGGCTCGGGCGCCTCCTCGGCCGCCCATGCCTCGGTCCACCTGCTCTTGAGCAGGCGCGCGGGCTTACCCGAGTAGATGCGGGTCCGGACGGTGTCGGCGCTGGTGGCGGCGACCAGTGCCTGCTGCATGGCCTTCGATCCGCCGTCGTCACCGTACTCGGCGGCGGTGAGCCAACGGGAGCCCATCCACGCCCCCTCGGCGCCCATACCGATCACGGCGGCGACCTGGGAGCCGTCACCGAGCCCGCCGGCCGCGAGCACGGGGGCACGGCCGCCCAGCGCGGCGACGATCTCGGGAACCAGCACGAGGGTCGCCACCTCGCCGGTGTGGCCGCCGGCCTCCCCGCCCTGGGCGATCACGATGTCGACGCCGTTGTCCACGTGGGCGAGGGCGTGCTTCTTGGCGCCGGCGAGAGCGGCGACCTTCATCCCGTTCTGGTGAGCGAGATCGATGATGTGCTTGGGCGGCGAGCCGAGCGCGTTGGCGATGAGCACGGGGCGGTGCTTGAGCGACATCTCGACGTGCGCTTCAGCGACCGAGTGCAGCCATCCCAGAACCCCGGCGTTGTGCTCGGCGTCGTCACCCAGCGGCGGCACGCCGAGGTCGTCCAGGACGCGGGACACGAACGCCTTGTGCTCCTCGGGGATCATCGCGGCGATGTCCTCGGGGCTGCCCTCGGTAGGCACCTTGTTGGGCATCACGATGTCGACGCCGTACGGCTTGCCGTCGGTGTTCTCGTCCATCCAGGTCAGGACCTCGTCCAGTTCTGCCGCGTCGTTGTAGCGGACGCACCCGAGGACGCCCATGCCGCCGGCGCGCGTCACCGCTGCGGCGACCGCCTTGGACGGGGTGAAGGCGAAGACCGGGTACTCGATCCCGAAGTCCTCCGCGAGGGGGGTACGGATGCTCACTTGCTGATCTCCTGGCTGTCGTCTGCGGGGCGGGACGCGGCGACTTCCGCGGCCCACCGGTAGTCGGGCTTGCCCGCGGGATTGCGCTTGACCGACTTCTCGACCCACAGCGCCCGCGGGCACTTGTAGCGGGCGATCTCGCCCCGGGCGTACTCGTTGAGCTCCTCGATCGGAGGGCACTGACCGTCGCGCGTGTGGAGCACGGCCGCCACCTTGTGACCCATCCGCTCGTCGGGGACGCCGATCACGAGCGCGTCGTAGACGTCGGGATGAGTCTTGAGGGCGGCCTCGACCTCCTCCGGGTGCACCTTCTCGCCACCGGTGTTGATGGACACCGATCCGCGGCCGAGCATCGTGACGGTGCCGTCGTCCTCGACCCGGGCGTCGTCGCCGGGGATGGAGTAGCGCTTGCCGCGGAACGTCTTGAACGTCGCCGCGGTCTTGGCCTCGTCCTTGTAGTAGCCGACCGGTATGTGGCCGGTGCGTGCGACCTTGCCGATGACGTCGGAACCGGGCGGGATCTCGTTGCCGTCGGCGTCCAGGACGGTGGTCTCACCGTCGATCTTCACACGGGGGCCACCGGTGTGGGTCTTGCCCTTCTCCGCCAACGCGATCCCGGAGAAGCCTGTCTCCGACGAGCCGATGGAATCGGAGAGCATGACGTTGGGGAAGGCGTCGATGAACTGGTCCTTGACCGAGGGCGAGAACAGGGCTGCGGAGGAACCGATGTAGAACAACGACGACGAGTCGTACTTCTCCTCGTCCCATGCCTCGATCATGGGCCGCGCCATCGCGTCGCCCGTGATGAACAGCAGATTGATCTTGTGCTCGGTCACGGTCTGCCAGACGGTCTCGGCGTCGAACTCCGGGATGAGCACGCTGGTGTGGCCGGCGAACAGGGCCATGAGGATCGCCCACTGTGCGCCGCCGTGGATGAGCGGGGGCAGGGCGGCCCTGACCAGCACGCCGCCGTCGACGGCCTTGTTCGCCAGCTCCCACTCGTCGGCGACCTTCTCGCCGGTGAGGAAGTCGATGCCGCCGCCGAGGACCATGAACACGTCCTGCTGCCGCCACATCACGCCCTTCGGTGAGCCCGTGGTGCCGCCGGTGTAGAGCATGTAGATGTCGTCGTTCGAGCGCTCGGGGAAGTCTCGCCCGGGCGACTGCGCCGCCAACGCGTCGTCGTAGTGGGCGACCGAGACCCCGTCCGGTGTCACCGGGTCGGGGGTGTCGGTGCCGTCCTCGATCACCAGGCAGTGCCGCGCCCCCGGGGTGTTGGGCAGCGCCTGTTCGAGCACGTCCGAGTAGCGGCGCTCGTGGACGACCGCGACGGAGTCGGAGTTGTCGAGCAGGTACTCGAGCTCCGAGGAGACGTACCGGTAGTTGACGTTGACCATGACGGCGCGGATCTTGAAGATCGCGACCATCGCCTCGACCGCCTCGATGGTGTTGCGGCTGTACACCGCGACCTTGTCGTCCGGCCCGACGCCCACGGACCGGAGGTGGTGGGCGAGCCTGTTGGCCCGCTCCTCCAGTTCCCTGAAGGTAAACGACCGGCCCTCCTGGACCAGTACGACCCGGTCCGGGACGCGGTCGACACTGTGCTCGACGAGATCTCCGATGGTGTACGCCATACACCCAAAGTAGAACGTGTTACCGTCGCCCGTGGGCGAAAGCCGTGAACCCGTGTAACTAATTTTTTGGAGGCCCGATGACCCGCGTCGAGACGCCCGAGGACCAGCACCTTCTCACCGAGCGGCGTGGACACGTCCTGGTGGTCACCATGAACCGTCCCGAGGCCCGCAATGCACTGTCCGGCCCGATGATGCGCGGCATGGAGGCGGCCTGGGACCTGGTGGACTCCGACCCGGACATCCGTGCGTGCATCCTCACGGGTTCGGGCGGCTATTTCTGCGCGGGCGCGGACCTCAAGGACATGAACAAGAACGCCCCGGGCGACAAGTTCGCGGGTGGGAGCTGGGATCTGACCCGCCTGCCCGCGCTGCTCAAGGGCCGCCGGTTGAGCAAGCCGCTCATCGCCGCGGTCGAGGGACCCGCCATCGCCGGCGGGACCGAGATCCTGCAGGGCACCGACATCCGGGTCGCCGGCCGCTCCGCGAAGTTCGGCGTCTCCGAGGCCCGGTGGGGGCTGTACCCCCTCGGTGGGTCCGCGGTGCGGCTCGTCCGTCAGATCCCCTACACCGTGGCGATGGAGGTCCTCATGACCGGCCGTCACCTCACCGCCGAGGAGGCGGAGTGGTTCGGGCTCATCGGACACGTGGTGGAGGACGGCACCGCCCTGGACAAGGCTCTCGAGATCGCCGAACTCATCGCCGCGAACGGGCCCCTGGCGGTGCAGGGGATGATCGAGACGATCCGGCGGACCGAGGGCATGCACGAGGAGGAGGCCTTCACGGTCGACGCCGAGGTCGGCGGACGGGTGTTCGCCTCCGCCGACGCCAAGGAGGGTCCGCGCGCGTTCGCGGAGAAGCGTAAGCCCGAGTTCCGCGGGGAGTGACTGCGCACCCGGGGCCGGCTACAGACCCAGTCGGGTCCGGGCCCTCAACACCCTGAGGTACCCCGAGGCCAACCTCTTCTTGCCCGGCCCGAACGGCGGCACCATCATCGCGGCGGCGGAGAAGCCGTGGGAGTGCATCGCGACGGCCCGCTCGTGCGTGAAGGTCCGGAAGCCGTAGTGTCCGTGATAGCCGCCCATGCCGGAGTTGCCGACGCCGCCGAACGGCACTGCGGAGGAGACCATACCCACACCGAAATCGTTGCCGTAGATGTTGCCGGAGCGGGTGCGGTCGGCCACGGTGTCGAAGCGGCTGTTCTTATCGCCGTACCAGTACAGGACCAGCGGGCTGGGCCGGTCGTTGATGTAGCGGACGGCCTCGTCGACGCCCTTGTAGCCGAAGACCGTCAGCACGGGCCCGAACACCTCGTCCGACTCGATCGCCATCTCGGGCGTCACACCGGTGAGCAGGGTGGGGGCGATCTTGCGGACGACCGCGTCCGGGAGCCGTTCCCCCGCCGGGGTGGCGTCGCGCCTGACGGCACCCTTGGCCACGGCGTCGTCGATCAGCGCGACGATGCGCTCGTAATTGGACGTGTTGACCGTGGCCGTGTACTCGGGGTTACCGACGATGGCCGGCATGGAGCGGCGCCACTGGTCGAGGACGGTGTCGCAGAACGTGTCCAGTTCGGCCTCGGGAACGAAGACGTAGTCCGGGCACATGCACACCTGGCCACCGTTGACCATGCGGGACGCGGCGATGTTGCGGGCGGCGCGGTCGAGGTCGGCGCTGGTGTCCACGATGACGGGGTTCTTGCCGCCGAGCTCGAGCGTCACCGGGGTGAGGTTCTCCGCGGCGTCTTTGGCGACGGACTTGCCGACGCCCGGGGAGCCGGTGAAGAACAGGTGGTCGAAAGCGAGCGTGGAGAAGTCGGAGCCGCGGCCGTGCTCGGGTCCGGCGACGGCGAGCTCGTCGACGGCGAAGTACTCGGGCGCCCGTCTGCAGAGGACCTCGGTGGTGTGGGCGGTGACCGACGACGGCCGGATCATCACCCTGTTGCCCGCGGCGATCGCTGACCCGGCCGGGACTATCGTCAGGTACAGCGGGAAGTTCCACGGTCCGATGATCCCCACGACGCCCTTGGGGTCGTGACGCACCTGCTGCGTGAACCCCACCGCGTCGAGGGCGCGTGAGACCCGCGTCGGCTTCATCCACTTCTTGAGGTGACCCCGCTGATGGTCCAGGTCCGGGATGGAGGAGGCGATGTCCGTGAGCAGCGAGAGGGTCTCCGGTCGCGAGCCGTAGTCCTCCCGGATCGCCTCGGTGAGCTCAACCGCGTTGTCCAGGACGAGGTGTTTGAGTCGCTGGATCCGATCGCGCCGTATCCCGGCCCCGGGCTGCGGGTCGGCGAGGAACGCCTGCTGTTGCCGCTCGAGGATCTGGGCGAGCGTGAGATCACGGGCGGTCAGGGTTCTGGTCATGCGTCCAGAGTAGAACGTGTTTTTGCCCCGCGTCGGTCTTCGGCGGCGACGACGACGGCCCGCTCCTCTCGACGAGGACGCGGGCCGACGCCGCAGAATCCGGTCAGTCGCCGAGCGAACCCGGCGATCCCGCAAGCGATCCGAGGCTGCCCGCACCCGGCCCCGGCTCGACCGGGTCCGGCCCCGGGATCACGACCGCAGGGGTGATGACGACGGGAGTGCTGCCCTGCGAAGCCAGGTGAACACCTGCACCCGAGTAGACCGCGCGAACGGTGCGTCCTCCCGCACCCGGCGACCAGGTGGCGATGGACGCGACCCCGCCTGCCCCGACCGGCGCGGTACCGATCACAAGGTCACCGTCGTAGAACGTGACGGATCCGCCCGCATCACTCGAGCTCACTCGGGCGTTGAGCGTGATGGACTGGCCCGCGGCCGTGACGGGCACCGCGTCGACCGTGGTCGTTGTGGCGATGGAGTTCACGGCCGGCTCCTGGACGGTGACCAACACTCCGGTCGTGGAGGCGTTGACCCCCGGACGACCCGAGAAGCCGGCGTCGATCGTGCGCTCGCCAGGCGTGGACGGAATCCAGGAAAGGGTCGCCTCGCCGTCGGCTCCCACCGGAGCGGTACCGATCAGGGTGCCGCCCTCCCGGAACGTCACCGTTCCACCGGCGCCCGCAGGAGTGACTGTCGCGGTGAGGTCCGCGGCCTGCCCGACGGTGGGCGTACCTGCGACGGTGAGGGTCGTCGTGGAGGCCTCGTTCACCGCCGAGACGGTCACCGGTCGGGTCTCCGACTGCGAGCCGCCGTGAGTCGTGGTCTGACCGAACGAGGCCTGCACCTGCTTGACGCCGGCGGTCGTCGCCGCCCACTGGAGCGCGGCGGAGCCGCCGCTGACGACACCCGTTCCCACGGGGGCGCCGTCGACGGTGAAGGTGACCGACTGCCCATCGGGGACACCAGCGGTGTCCGCTCGGAGAGTGATCTGCTGCCCGACCTGAGGATTCACCGGCGCGTTGAGGAACACCGTGGTGGCCCTGCGCTGAACGCTGACCGTGGGTCCGCTGGTCGAGAAGTCGGCCGCGCCGTTGATCGCATTGGTGGTGTTCCACTTGGGACCGCCGGTGTTCAGCGAGCCTGCGTCGCAGTTCACGCGGTAGTTCGCCGAGAAGTCGACCGGCGGCTGCCACGAGTTGGCGCCCGGCGGATCGATCCTGGTCGATGTCGGGGTGACCACGACCTCGTCGGGGTGTGATGCCTGGGTGTAGGTGGTGCTCCCGACAGTCCAGCTGGCGGAGCCGTCGACGTATTCCAGACACGCCGGCGTGACGTCCTCGATCCAGTAGACCAGCCACAGGTTGGACCCGCGGGTCAACCGGTTCGTGATGGTGACCGTGTCACCCCACGTCGGAGAGCTGTTGCTCACCGTCCGTACGTAGCTGACTCCGCCTTGCGACCCGTTGACCGTCGACTGGGCGGCAACCGTTGGCGCCCCGACGACAGCGAGAACCCCTCCCGCCATCACCGTCGCACTCGCTACAGCGAGCGCGCGTCGCACCGAACCACTCCTCATGGACCCTCCCGAAGTCAGCATCTGCACGACCGTGGACCGGCCATCGATGAACGGTCACGCGATGCGTGACGTGTTTCACACTAGCCGCTCAAGGTGATAAACAAACGCTGTTTCGAACAGTTGTCCATGATCGTTTTCTCTCGCGCCGCGCCTGCCCCCACCTGCCCGAACGCCCGAATGTTTGCCCGGCTAAACATCCTTGCAAAAAGCTAAAGATCACGTCCGTGCACGCGTTGGCCCTGCCCGCCAGGGCTGACCGCTACGCCCAGTACGGATCCTTGAGCTTGCGCTTGACCAGCTTGCCGTTGGCCTGCCGGGGCAGCTCCTCCACCACGTCGATCGACCGCGGCATCTTGAACTTGGCCAGGCGGCCGGACAGGTCGGCGAGGATCTGCGACTTGAGTTCGTCGGTCTCGGCGTAGCCCTCGGCCAGTTCGACGACGGCCTTGACCTCCTCGCCCCAGTCCTTGTGCGGGATGCCGAACACCGCGACGTCGCGCACGGCCTCGTGGCGGGTCATCTCCGACTCGATCTCGGCCGGATAGATGTTCACGCCTCCGGAGATGATCATGTCGTTCTTGCGGTCGCACAGGAATAGGTAGCCGTCGGAGTCCACGTAGCCGATGTCCCCCATGGTGAACAGCTCGCCGACGTAGGTCTTCGCGGTTTTTTCTGCGTCTTGGTGGTACTCGAACCTGGACCCGTGCATCTGCAGGTAGACGTTCCCGGTCTCACCGACGGGCAGCTCGACGCCGTCGTCGTCCAGGATCTTCAGGGTGGTGGTCTTCCACGGCCGACCCACGCTGCCGGGCTTGCGCAGCCATTCCTCGCCGGTGATGGTGCAGCCACCGCCCTCGGTGCCGGCGTAGTACTCGGTGAGCACCGGGCCCCACCAGTCGAGCATGTCCTGCTTGACGTGCGTGGGACAGGGGGCGGCGCCGTGGACGATCGTGCGGAGACTCGACACGTCGTACTTCGCGCGCACGTCCTCCGGCAGCTCGAGCAGCCGCGAGAACTGGGTGGGGACCATGTGGGACTGGGTGACCCCGTGGGCGTCGATGAGGCGCAGCATCTCCTCCGGCGTCCACTTGTCCATGAGCACCACGGCCTGGCCCAGATTGAGCGAGATGGCGACGAAGTTGAGCACGGCCGTGTGATAGAGCGGCGAACCGCAGATGTGGACGTTGTCCGGTCCCTGGATGCCGAAGCCGGCGAAGAAGAAGTAGTTGGGAACCGTCACCTGGTCCGGCGAGGCGCCGGTCAGGGGCCGACGGACACCCTTGGGGCGCCCGGTGGTGCCCGAGGTGTAGAGCATCGGGGCGCCGAGGGTACGGCCCGACGGCAAGGGGTCCTCCCCCTCGGCCGGGACGGCGAGCTCGGAGAGCGGACGCCAGCCCGGCACGTCGCCGATGGCGTAGCAGCGGGCGGGGTCGAGCCCGGCCTCCGTCGCGGCGGCGGTGGCCACGTCGGCGAACCTCTCGTCGGCCACGAACACCGTCGAGCCCGAGTTCTCCAGGATGTACGCCACCTCGGGTCCGGTCAGATGCCAGTTGGCGGGGGCCACGTAGAGACCGATCTCGAGGGCCGCGAAGTAGACCTCGAGGAAGCCGATGCCGTTCGGCGCCATCAGGACGATCCCGTCCCCGGTCCCCAGGCCCAGCTCGCGTAGTCCCCGCGCATGACCGTGTGCTGCGTCCACGAGTTCGCCGAAGGTCACCTGGCGGCCGGAGGCCTCGATCACCGCGACGCGGTCCGGCTCCGCCTCGGCGATCCGGTAGACGCTGGTCACGTACTCCCCGGTCCGGTTGTTCAGGACCCCGGTCTCGGTGGGGATGGTGGGTGTGGGTGCGCTCATGACCCCAGACTAGAACGTGTTCCTGTCAGGGGTCCAGGGATTGACTCCGAGGACTATCCTCATCACATGTCCGCAGACCCCTCCGGGACCCGGGCGATCCGGGCCACCGATGACGACCGCACCGCGGTCATCACCGCGCTCGACTCCGCCCTGGCGAGCGGGCAGCTCGACCAGTTCGAGCACTATGAGCGGGTGCGGGTGGCCACGTCCGCCCGGAACGTCGACGACCTCCGGCCGCTGTTCGCCGACCTCCAGGGGGTGAACGTCCGCCTCCACGGCGACCGCGCTCCGATCCGGTACGTGCCCACCTCGTCGTCGTCCCCGACGGTCGTGACCACCCGCCGTCCGTGGGGCTGCCTCGCGGTGTTCCTGGTGGTGGCGGCGCTGATGGCGGGCGTGTTCCTGGCGGTCTCCGCGTCGGACGACCCGGACCCCGGCGCACAGGACGTCACGGTCGGGGACCGGGCCGGCCGGGCGGACCAGGGCGCGGAACAGGGCGAGTCGCGCGTCCTGGACAACCCCGAACCCCTGTCCGCCGCGGGCCTGGATCGGATCTTCACCACCGCCGGTCAGGCATCGGGCTCCGAGCTGGCCACGAGCCTGGTTGTGCACTCCGAACACGCGGTGCTGGCCTGGACCGATCCCGAACACCCCAGCCGGACGCTGCGCCAGCTGTACCGCGGCGGCTGGTCCGGGTGGGCCGACAGTCCCAGCACCCGCGAGGGGTCGTTCCTGCTGGCCGACCTCGACGCCGCCCTGATCGCCCCGGTGATCGCCGGCGCCCCGGAGACCCTCGGGATCGGCGGCGAGGTGGACGCCTTCCTCAACGTCACCGCGGACGACGCCGGACGTCCGAGCTACACCGTCTACGTCAACAACGACGTCCACCAGAGCGGCTTCCTCGAGGTCGATCACGCGGGCGAGGCGGTCCGGGTCCACTCCCCGCGCTGACGGACCCGACCCGACCGCCGGGGCCTGACCGTCCGGCCGCCGGGCGGGCGATCAGTCCATCAACCGGCTCAGTCCATCAACCGGCTCAGGGCCTCGATCTCCTCGACCGACCGGGCCGTCACCACGAGCATGGTCACACCGGCGGCCTCCCACTCGGCGATCTGCGACCGCACCGAGGCCTCGTCACCGATGATCGCGGTGGCCTCGACCATCTCGTCCGGGACCGCGGCCGCGGCCTCCTCCTTGCGCCCGGAGCGGAACAACTCGGTGATGCGGGCGACGTCGTCGGCGAACCCCATCCGGGCGAAGGCCTCGGCGTGGAAGTTCTTCTCCTCCGCACCCATCCCACCGGCGTAGAGGGCGGTGAAGGGCTTGTAGGCGTCGAGCACCGAGCGCCGATCCTGCGTTATGTGGAGCTGGCACAGGAAGGCCACCTCGAAGTCCTCGCGGGTCCGGCGCGCGCCGGGCCGGGCGAAGCCCTCGTCGAGCCACGAGTTGAACTGGTCCGCGGACCGGGGCGAGGCGAGGAAGCCCAGCCAGCCGTCCGCGACCTCGGCGGCCAGGGCCACGTTCTTCGGCCCCTCGGCCCCCAGCCAGATCGGCACATCCTCGCGGAGCGGGTGGAGGATCGACCTGAGCGGCTTGCCCAGACCGGAGGCGTCAGCCCCCTGGTAGGGCAGGGCGTACGCCGGTCCGTCCGAGGTCACCGGCGCCTGGCGGGCCAGCACCTTACGGATGACGTCGATGTACTCGCGAGTGCGCGCGAGCGGCTTGGCGAACGGCTGGCCGTACCAGCCCTCCACCACCTGCGGGCCGGAGACGCCCAGGCCCAGGCAGAATCGACCGCCCGAGAGGTGGTCCAGGGTCATGGTGCTCATCGCGGTGGCCGTGGGCGTCCGGGCGGACAACTGCACGACCGCCGTCGACAGGCGGATGCGCTCGGTGAGCGAGCCGTACCAGGCCAACGGGGTGAACGCGTCCGAGCCCCAGGCCTCGGCGGTGAAGACGGTGTCGAACCCGGCCCTGTCCGCCGCCACCACGAGGTCGGCGTGATTGGTGGGCGGCTGGGCGCCCCAGTATCCGAGCTGCAAGGCGAATTTCATGGGAACCAGTGTGACCCAGACCGCCCCGCGACGGTGCCGAGCCCACGAAAAGTCACACACCGCGCGGTGGAACGTGTTCTACTTGTGGCGTGACATCCAGAGAGATCGTTGTCGACATCACCCCGCCGGACGAGGCCGTGCTCGCGGCCCCGCTCGCCCCGTCCTTCGACTACACGCGGTCGACCGGACCGGTCCTCGGCGCGTTCTTCACCGGCCTGCGCGACGGCCGCCTCATGGGGGTCCGCGACTCCCGGGGCGCCGTGCACGTGCCACCGGTGGAGTTCGACCCCCACACGCGCGAGGCCCTGACGGACCTCGTCGAGGTGGGCTCGGGAGCCGGGATCGAAGGCGTCGTCGTCGTCTGGACCTGGGTGCCCGAACCCACCGACGTCCACCGACTCGACTCGCCCTTCGCGTGGGCCCTGGTCCGTTTCGACGGCGCCGACACCGCCGTCCTCCTCCCCCTGGCCGCCGACGGCCCCGAGGCCGTGAGCTCCGGGATGCGCGTGCGCCTGCGGTGGTCCGCCGAGCGGACCGGGACCATCCACGACATCGCGTGCGTGGTCCCCGCCGACGGCCCGGGCGGACCTACCCAGAGCGACGACGACGAGGTGCCGCAGCCTTCCGGCGAGAAGCCCGTCTCCGTGGTGGTCACCCCGATCGGGCTCTCGGTGACGCATACCGCCGGGCCCGCCGAGAGCGAGTTCCTCCGGGCGATCGTGCAGGGCCGGGTGCTCGGACGCCGACGCTCCAACGGGCCCGAGGTCTACGTCCCGCCGCGTGACTACTGCCCGTCCGACGGTGTGGCCATGGGCGAGTACGTGGAGGTCGCCGGCATCGGCACCGTCACCACGTTCGGCATCGTCAACGTGCCGTTCGCGGGTCAGGAGATCAAGCCCCCGTACGTCACCGCGTACATCCTCCTGGACGGGGCCGACGTCCCCATCCAGCACCTCGTTTTGGGTTGCGAGGCCTCCGAGGTGCGGATGGGCATGCGGGTGCGTGCGGTGTGGACCCCCGAGTCCGAGCGCCCCGCCTCGATGAAGGCCATCACCCACTTCGAGCCGACCGGCGATCCCGACGCCGACCCCGATACCTACGCCGACCACCTGTAGAGGACACCCGTGACCCCCACCGCACCCCGGGACGTGGCCGTCGTCGGTTTCGCCCACGCCCGACACACAGAGTCCACCTTCGGCACCACCAACGGCGTCGAGATGCTCGCCCCCGTCTTCGCCGAGTGCTACCGGCAGACCGGACTGGACCGGACCGACATCGAGTTCTGGTGCTCCGGCTCCTCCGACTACCTCGCCGGCCGCGCCTTCTCCTTCATCTCCGCCGTCGACACCATCGGGGCCGTGCCACCCATCTGCGAGTCGCACGTGGAGATGGACGCCGCCTGGGCGTTCTTCGAGGCCTACCTCAAGATCGCCACCGGGCAGGCCGACACCGCGCTGGTGTACGGGTTCGGCAAGGCCTCGGCGAGCACCGACCTCGACTCGGCCCTGGCGCTGCAACTCGACCCGTACACCGTGGCACCGCTGTGGCCAGGCCGGCACCACATGGCCGCGCTGCAGGCCCGCGCCGGGATCGACGCCGGCAAGTGGTCCGAGACCGAGATGGCCTCAGTGGCCGCCCGCGCCACCGGCCGGGACGAGCGGGAACTGCTCGCCGAGGCGTACGTGGCCGATCCGCTGCGCCGACACGACTGCCCGCCGGTCACCGACGGCGCCGGCGCGATCATCCTGGCCTCCGGCGACCGGGCCCGCGAACTGGTCGACACCCCGGCGTACGTCACCGGCATCGAGCACATCGCCGACTCCGCCGAGTTCGGCGCCCGCGACCTCACCGACTCGCCCTCGGCCCGCGCCGCCGCCGTCCGCGCGACCCGGTCCTCGGGAGATCGCCCCGACCTCGGCGGCGTGACCGTGGCCGAGTTGCACACCCAGTACACGCACCAGGAACTGCTCCTGCGTACCGCGCTGGGGATCGGCGACCACGTGGCCGTGACCCCGTCCGGCGGATCGCTACTCGCGGACCCGCTCTTCTCCGCCGGACTCGAGCGCATCGGCTACGCCGCCAACGACGTCATGGAGGGCCGCACCGAGCGCGCCCTCGCCCACGCCACCAGCGGACACCTGCTGCAGCAGAACCTCATCTGCCTCCTGGAAGGACGCCCCGCATGAGCGCCCACACTGCCGGATCCGGCACCGTCGGACTGCCCGCGGCCGTTCTCGGCACCGGTCAGACCCACCACGTCTCCCGCCGCACAGACGTCTCCATGGCCGGGCTCTGCCGCGAGGCGATCGACGCCGCCATGGCCGACGCAGGCGTGGGATGGGACGACATCGACGCCGTGATCGTGGGCAAGGCCCCCGACCTGTTCGAGGGCGTCATGATGCCCGAACTCATGATGGCCGACGCGCTCGGCGCCGTCGGGAAGCCGCTCCTTCGCGTCCACACCGCCGGTTCCGTCGGCGGCTCCACCGCCGTGGTGGCCGCGACGCACATCCAGTCCGGCCGCTACCGCCGGGTCCTGGCCGTGGCGTGGGAGAAGCAGTCCGAGTCCAATGCCATGTGGGCGCTGAGCCTGCCCGTGCCGTTCACGGCCCCCGTCGGCGCCGGTGCCGGAGGCTACTTCGCCCCGCACGTCCGCTCCTACATCCGCACCACCGGGGCCCCGGAGCACGTCGGCGCGATGGTCGCGGTCAAAGACCGGCTCAACGGGTCGATCAACCCCCACGCCCACCTCAAGCAGCCCGACCTGACCGTGGACAAGGTGCTCCAGGGCCAGATGCTGTGGGACCCCATCCGCTTCGACGAGACCTGCCCGTCCTCCGACGGCGCCTGCGCGATCGTCCTCGGTGACTCGGACGCGGCGGAGGCCGTCGAGGCCACCGGCAGGCAGGTCGCCTGGGTCCACGCCACCGCGCTGCGGACCGAGCCCGGTACCTACGCGTTCCGCAACTACCGCAGCCCGCAGGCCGGTCGCGACGCCGCCGCCGCGCTGTGGGCCGAGGCCGGGATCACCAACCCGGCCGAGGAGATCGACGCGGCCGAGATCTACGTACCCTTCTCCTGGTTCGAGCCCATGTGGCTGGAGAACCTCGGGTTCTGCGAGGAGGGCGAGGGCTGGCGCATGACCGAGTCCGGAGCGACCGCCCGCGACGGTTCCCTGCCCGTCAACCCGTCCGGCGGGGTCCTGTGCTCAAACCCGATCGGCGCCTCCGGGATGCTTCGCTTCGCCGAGGCCGCCCGGCAGGTCATGGGCCGCGCCGACGAACACCAGATCCCGGGCGCACGCAAAGCCCTCGGCCATGCCTACGGCGGCGGGTCCCAGTACTTCTCCATGTGGGTCGTGGGGACCGACCGACCGGAGCGTCACTCATGACCAACCCCTACCTGGACGAGGACGGCCAGTACCGGCCGCTCGAGATGAGCGAGGCCGCCCTGGCGAGTCCTGCCTTCGCCGCCGCGCGCCGCTCGTGGGCCGCGACCAACGCCGGCGATCGCGACGCCTGGATCGACGGATGGTCCCCCGAGGGCACCATCGAAGATCCCGTGGGACCGTCGATGTTCGACGCCGAGGGCATCGGCCACACCGGCACGACGCGGCTCCTGGAATTCTGGGAGAAGGCCGTGGCCACCCCGGACCACATCGAGTTCCGCTTCGACCGCGGGATCGCCGTGGCGGACGAACTGCTCTGCACCGGCACCATGCGCACCCACATGGGCGAGAGCATCATGGAGATCGACATCGCCGTGGACTACCGGGTCGACTCCGACGGCCGTCTGGTCTCCCTCCGCGCCTTCTGGGAGCAGGACGTGGCCATGGCCTCGGGACTGCGGCCGCTCACCGACGACGACAGGGCTGCCATCGCCGGCGCCGCCGGAAAGGGCCAGTGACCATGACCCGCGTAGTGGACGTCGAGTTCTCCGTTCCCATCTCCTTCTCCCCCGTCGACCAGATCATCGACATCGCCCGCGGCGCCGAGGCCGCCGGCTTCGACCGGATCGTCCTTCCCGATTCGCTGTTCCACCCGCGGCGGCAGGACGAGGACTACCCGTATACCCCCGACGGCTCTCGGATGTGGGACGAGAACACACAGTGGGTCGAACCGCTCGTCGCCTCCGCCGCCATGGGTGGGGCCACCTCGACCATCCGCTTCTGCCCGCAGGTGCTCAAGGTCGGCCCGCGCAACCCACTGCTGCTCACCCGGCAGGTGGCGTCCGTAGCGCTGCTCACCGGGAACCGGCTGGACCTGGGCGTGGGCATCGGCTGGGACCCCAACGAGTTCGAGTGGTGCGGGGCACCGTTCAAGGGACGCGGCAAACGCACCGACGAGTCGCTGGCCATCATGCGCCAGGCCCTGCGCGGCGAGTGGATGGACTTCCACGGCCAACACTTCGACTTCGACGAGCTGATCTTCACCCCCGCCCCGAGCGAGCAGGTCCCGTTCTATGTGGGCGGTCACACCGAGATCGCGCTCAAGCGGGCCGCGCGCGTGGGCCAGGGCTGGACCAGCGCCATGATGAACTACGACGAGATCGTCACCACCGTCCGGCGGCTGGGCGAGCTCCTCGAGGCCGACGGTCGCTCGCTGGCCGACCGCGGCGACGGCAAGCCCTTCGCCATCCAGGTGGTGTGCCTGGACCGCTTCGGAACGCGCGGCTTCACCGAACTCGCCGAGGCGGGGGTCACCGACATCATCGTGATGCCGTGGATGGTCGCGGGGCACGGCTTCGATTGCACCACCGAGCAGAAGCTCGAGTCCATCGCCGCCTTCGGCGAGAAGTACGGCCTCGGCTCCTGAGCCTCGCCTAGGTCTCGCCAGCCCGATGCCAGCCCGCCTGGCGGACATGCCCCCGCGGTTGGCGGACTACTCGTGCGATTCCGGGCCGATTTTGGCACCTCCTGCCCGCCAGCTGAGGAAGCGTGTCCGCCAACTCGGGGCGCGGGTCCGCCCGGTCTACCGGACCGCCACGTGAGCCAGGCGGACTGAACTCGTCGTGGTCCTGTGAATCGTCGTCATCCCTGTCCACAGGGATGTCATCACCGGCCGGTCGACACGTGATGACCGGTCAGGATTGCCGTCATGAGACGCGACCGGCGATTCCGAGACACCCGGCCTCCCACCCCGCTCCCCGCCTCGTTGGCGGATGCGGTTGCAGGCGGGCAGCCATTCGCGGCGAGCCAGGCTCTCGAGACCGGACTCGTGACGAGATACGCTCTCCGATCGACGTTCAGAATGATCGTCCCTGGTGTGTACGCCGCGAAGGGGGCACAGCTGAGCAGGTGGGATTTCATACGCGCGGTCGGCATCTGGGCGCCTGTAGACGCGGTGATCGGAGGGTGGTCCGCCGCGTATCTCCATGGGGAACACTGGTACTCGACAGAGCAGGGCCGCGGCGTCGCCGATGTCTTCACCTCAGTCGAACCGCGCGTGCCGACCGGGGTTCGGGAGCGCAGGCTGCGGCAACCCATCCCGGCCGCGGACGTGTGCGAGATCGGCGGAATACGAGTCACCGCGCCAGCCCGAACCGCGGTCGACGTGGCAAGGTGGTCCACTGGCGCTGATCGGAAGATCTGCATCGTGGACTCCGTATGCTTCGCCACCAACACCAGCGTTCGCGCGGTTGCCGACGCTGCAACGCGGATGCCCGGCCAACACGGGGTCTCGAGCGTGGTTCGACTGCTCGACGCCTGCGACGCGGACGCGCACTCTCCGCAGGAGAGCCTCCTCCGGCTCAGAATCGAGCGCTCTTCACTGCCTCAGCCCGTCTCGCAGTTCGAGATATACGAACCGTCGGGACATCTCCTTACAGTTGCCGACCTCGCGTACGCCCGCGAGAAGGTCGCGATCTTCTACGACGGCAGGCATCACGGAGATCCGGAACAGTGGCGCCGGGACCTCCGGATCACCGCTCGGCTGGCGGACCTTGGCTGGCAGGTCGTCCGTGTGACAAAGGGAATGCGCCCGGAAGAGGTCATCGGCCATATCGCGAGTGCCCTGACCCGCGCCCGACGAGACATCCGGCACCTGACTTCATCCTGACCGAGCCCTCGCGCGGTAGCTGGCGGGCACCCCACCCCGCTTGGCGGCCATGTCCTCGCAGCTGGCGGACACCCCCTCGCAGCTGGCGGACCCGATATGCGAAAACCGGGCCTTAAACGCGAGAAATGTCCGCCAACCAGGAGCGCCTGTCCGACAACCAGGCTCGGAACAGTCGAGGGACGTGCTGGAGAGGTAGTCGGGTGCGAGCTCGAGCGGGGGCGGGGTGACATGCGCCTGCCGAGTGCCTCAGGCAGGAACGGCGGCCGCGATGTCCGCCAGGCAGGCGAGGATCTCCCGGTGGGTGTCCTCCGTGGCCTCGAGGTGCATGAGGTGCCCCGCGGGTGAGGAGATCGCGCGGACCATACGCACATCGTCGTGATGGCGTCCGAGCTTGGAGAGCGGATCCCGGCCGTGGAAGCCCTCGAGGTCCGGGTCGTGCTCGGAGTAGAGGAAATAGAACGGCACGGGGTTGGTCTGACGCTCGAACTCCTTGCGGGCGAACCACGACACGTCCATCGCCCGGTACCACTGCAGCGGGCCGGCGAACCCGGTCCGGGCGTACTCGGCCTCGTAGTGGTCCATCTCCTCGACGGACAACCACGGCCACGGCAGCGGCGGCGCCTCGGGCAGCGCCTCGAGATAGGTCGCCCCCGGGGGGTGCTGCCAGACGTCGAGGTAGTGGTACTCCGCGGACAGGGCCCAGAAGACCCGGGTGAGGAACTCGCGCTCTCGGCCGGCGAGATCTGCCTCCGCCACACCGGGCTGCGCGAAGTAGTTCAGATGCAGGAAGTGCTTCTCGGCCATCATCGCCGAGCCCTCCAGCGGTGGAACCGAGCCGGCCGTGCCCATGAACGGGTTCTCCATCCCGATCACCGCGCGGACGCGGTCCGGTTCCAGATGGCAGGTGTCGTAGACGACGCCCGCGCCGAAGTCGAAGCCCACCAGCACCACCCGCTCCGCGCCCTCGGCGTCGCACACCGCCACGACGTCGTCGACCACCTCGCGTGGCGAGTAGGCCTCCACGTCGGCGGGCGCGTCGGACCGACCCACGCCCCGCAGGTCCGGCGCGATGACCCGCCACCCGGCGGCGCAGAGCACCGGGATCATGCGGTGCCACGTGAACCAGAAGTGAGGGAAGCCGTGGACGAGGACCACGGTGCCCGGGTCGCCGTCCACAGGCGCCGGGTCGGGTTCGGCGACGACATAGTGGAGACGAACGCCGTTGCGGTCGACATAACGGTGCTCGAGCATGCCTTTCACCTTGCCCCCTCCCGCAGCCGCTCGACGGGGTTCGGCCGAATCGACGGAGGGACACACGGCGACGACGACGAGGACTGCCCGTCGATGACCGACGGCCCCGGCCCGGCCTTCGCGAGAAGGCGGAGTCGGGGCCGTGGGCCGTGTACCTGGCGGAGTGCCGGGCTCAGGTCAGCGCATGACCGGGCACTTGTAGTCGACCGACCACTCGGTGATGCCGTTGAGCCACCCCGAGCGGATGCGGGACGGCTCACCGAGGGCCTCCAGGTTGGGGAGGTGATCGGCGATGGCGTTGAAGATCAACTCGATCTGCAGCCGGGCCAGGTTCGCTCCGATGCAGTAGTGCGGGCCGTTCCCGCCGAAGCTCAGGTGCGGGTTGGGGTCGCGGAGGATGTTGAACGAGAAGGGATCTTCGAAGACCTCCTCGTCGAAGTTGGCCGAGCCGTACATGATGGCGGCGCGGTCGCCCTTCTTCATGGTCACGCCCCCGATCTCGACTTCCTCGGTGGCGGTGCGCTGGAACGAGGTGATCGGCGAGGCCCAGCGGAGGATCTCGTCGTAGGCGGTCGCGGGACGCTCGGCCTTGAACAGCTCCCACTGGTCGGGGTTGTCGAGGAAGGCGATCATCCCGTGCGTGGTGGCGTTGCGGGTGGTCTCGTTACCGGCGACGGCCAGCAGCACCACGAACCAGCCGAACTCGTCGGCGGTGAGCCTCTCGCCGTCGATGTCGGCCTGGATGAGCTTGGTGACCAGGTCGTCGCGGGGGTCGATCTCACGCTTGGCCGCGAGCTCCTGCGC
>JBKBRA010000006.1:0-92599 GCA_046292305.1 Dietzia sp. | reverse complement strand
GAGGAGACCGGCGCGAGCGTCTCGATCGAGGACGACGGCACCGTGTACATCGGTGCCACCGACGGCGAGTCCGCGCAGGCGGCGATCGACAAGATCAACGCGATCGCCAACCCGCAGTTGCCCAAGGTCGGCGAGCGCTTCCTCGGCACCGTCGTCAAGACCGCTCCGTTCGGCGCGTTCCTGTCGCTGCTGCCCGGCCGCGACGGCCTGGTCCACATCTCCAAGCTGGGCCAGGGTAAGCGGGTCGGCAAGGTCGAGGACGTCGTCAACGTTGGCGACAAGATGCAGGTCGAGATCGCGGACATCGACAACCGCGGCAAGATCAGCCTCGTCCCCGTCGGCGACGAGTCGGCGGCCGCGGCGCCGGACTCAGACGCCGAGGGCGACGACAACTGATCCACCGCCGGGGGGCGGTCACGCGCACCCCGGCGCCTCACGAGGCACGCACCCCGCTTCCGGGGTGCGTGCCTCGTATCGCTGGAAGGGAGAGTCGCCGTGAGTTCGACGATCAGGGTGGACAGGTCGATCCCCGGGCTCCGGGTGGTGACGGAGAACCTCCCGTGGTGCCACACCGCCGCGGTCGGGGTGTGGATCGCGGCGGGCTCCGCCGACGAGGCCCCCGACGAGCACGGTGCGGCGCACTTCCTCGAGCACGTCCTGTTCAAGAGGACCGCCACGGCCTCGGGCCGCGAGCTCTCCGAGCGGATGGACCTGCTCGGGGGCGACCTCAACGCCTACACGGGCCGGGAGCACACCTGCTATCACGTCCACGTCCCCGCGGAGAGTCTGGCGAGGGCGGTGGACGTTCTCGTCGACGTGGTGGCCAACGGGTCGTGCGCACCAGAGGACGTGGAGATCGAGCGGGATGTGGTGCTCGACGAGCTCGCGGGCCGCGCCGACGACCCCGAGGATCTCGCGTGCGAGCTCGCCACGGGGGCCGTACTCGGTGGTGACCCGTTGGCCCGCCCGATCATCGGGACCGAGGAGTCGGTCGAGGCCCTGGACGCGGAGACCCTGCAGTCGTTCCACCGGAGAGTCCTCCGCGCGGGGGACGTCGTGGTGGCCGCGGCCGGTCGCATCGACCACGAGGACCTGGTTAGGCGAATCGCCGACGGCCCGTTGGCCACCGTGCTCGCCCCGGGGTCCGGGGACGCGACTGCAGCAGTCGGCACCGCGGCATCCACCTGCGTTCAGGAGTCCGGCCACCCGGGCTGGGCTCCGTCGTCGGTGCTGGTGGGAGAGGACGACGACTCCGAGCAGGTGCTCCTGGCGCTGGCACGGAGAACCCCGGCCCGCGATCATCGGGACCGCGCCGCCGCACAGGTCGCGACCGCGGTCCTCGGTGGTGGCCTGAGTTCCCGGTTGTTCCAACGGGTCCGCGAGGAGCTGGGGCTGGCCTACACCGTGTACGCGTCGATGGACCAGTTCCGTGCGACCGGACTGGTCTCGGTCGTCGCCGGAAGTCCTGTCGGACGCGTCGACGCCCTGAGCGGCGCGCTCGCCGAGGTCGTCGCCGGGATGGTCCACGTTCCTCCCGCCGGCGACGAGGTCGAGCGCGCGATCGGACACCTCACCGGATCGATCAGACTCGGGCTGGATGATCCGTTGTCGCGCATGACACGGATCGGACGCCACCTGCTGGACCGCGACACGGTGGTGACCGTCGAGGAGTCCCTCCTGCGACTCCGGAGGGTGAACCGAGACGACGTCGCCGACTACTGGACCGGTGAGACCGCACCGTGGTGTCTGGCGGCCGTGGGGCCCGGCATGCCCGACGCGGGCGGTGCGGCTGGTCTGTTGGCCGGCGCGGGCGGATAGGCTGGGGACCGGCGCGACGACGATTGAGGAGACGATGACGGTGACGAGAGTCGGAGTGCTCGGTGCACGCGGCAAGGTGGGCACGGCGATCTGCGAGGCGGTCCGCGCAGCGGAGGACATGGAACTCGTCGCCGAGGTGGACCAGGGTGATCCGCTGCAGATGCTCATCGACCGCGGCGCCGAGGTGGTCGTCGACTTCACCCATCCAGACGTGGTGATGGGCACTCTCGAGTTCTGCGTCTCGCACGGCATCCACGCGGTGGTCGGCACCACCGGGTTCACCGAGGAGCGACTCGGGACCCTTCGCGGGTGGCTCGAATCCAGTCCTGGGACCGGGGTACTGGTCGCGCCCAACTTCGCGATCGGAGCGATCCTCATGATGCGCTTCGCCGTCAGTGCCGCCAAGTACTTCCCGTCTGCGGAGATCGTGGAACTGCACCACCCGAACAAGGCGGATGCACCCTCGGGTACGGCCCATCGCACCGCCGAGATGATGGGTGCCGCCCGGGACGAGGCCGGACTCGGGCCGTCCCCGGACGCCACGTCGACCGAGTTGGAGGGCGCACGGGGAGCCGAGGTCGGAGGCATCAGGGTCCACTCGGTCCGCGTGACGGGACTGGTCGCACACCAGGAGGTCCTGTTGGGATCGCAGGGGGAGACCCTGACGATCAGGCACGATTCGCTCGATCGCACCTCGTTCGCCCCCGGGGTGCTCCTTGGCGTGCGTGCGATCACCAGCGCGCCCGGTCTCACCGTGGGGCTCGACGCCTTCATGGATCTGTAGGCCCGTCGTGGACAGAATCGTCAAACCCCTGGTCATGGCCGTGACAGCGGCGGGTCTGATAGTGGCCTTCGGCTACCTCCTCTACCTCGGTTGGTCCATGATCAGCCGATCGGAGTATCTCGCCATGCGGGGACTCGGCGTCGGGATCATCCTGCTGACCGTCGTCGGCGCGTGGGCCACGTGGGCGATCCTGCGGAACGGTATCGAGCTCCAGCGGATCTCCGCCGCAGCAGCAGAGGAGGGGATCGAGCTCGACGTCTCCGAACTGGACCAACGCCCGTCCGGGCGACTGGAACACGCCGCCGCGGACGAGTTGTTCGACAGGGTCAGCGCCGAGTACCAGGCGGCCCCGGACGACTGGCGTACCAACTACCGTTTGGCGCGCGCCTACGACCACGCGGGGGACCGCATCCGCGCCCGTGAGGTGATGCGCACGGCCATCACCCTCCGGGAGACGGAGGCCTCCACGGCGCAGGATCCCCGATGAGCACCGTTCTCCTGGTCCACCACGCGCCATCACCTCGTCTCCGCCGCATCCTCGAGGCATTGGAGAGCGGCCTCGCGCATCCCGATCTCGAGGGGATCGAGGTGGAATCGGTGCCGGCCCTCGCCACGACCGACGACCACGTGCTCCGCGCTGACGGCTACGTCCTGCTCACCCCGGCCAATTTCGGGTACATGTCCGGAGCGCTCAAGCACTTCTTCGACCGCACCTATTACACCTGCGAGGGCGCGGTGGCCGGTCGCCCCTACGCGCTCTGCGTGCACGGGGACAATGACACCTCGGGGGCGGTCACCTCGGTCGAACGGATCACCACCGGGTGGGGACTGCGACAGATCGCACCGGCGATACAGCTCACCGGCGAGCCGGACCGCGAGGAACTCGCCGACGCGGCCGAGGTCGCCGCGACCGTCGCCGCACATCTACTCGGCTGACCCGCCGGGCGCCACCACAGCAGAGGGAGTCCCACCATGTCCGAGCTCGTCCGGCGGCAGGTCCGCATGGTCGCGCACACCGCGTTCACCCCACCCGATGAGATCGGCTGGGAGACGGATGCGGACGGCGGTTCCGCCCTGGCCGAATTCGCAGGCCGGGCGTGCTATCAGAGCTGGGACAAGCCCAACCCCCGCACCGCGTCCAACGCCGGATACCTCAGGCACATTCTCGAGGTGGGTCACCTCTCGGTGTTCGAGCACGCGAGCGTGACGTTCTACATCACCGGGATTTCGCGGTCGTGCACTCACGAGCTCATCCGGCACCGGCACTTCTCCTACAGTCAGCTCTCGCAGCGGTTCGTACCCGAGCACGACTCCAAGGTGGTGCCCCCGCCAGCGATCGCCGACGACCCGGAACTGGTGGAGATCTTTCGGCGCGCCACCGATGCGTCGAGGGAGGCCTACGCGGAGATGCTCTCCAAGCTCGAGGACAGGTTCGCCGACGTCCCCAACCCGATGCTGCGTCACAAGCAGGCCCGGCAGGCCGCGCGTTCGGTCCTGCCCAACGCCACCGAGACGCGCATCGTGGTGACGGGAAACTACAGGTCGTGGCGCCACTTCATCGGGATGCGTGCGACCGAACACGCGGACACCGAGATCCGGGGACTGGCCATCGACGTCCTGCGCCAGCTGCGGGAGGCGGCACCGGCCGTGTTCTCAGACTTCGAGATCGCCGCACTGGAGGACGGTTCCGAGATCGCCGTGAGCCCCTACGTCCTGGAGGGATGAACCGGATCACCGGGTCGGAATCGGGACTTCCCTCAGTCTGCGGGTAGTCTGGGAGGCCATGACACACGTGACCACTGGGGGCCAGACGTCGGCGGACGGTCGGCCGGCCTTCACCGAACCCGGACGCCCCACGCCGTTCGGCACGGTGCTCACGGCGATGGTCACACCCTTCGGGGCCGACGGTTACGTCGACCTGAAGGCCGTCGCATGTGTCGCGGAACACCTCGTGGATTCGGGGTGCGACGGTCTAGTCGTATCCGGGACCACGGGAGAGTCGCCCACCACCACGGACGCGGAGAAGATCGCGATCCTGGAGGCCGTTCTGGTCGCGGTGGGGGACAGGGCCACAGTGGTTGCCGGAGTGGGGACCTACGACACCGCGCATTCCGTGCACCTCGCACGCCAGGCGGCGTCTGTCGGCGCTCACGGCATGCTCGTGGTGACGCCGTACTACTCCAAACCCACCCAGGCCGGACTCGACGCCCATTTCCGGGCGATCGCCGACGCCACGGACCGGCCGGTGATGCTCTACGACATCCCGCCGCGGTCCGTGGTCCCGATCCAGGCGGACACGCTCATCGGACTGTCGTCCCACCCGAACATCGTGGCCGTCAAGGACGCGAAGGGTGACTTCCACGACGCGGTCACCGTGATGTCGCACTGCGACCTCGTCTACTACTCGGGCGACGACCAGCTCAACCTCCCGTGGCTGGCTGTGGGAGCGAGTGGATTCGTCAGCGTGATCGGCCATGTGGCCGCCTCGCACCTCGTCGAACTGCGTCGCGCCTTCCTCGCCGGCGATATCGACACGGCACGGCATATCAACCTCGGGCTCCTCCCGCTCTTCGACGCCCAGCGGGCGCTCGGCGGCGTGTCGATGTCCAAAGCAGCACTAGAACTTCTCGGGATCCCGGCCGGAGTGCCGCGACTCCCGCAGTTACCACCGACCACCGAGCAGCGGGACGCACTGGCGTCGCTGTTGCACAGAGCAGGAGTCATCAGATGACAGAGAATCCGACCAACAGCCGCGGACGCGGCCGCACCCGACGCGCCGCCGGCCGCCCAACGGGCGAGCCCGCACCCGCGACCGCCGTGCAGTTCACCGAGCCCAAGGCCGTCTCGAGCGCGCCCGCGGCGAGCAGCGGCGACGACCTCCCGACCCAGGGCAAGCAGGGCCAGGAGCAGCAGAGCGGCGGCCAGCAGGGCAGGGGCCAGTCCAAGGGGCAGCAGAACAAGGGTCAGCAGGACCAGAAGCAGGACGCGCCGAAGGGTGGCTCGCGCGGCCGCGGGCGCGGGTCCTCGGCCGGCGGCGGCAACCAGGGAAACGGCAGCCAGGGTGGCAGCCAGGGTGGCAGCAACCAGGGCGGCGGCAACCAGGGTCGCGGCCGCGGAGGCCGTGGCCGTGGCCGCGGGAACGGGAACACCTCGACCGCCGAGTTCGGCGGCGTGAAGACCATGCAGGGCGGGGACATGACCGTCCGGCTGCCCAGCCCGCCCAAGGCCCGCAAGGGCGTACTCCGCATAGTCGCGCTCGGTGGCCTCACCGAGATCGGGCGCAACATGATGACCTTCGAGTACGACTCGAAGCTGCTCCTGGTGGACTGCGGCGTCCTCTTCCCGAGCTCGACCGAGCCCGGTGTGGACCTCATCCTCCCCGACTTCGGTCACATCGAGGACCGCCTCGACCAGGTCGAGGCACTGGTCCTCACCCACGCCCACGAGGATCACATCGGGGCGATCCCGTTCCTGCTCAAGCTGCGCCCAAACATCCCGGTCGTGGGGTCCAGGTTCACGCTCGCGCTCGTCGCGGCCAAGTGCCGCGAACACCGGATCAAGCCGGTCCTCCACCAGGTCGACGAGTCCAGCGTCAGCGAGTTCGGCAAGTTCGAGGTCCGCTACTTCGACGTGAACCACTCCGTTCCCGAGTGCCTCGGAGTGGTCATCCGGGCGGGTGGAAACACGGTGATGATGACGGGCGACATCAAGCTCGACCAGCTGCCCACGGACAAACGCCCGACCGACCTTCCCAAGATGTCGCGGTTCGGCGACGAGGGCGTCGATCTGCTGCTGATGGACTCGACCAACGCCACCACCCCGGGTATCAGCGGGTCGGAGGCGGAGGTGGGACCGGCGCTCGAACGACTCATCTCCAACGCGCGTCAGCTCGTCGTGGTCGCTTGCTTCGCGTCCAACGTCTACCGCGTCCAGTCCGTCCTTGAGGCCGCCGCGGCGAACGGCCGGAAGGTCGCTCTCACCGGTCGGTCGATGATCCGCAACATGGAGATCGCCCTCGAGCTGGGGCTGCTCACCGACCCGAAGAACGTGATCGTGGACATGGACACGGCTGCCAAGCTCCCGTCCGAGAAGGTCCTCGTGATGACCACCGGGACCCAGGGCGAGTCGATGGCCGGGCTCTCCCGGATGGCCCGCCGTGAACACCGGCAGATCAACCTCTCCGAGGGCGACACCGTCTTGTTCTCGTCGTCGATCGTCCCGGGCAACGAGGAGCCGGTCTTCGGTGTCCAGAACAGCCTGTCCCAGATGGGCGTGAACGTCGTCACCGGACGCGACGCGAACATCCACGTCTCCGGCCACGGTGACGCGGGCGAGTTGCTCTTCGTCTACAACGCCGTCCGCCCCAAGAACGCGATGCCGGTCCACGGCGAGTGGCGCCACCTGCGGGCCAACAAGGCACTCGCGATCGCCACCGGAGTGCCGGAGGCGAACGTCGTGCTCGCCCAGAACGGCGTCGTGGTGGAGCTCCTGGACGGCAAGGCCTCCGTGGTCGGCCAGGTCCAGGTGGGCAACCTCTACGTCGACGGTCTGTCGACCGGCGACATCGGCGACACCGTGCTGGCGGACCGCACCGCTCTCGCCGAGGACGGATTCATCGTCGCCACCGTGGTGGTGGATCCCCGCACCGGTCGTCCGGTGAGCAAGCCCCAGATCATCGGCAAGGGTTTCACCGACGAGCCGGGTGCCCTGGAGCCGGTGGTCGAGCTGGTCGAGAACGCGCTGTGGGACCTGGCAGGGGAGGGTGAGACCGATCCGTACCGACTCGCGCAGGCGGTCCGCCGCACCGTCGGCACGTGGGTGTCCGAGAAGTGGCGCCGTAAGCCGATGATCGTGCCCACCGTCATCACCTCCGTCGCAGCGGAGGACTGAGTCCGGTGAGCTCCGACCGGCGGACGCTGGCGCAGCGGGAACGTAGCGCTCTGGTGGAGACGATGCGTGCCGCCGGGCCGGATGCACCGACCCTGTGTGAGGGTTGGACGACCCGGGACCTCGCGGCGCACCTGGTGGTGCGGGAAGCGCGCCCCGACGCCGCCGCGGGAGTGGTCCTGCCGGCGCTCGCCTCGCGGATGGAGGAACTGCGCCTCCGTGAGGTCGAGCGTCCATGGGACGAACTGCTGGAGAAGATCGCGGCGGGTGCGCCGTGGTACTCGCCGCTCCGCTACGCGGATCGGGTGGCCAATGCCGCGGAATACCTCGTCCACCACGAAGACGTCCGCAGGGCCGACGGGGCATGGACGAAGCGGGAGTTCGACATCCAGGACCTCGACCGCATCTGGGCGTTGGGGACGACGGTGTCCAAGACGTTCCTTCGACGGGTAGCCGCCCGTGTCGACCTGCGGACCCCTCCGGGGATCCGGTTGACCAAGGCCGGTGCGGTGTCCACGGGCGCCGCCCTGGCTCCCATGGTCAGTGTGACGGCCGAACCGGTCGAGTTGATCCTGTGGGCGTTCGGCAGGGACGCGGTCGACGTGGACATCTCCGGCGCGCAGCAGGGGATCGACGCGGTCGAGGCGGTACCGAGGGGCTTCTGAACGCCCCCCGGCCCGTGTGGCTGCTGTTACCAATGGGGTCCGAGAAGATAGAGTGACCCCCATGGCACCCAGCTCGAACACGCGATCCACCCGTGCCCCCGGTGGACGACGACCGGCATCGAAGTCGGGCGCACAGCGATCGACCACGTCCACCTCGTCGTCGTCCCGGGGCGGCGGTTCCCGTCGCGGTGCCGTCGTCTCCACCCCCAGGTCGGGCACCCGCGGTGCATCCCGCGCGGTCACGACACCTCCTGAACGGACGTCCGGTGCGTTCGGGGCGGTCGGCCGCGGCCTGCGGGGCGGATGGTCGGGGATGGCGAAGGGGGTCGGTCACGGCGTGCGCGGGCTACGGGGCGGTACCGATGAGGACCGGGTGGTGCCCCCCCATCGACGTGACGGGCTCGGGTTGATCCTGGTCGGCATCGCGATCGTGTTCGCGGGAGCGGTGTGGTTCGGTGCGGCCGGACCGGTGGGGCAGTGGATCGACACCGGGATCCGGACAGTCGTCGGGACACCCGGCGCGCTCCTGCCGTTGCTGCTCGGCGGCTGGGGCGTCCTCGTGATGGCGCGGGAACCACGACCCGATGTCCAGTCCAGGTGGTTGGTCGGGACCACGGTGACCGCCCTCGGGGTGCTCGGTCTCTGGCATCTGGGATCCGGGTCCCCCTCGGACCCGGAGGGCGTCCGCGGGGGTGCCGGCGTCCTCGGCCGGATCGTCGGGGGCACGCTCGAGGCGGGCCTCTCCGTGTTCGTCGCGGTCCCGCTCCTCGTTCTGCTCGTGGCGTTCGGCGTACTGGTCCTGGTGGGCCGTCCGGCGAGGGAGATCCCGGGGATCGTCCGCGGATTCTTCGGCTGGGACGGGAGCGGGGACATCGTCGACCACGATGACCCTGACGCGGACTGGGACGACCCCGAAGCCACCACCGCCTACCCGATCGCCGAGCCCGGGACACCGGCCGGGGAGGAGCGGCCCGCGGCCCGACGGTCGTCACGGCGCCGGGTGGCCGCGTGGTCGGAGACCCCGACCACCGGGGAGACGGTCGAGATGCCGGCAGCGGCCAGAGCCGCGGCCGAGCCTCTGACCGAGTCGACGGATGCTCCTGTCGAGGCCCCTGCAGGCACCCGGCGCAAGCCCCGGAAACCGGCGGCGGACACCGCGGTACTGCACACGACCGGACAGGACGCGGCGGGCTCGCCGAAATCGGTTGATACGGCCGTGGTGCCACAGACCAACACGCCCTCGAGCCATACCGCGGCGGACAGCGACGTGGAGCAGCTCGACTCCCAGAAGCAGTTGCTCAACGGTGTCGAGTACACGCTGCCCCCCGTGACCCTGCTGACCGCGGGAGATCCGCCCAAGGCCCGCAGCGAGTCCAATGACCAGATGATCGAGGCGATCTCGGGCGTCCTCGAGCAGTTCAAGATCGACGCGGCAGTCACCGGGTTCACCCGTGGCCCGACGGTCACGCGCTACGAGGTCGAGCTCGGCCCCGGGGTCAAGGTCGAGAAGATCACGGCCCTGCACCGGAACATCGCCTACGCGGTGGCCACCGACAACGTGCGACTCCTCGCCCCGATCCCGGGCAAGTCGGCCGTCGGCATCGAGGTCCCCAACCTCGACCGTGAGCTGGTCAGGCTCGCCGACGTCCTCACCGATCCGAAGACCGCCAACAAGCACAACCCGATGCTCATCGGACTGGGCAAGGACATCGAGGGAGACTTCGTCACCGCCGACCTGTCCAAGATGCCTCACCTGCTGGTCGCCGGCTCGACCGGCTCCGGCAAGTCCAGTTTCGTCAACTCGATGCTCGTGTCCCTGCTGTCCCGGGCGACCCCGGACGAGGTGCGCCTGATCCTCATCGACCCGAAGATGGTCGAGTTGACGCCGTACGAGGGCATCCCGCACCTGATCACCCCGATCATCACGGAGCCCAAGAAGGCCGCGGCGGCGCTGGCCTGGCTCGTCGAGGAGATGGAGCAGCGCTACCAGGACATGAAGTCCACCCGCGTCCGACACATCACCGATTTCAACGAGCGGGTCACATCGGGGGAGATCTCGACGCCGCCGGGTAGCCAGCGCGTGTACCGGCCGTACCCGTACATCGTTGCGGTGGTGGACGAGCTCGCCGACCTCATGATGACCGCCCCCCGCGACGTCGAGGACGCGATCGTCCGCATCACCCAGAAGGCCCGCGCGGCCGGCATCCACCTGGTGCTCGCCACGCAGCGTCCCTCCGTCGACGTGGTCACGGGCCTCATCAAGACCAACGTGCCGTCGCGACTGGCCTTCGCGACGTCCTCCCTCACCGACTCCAGGGTCATCCTCGACCAGGCCGGCGCCGAGAAACTCATCGGTATGGGCGACGGGCTCTTCATCCCGATGGGCGCATCGCGGTCCATCCGGATGCAGGGGGCGTTCATCACTGACGAGGAGATCCACAAGGTCGTCGACTACGCCAAGACCCAGGCGGAGCCCGAATACGACGACACCGTCACCGCGGCCAAGGAGGAGTCCAAGAAGGACATCGACGGCGACATCGGGGACGACCTCGACGATCTGCTCGCCGCCGTCGAGCTCGTGGTCTCCAGCCAGTTCGGGTCCACCTCGATGCTCCAGCGCAAGCTACGCGTCGGCTTCGCCAAGGCGGGACGGCTGATGGACCTGATGGAGTCCCGCGACATCGTCGGTCCCTCCGAGGGCTCCAAGGCCCGTGACGTACTGGTCAAGCCGGAGGAACTGGGGTCGGTCATCTGGATGATCAAGGGTGGCACCCCTCCGGAGGAGGATTCCGGAAGGGTGCCAGCCGAGGCCGAGAGCCTCGACGAGACACCGGTGGGCTGACCCGGGCCTGTTCAGGCCAGTGCGCCGAACACCGGCATCCACTCGCGGACGGTGACCTCGGAAACCAGGCCGCGTAGGCAATGGGGGTCCGCCGCCACCAGTGTGCGGGCAGCATCGGTATCGGCGGCCTCGACGATCAGCAGGGCTCCCGAGCCGTCCGTGTAGGGCCCCACCGACCGGATGGTTCCTTCGTCGACCCGGGCGGACAGCCACTCGCGGTGGGCGGGCTTGTTCGCATCGCGGTCCGGTGTCTGCTCGGCCTCGTATCGGTAGTTGACTGCGAAGAGCGGCATCGGTGTGGTCCTCCCTGGTCGTGGTGGGGGTGATGTCAGATCAAGGGTATTCGCCCCGGTCTCGCTAAGGTGAGGGGGTGACAGCTCCCACCACCGACGACGGCCGCCCCGGCGCCGAGGTCCCCGTTCTCAACATCGCCAACGCGCTCACCGTCCTGCGGATCTTTCTGGTCCCGGTGTTCGTCGTCCTGTTCTTCGTGGCCGACGCCCAGGACCCGTGGTGGCGGGTCGGGGCGTTCGTCGTCTTCGTGCTCGCGATGGCGACCGACTACGTCGACGGGTATCTCGCCCGGCGACTGGGCCTGGTGACCGACTTCGGCAAGATCGCCGACCCGATCGCGGACAAGGCCCTCATGGCGGCGGCCATGATCTCGCTCTCCCTGGTCGACGAGCTGTTCTGGTGGGTCACGATCGTGATCCTCGTCCGTGAGGTGGGGATCACCCTCTGGCGTCTGTTCGGTGTCGACCACGTGGTGGCGGCCAGTAAGGGCGGGAAGCTCAAGACCGTCACCCAGACGGCGGGTCTGGGCATGCTCATCCTTCCGCTACCGCACTGGGTCTGGCCGGTCGAGTGGGCGGTGGTCGGCGTGGCGCTGGTCCTGACCGTCTACACGGGTATCGACTACCTGGTGAAGGCGCGTCAGGCCGCCAGGGCCGGGCACCGAGCGGCCTGATCCGGGTTCGCGATGACCTCCGATGAGCTCGCCGACCCCCGCGCCGCAGCGGCGGTGGCCGCACTCGGCGGGCGCGGGTGGACGTTGGGGACGGCGGAGTCGCTGACCGCGGGGTTGCTGGCCGCCACGGTCGCCGGGGTTCCTGGGGCGAGCGCGGTGTTGCGGGGCGGTCTGGTGGTCTACGCCACCGATCTCAAACATGAGCTCGCAGGTGTTCCCGAGGAGGTCCTGCAACGCCACGGGGCCGTGTCGGCGGAGACGGCCCGGGCGCTCGCCGGGGGAGCGGCCCGCAGGTGCGGCGCCGACGTGGGGGTGGGTCTGACCGGCGTGGCTGGACCCGACCGTCAGGAGGGGCGACCCGTGGGAACGGTCCACGTGGGGATCTGCGCGCCGGGAGTCGAGCCGTGGTCCTCGACGTTGTCCCTGCGAGGGGGGCGCGACGCGATCCGTCGGGCAGCCTGTGCGGCCGCCCTGGACCTCCTGATCGGGATGGTCGACGACGACGGGAACGAATCCGGGTCGTGATGCGTTATACCCCGTGATGCCCAACATCCAGATGACCACGCTGCCCCGACCGGACCACCGGAGTGGTCCCCCGCTGCTCCGAGAGACCCTCGGGACGGTGCTCCGCGGCCTGCGGGGTGAATCGGGACGGACCCTACGGGACGTGGCCGATGCGGCCCGGGTGAGTCCCGGCTACCTCTCCGAGATCGAACGCGGCCGCAAGGAGGCCTCGAGCGAACTACTCGCCTCCATCTCGGGAGCACTCGACGTCTCACTCGGTGAGATCCTGATACGCGCGGCCCTCGAGGTCTCGCCCCCGGGCACCGTCACGGAGCCGGTCCTCGCCGCCTGAGACCCGCCCCTGCAAAGCCCGGTGGTCGCCCCCCGGCGTTGTTCGGTACCGTGGTATCGACCCGTCGTCCGAATCGGCAGAAGGACACTACGCAGCGATGGCCAATCCGTTTACAAAGGCATGGCGCTACCTCATGGCGTTGTTCGATTCGAAGATCGACGAGAATGCTGACCCCAAGGTCCAGATCCAGCAGGCGATCTCCGACGCGCAGCGGCAGCACCAGCAGCTCTCCCAGCAGGCGGCCGCCGTGATCGGCAACCAGCGGCAGCTGGAGATGAAGCTCAACCGGCAGCTCGCGGACATCGAGAAGCTGCAGGGCTCCACCCGCCAGGCGCTTCAGATGTCCGAGCAGGCGCACCTGAAGGGCGACACGCAGAAGGCGACCGAGTACGAGAACGCCGCGGAGGCGTTCGCCGCTCAGCTCGTCACCGCGGAGCAGAACGTCGAGGACCTCAAGGGGCTCCACGATCAGTCACTCCAGGCCGCGGGGCAGGCCAAGAAGGCCGTCGAGCAGAACGCGATGGTGCTCCAGCAGAAGGTCGCGGAGCGGACCAAGCTGCTCAGCCAGCTGGAGCAGGCCAAGATGCAGGAACAGGTCAGCGCGTCGCTGCAGTCCATGTCCGAGGTCTCCTCGGGCGGGAACACCCCGAACCTGGACCAGGTCCGCGACAAGATCGAGCGTCGGTACGCGAACGCCCTCGGTTCGGCCGAGCTCGCCCAGAACTCCGTGCAGGGCCGGATGCTCGAGGTCGAGCAGGCGTCGACCCAGATGGCCGGGCACAGTCGTCTCGAGCAGATCCGTGCGTCGATGAAGGCCGAGGGCGGTCAACTCGGGCAGGGCACCGGGTCGGCGTCCCAGCTCCCCCAGGGGCAGCCACAGTCGACCACCCCGCCACAGCAGCAGGCGCAGCCCGAACAGCAGTGAGATTTCCGAAGACGGGCCGCCGGTGAGTGAACCGGTGGCCCGTCCTCGTCCGTGGTGAAGGGGTGGGCAGTTGACGCTGACCGAATTCCGGGCCCGGGCCGTCGAGGCGTTCGGGGACCTCCGAGCAGATCATCTCGTGCGGTCCCACCATCTGGCCGCGTTCGGCGGTCGCACGGCCGATGAGGCCATCGACGCCGGCGCCTCCGTCAAGCAGGTCTGGTCGGCGCTGTGCGCTGAATTCGAGGTTCCCGACTCGCTACGCTGACCGCCCGCGTCGGCGTGTCGTCCGATCTCGAACAGGCGTTCGTTTACACTGGGGCCATGTGATGACGGGAGATCCCGTCCACAGGGCGTCATCCCTCCACAGGAGAGGGTTGCCGGGGCTCGTCCGAGACGTTCGTGTCGTACCCGCCCCGTAGCGTCCGCGAGTGAGCAGACCACACAGACCGACCGGCACGACACCGGAGGTCGAGCACGAACGGAGAGCATCATGGCAGCCAAGATCACCGCCAAGTCAGGTACCAAGACGGGCGTGGCCCAGAATCGCGAGCAGGCGCTGGAGTTGGCGCTCGCCCAGATCGACAAGGCCTACGGCAAGGGCTCGGTCATGCGGTTGGGGGACGACGTCCGACCGCCGATCAAGGTCATCCCGTCCGGCGCGCTCTCCCTCGACGTCGCGCTCGGCATCGGCGGGTTCCCAAGGGGACGTGTGGTGGAGATCTACGGACCGGAGTCGTCCGGTAAGACCACCGTCGCACTGCACGCGGTGGCCAACGCCCAGGCTGCCGGCGGGATCGCCGCGTTCATCGACGCGGAGCACGCTCTGGATCCGGAGTACGCCCGCAAGCTCGGTGTGGACACGGACAACCTCATCGTCTCCCAGCCCGACACCGGTGAGCAGGCGCTGGAGATCGCGGACATGCTGGTCAGGTCCGGCTCCATCGACATCCTCGTCGTCGACTCCGTCGCGGCACTGGTGCCGCGGGCCGAGATCGAGGGGGAGATGGGGGACAGCCACGTCGGTCTCCAGGCCAGGCTCATGAGCCAGGCGCTTCGGAAGATGACCGGGGCGTTGCACAACACCAATACCACCGCGATCTTCATCAACCAGCTGCGCGAGAAGATCGGCGTGATGTTCGGCTCGCCGGAGACCACCACCGGCGGTAAAGCGCTCAAGTTCTACGCATCGGTCCGGTTGGACGTGCGTCGCATCGAGACCCTCAAGGACGGGGCTGACGCGGTCGGCAACCGCACCAAGGTCAAGGTCGTCAAGAACAAGATCGCGCCGCCGTTCAAGATCGCCGAGTTCGACATCCTCTACGGCGAGGGCATCAGTCGCGAGGGTTCGCTGATCGACATGGGCGTGGAGAACGGCTTCGTCAAGAAGTCCGGTTCCTGGTTCACCTACGGGGCCGACCAGTTGGGGCAGGGCAAGGAGAACGCACGCCGGTATCTCAAGGAGAACCCCTCGGTCCGCGACGAGATCGAGCGGAAGATCCTCGACAAACTCAACATCGGGGCAGGTGCGGAGATCGCGGAGATCGAGGCGGAGTCCGACGAGGACGCGCCTATCGACGTGGTGCCCGTCGAATTCTGATGAGTGTGCAGGGCCCGCGGGCGGACGAGCGGGGACGGTCGATCGACCCGGACGAACTGCGCACGGCGGTCGCGGCGGTGGAGGCCAGGGCCTCCAGCAGCTCGGATCTGCCGCCGTTGGCCCCCGAGGCCCACGACGCCGCGACAGCAGCACTCCGGCTCCTGCGTCACCGGCCTCGTAGCGAGCACGAACTGCGGGAGAGGCTCCTTGCCAAGGACCATGTTCCGGCAGCCGTGGACGAGGCGTTGGAGAGGGTCCGTATCTGGGGTCTGGTCGACGATGCAGACTTCGCCGCGGAATGGGTCAGAGGACGGCGCCGTCGTCGCGGACGGTCGCGGGGCGCTCTCGAACGGGAGCTTCGCGAGAAGGGTGTCGCAGAGTTCCACATCGCGGGGGCGGTCTCCGACATCGACGAGACCGACGACCGGGAGCAGGCCATCGAACTCGTGAGGGCACGACTGGCCCGCAAGCCGGTCGACTCCGGTCCCGGGGCGGATCTCCAGGGGGAGCGGCGCAGGTTGGTGGCGTTCCTCGCCCGCCGGGGCTATCCGACGGGGCTGGCGATGACCGTGGTCAACGCCGAATTGGCGGCCCAGGTGTCGCCCTGAGTACCCTGGCCTGCGTGGATTCTCTCGTGACCGACCTGCAGGCGACGGCCGAGGACGCCGGTGTCGAGCGCGTCGAGGGCCGCACCTACCAGGTGCGCACCTTCGGATGCCAGATGAACGTCCACGACTCCGAACGGCTCTCCGGTGTGCTGGACGCCGCCGGGTACGTGCCGTTCGAGGGGGAGGCGGATCCCGCCGGGGGCGACGTGCCCGACCTCGTGGTGTTCAACACGTGCGCCGTCCGCGAGAACGCGGACAACAGGCTGTACGGCACCCTGGGGCACCTGCGGCCGTGGAAGGACGCCAATCCTCGTCTGCAGATCGCGGTAGGGGGCTGCCTGGCACAGAAGGACAAGGACGTCGTGGTCTCGCGGGCGCCGTGGGTCGACGTGGTGTTCGGCACGCACAACCTCGGACACCTCCCCGCACTTCTCCAGCGCTCACGGCACAACGAGCAGGCCGAGGTGGAGATCGCCGACTCCCTCCAGCACTTCCCGTCGACCCTTCCCGCCACCCGTGAGTCCGCCTACGCCGGCTGGGTCTCGGTGTCCGTCGGCTGCAACAACACCTGTACGTTCTGCATCGTCCCGTCCCTACGGGGCAAGGAGGTGGACAGGCGACCCGGTGAGGTCCTCGCCGAGATGAAGGCCCTGGCAGACGAGGGGGTCCTCGAGGTCACCCTGCTCGGGCAGAACGTCAACGCCTACGGGCGGTCGTTCTACGACCCCGCCGAGGCCTCTGACAGGGGCGCCTTCGCGAAGCTGCTGCGAGCGGCGGGGCGAGTCGAGGGCATCGAGCGGATCCGGTTCACCTCACCACACCCGGCGGAGTTCACCGACGACGTGATCGAGGCGATGGCCGACACCCCCGCGGTCTGCCCGCAGCTCCACATGCCGCTGCAGTCCGGCTCGGACCGCGTCCTGCGCGCCATGCGCAGGTCATACCGGTCGGAGCGCTTCCTCGGCATCCTGGACCGCGTGCGTTCCGTGATGCCCCACGCGGCCATCACCACGGACATCATCGTCGGATTCCCCGGGGAGACCGAGGAGGACTTCCAGGCCACTCTGGACGTGGTGGACAAGGCACGCTTCACCAGTGCCTTCACTTTCCAGTACTCGCCGCGACCGGGAACTCCGGCGGCGACGATGGCCGACCAGATCCCCAAGTCCGTCGTGCAGGAGCGCTACGAGCGACTGATCGAGCTGCAGGAGCGGATCACCCTCGAGGAGAACCGGAAGCAGGTCGGTCGTGAGGTCGAACTGCTCGTCACCGCATCGGAGGGCCGGAAGGACGCCGCCACCGCCCGGATGACCGGTCGTGCCCGCGACGGACGGCTCGTGCACTTCGCACCGGTGGGAGAGCACGCCGGGCGGATCCGACCCGGAGACGTGGTCACCACCCGTATCACCTCGGCCGCTCCGCACCACCTGCTCGCGGACGACGGCGTCCTGACGTGTCGGGCCACCAGGGCGGGCGACAGACACGAGGCCGGCGAGAAGCCGGAGACCCCGCCGATCGGCGTGGGGCTCGGACTTCCCACACTGCGCCGAGACGTCGTCACCACCGACACCACCCAGAAGGGATGCCTCACGTGAACACCGCTGACCGGCCGGACCCGATCAAGGGGATCATGGAATCCAGCCGCACCGTGGATTCTGAGTCTCGACGTAAGGACCGGGTGCTGGGTCACACCCTCGTCATCGGCAAGGCCTATCTGGCGTCGGCAATCCTGATCGTCCTGCTCGCGGCTGCGCTCGCGTTGCCGCACAGCGAGGGGGTGCGTGGTCTGGACGTGCTGTTCTTCACCGATGCGGCCCGCGAGCAACAGACCTCTCTGCCCTCTTACGTGTTCGTAGTGCTCTACTCGGTGGGCACCATCCTGTTCGGGGCCGTGATGATCCTCACCCAGAAGTGGTGGGCGGCGGGGATCGCCTGGGGTGCGACCTGTGTGGCCACCGTCTACGGGATGCTGGCGATCTGGCTGCGACAGTCCGGACGGGGACCCAACCCCGACTTCCAGAACTTCGGTGCGCCCGGCATCGGGATGTACGTCAGCATGATCCTCGTCATGTTGTTGGTGATGGTGCTGGCCGGCGTGCTGTGGGCGCGAACCCCGGAACAGCGCGAGCTCGAGGACTCCGTCCGCCACCGCGACTGAACAAGGGCACTACGCGAACCAGGGCCCCACCATGGAGGTGGGGCCCTGTCGGCGTATTTCAGTGTTGGCGTGGTTCCCTGTCGGTGCGGGCCTGCCGGAGTGGTCCGTCTCCGGTCAGCGGGTGTCGACAGCCTTCTCGGCGGCCTCGGCCCACTCCTTCCACTGGACGGCCTGCGCACGGGCCTTCTCGGCATCCTTCGACCGACCTGCGGACTCGGCCTTGGCCGCCTGCTCCTCGAAGTCCTCGACACGCACCCAGAACTGGGCTGCGCGGGCCTTGGCCTCCGGGTCGGTCCGTCGCCACTCCGCGTCGGCTGCATCGGAGACGGACTTCTCCAGAGCACGGATCCGTCCCTCGAGCTGCCCCATCCTCTCCCGCGGGACCTTGCCGATCTCCTCCCACCGGGTCTGCAGCTCGCGTAGGGCCGAACGGGCGGCGGCGAGGTTCTTGTCCGGATCGATGCGGTCCGCGTAGTCGGCGAGCAGCGCCTCCTTGGCGACCGCGTTCTCCTCGAACTCGGCGTCCCGCTCGGCCGCCGCTGCGTGGCGTGCATCGAAGAACGTGTCCTGCGCTGCCTTGAAACGCTTCCACAGGGCGTCGTCGGCCTCGCGGGGAGCGCGTCCCGCGGCCTTCCACTCGTCCATGAGTCGCCGGAACGCGGTGGCCGTGTCGTTCCAGTCGGTCGAGTCCGAGATGGCCTCGGCGCGTTCGACCAGCTCCTCCTTGACCCGCTTCACCGATGCGCGATTGCGGTCCAGCTCCGCGAAGTGGGAACCGCGGCGCCGGTTGAACGCCTCTCGCGCCTTGGAGAAGCGTTTCCACAGTGCATCGTCGGTCTTGCGGTCGATGCCCCGGATGGTCTTCCACTCGTCGAGGATCTCCCTCAGGCGGTCGCCGGCGGTTTTCCACTGTGTGGACGACTCACCGATCTCCTCGGCCTCGGCGGCGAGCGCCTCCTTGCGGGCGATCGCGGCGGCGCGCTCCTCGTCTTTGCGCTGACGGGCCTCGACCTCGACGGCGGCGGAGCGCTCGACGACGCCTGCCAGACGGGTGGCGAGAGCGTCGAGATCCCCCACGGCGGCGACGGTCGGGAGCTGCTCGGCGAGGGTCTCAGCGGAGGCGCGGGTCTTTTTGGCGTCCTGCGGGTGGGACAGGAGTCGGGCCTCGAGGAGAGAGACCTCCGCGACCAGGTCGTCGAATCGGAGGCCGAAGTGGGCCAGCCCCTCCTCCGGCGCTCCCGCCTGCCATGACCCGACCTGTCGCTCGCCGTCAGAGGTCCTGACGAACACGGCGCCGGTGTCGTCGACCCGACCCCACTCGGACGGATCCGATGCCCGGACGATGCGCGACTCGGGGGCCGCCGCGGGTCGCGGCATCACTTTCCGCGCCAACGCGGCTGGTGACGGCGCACCGGGACGCGGTCCCGGGGTCGGTGCGGGGGCCGGTGCGGACGTTCCCGGGTTCGTCTCCCCGGAAGTAGTGGGTGACTGGTCGCTCATCTTGTCCTCGTTTCGTTCTGCCGCGTGACACGGCACCATCGCCGGAGTCCCACCGGTCGTCGCCTCGCCGTCCCGGTGAGGGGACGGCATCCCCCTAGTGTGTACCAAGCACCGCCCGGGTGTCGGGGTATCTGCACCGAGTCCCACCGAGTCCCGGGAGGGCGCTCCCGGGGAGGTCAGTAAGGTTCTCCGTGTGAGCACCCCTGTCGTCCTGGTACCCGGCGCGCCGGTCCTGGTGCCCGAACTGTCCGGAGACGCGGTTGCGGACACCGCCACCGAGGTCGACGTCGTGCTGGGTCTTCTCAGCGCTGCCGCTGCCGACCTCGATCGGGTGGTGGTGCTGGGGTCGGATCCCGCCGGGCGGGTGACCGGCGACGTACGGTCTTCTCTGGCCAGGTGGGGGGCGGCGGTGCCGGTCGGACGTGCCGATGCGTCGGTAGGTGAACACGCCGAGGTCCCCGACGCGGCCCTGATCGGATGGTGGCTCCTGGACCGGGCCGGGATCGGACTACCGAGGTCGTTCGTGGGGGTCACCGGCGACGGGCAGCCCACACGGCACCCCGAGCCGGACACCCTCGTCGTCGTCGTGGCGGACGGTCCCGCCTCGCTGACGCCTCGCGCCCCCGTGCCCGAGGACCCGCGCGGCGTCGCGCTCGACAGGGAACTGACCGACTGGATCCGGTGCGGTGGCTCGTTACCGGATCCCGGGGGCACGGTGGCGGAGGCCGTGGGGTGGTGGAGCCGACCCGCGTGGCTCGAACTGGCGGGGTTGGTCGGGGAGCGTCCGGCACTCGAGTCGGTGTCCTGGGCGCCCTTCGGTGTGGGCTACCACTGCGCGCTATGGCACGTCTCGTCGTCGTCGGGTTCCCCGGAACAGGAGCGTTCCAGATGAGCGGCCCGGTACCCGTCGCGGTGGTGGGGCCGACCGGCACCGGCAAGTCCGACCTGGCCCTGGGACTGGCGGAACGTCTCGGCGGGGAGGTGGTCAACTGTGACGCCATGCAGCAGTACCGCGGCATGGACATCGGCACAGCGAAGCTGCCTCCGTCGCAACGACGTGGCGTCCCACACCACAGACTCGACGTCCTCGAGGTGACCGAGACCGCCAGCGTCGCCGATTTCCGACGCGAGGCCGAGCGCGAGATCGCGGAGATACGGGAGCGGGGGAACGTCCCGATCCTGTGCGGCGGTTCGATGATGTACCTCCAGGCCCTGATCGACGGCTGGTCCATCCCCGACACCGATCCGCAGGTCCGTGCCCGTTACGAACTCCGACTCGACCAGGTCGGGGTGCAGGCGCTGCACGCCGAGCTCGCCCGTGTGGACCCGGAGGCGGCGCGGACCATCCTGCCGACCGATCCCCGCCGGACGGTTCGGGCGCTGGAGGTCGTGGAACTGACCGGAAGGCCGTTCTCCGCCTCGAGACCGACCATCGGGGAGCCGCGCTGGGGCACGCGCCTTCTCGGGCTTCGCTGCGCGCTTCCCGAACTCGACGAGCGGCTGACCGCGCGGACCGGGCGGATGTTCGCCGACGGACTGGTCGCCGAGGTGCGGGGGCTCGTCGGGCACGGGCTGCTCGAGGGGGTGACGGCCCGCCGCGCCATCGGCTACGCGCAGGTTCTCGACGAGATGGACGACGACCTGCGGATCGACGAGGAGGGAGTGCTCCGTGCGCGTGAGCGGACGGTGATCGGTACGCGCCGGTACGTCCGCAGGCAGCGGTCGTGGTTCGGGCGGGATCACCGGATCAGCTGGATCGACACCGACACCGACACCGGTCCTGGCACTGAGACCGACACCCGTCCGGTCGACGGCGCCGCTGGCAGACGGACTCCGTTGGACACCGCACTCGAACTCCTCGGGGCGGCTCCACGATGAGCACCTCGCACCCGGTCCGGGGCCGCGTCCAGTCGGTCGACCGCGCGTTCGCCCTGCTCGACGCGCTGGCCCGCCGGGGCGGGCGCGCCTCTCTCGGTGAACTCTGCGCAGACACCGGTCTGGCCGCGGCCACCGTGCACCGCCTGTGCGGCACGCTCGCCGACTCGGGCCACCTGCGCCGGGACGCACGCCGCGACTATCTGCTCGGGCCCAGGTTGCAGCGTATCGGGGACGCGGCCGGGCGCGCGACGTGGTCGTGGGCGGAGCCGGTCCTGGCTGCCGTGGTCGACGGCACAGGTGAGACCGCCAACCTCGCCGTACGCGAGGGAGACGGGGTGGTGTACCTGGCCCAGGTCCCGTCTCCGCACTCGATGCGAATGTTCACCGAGGTGGGGCGGCGGGTCCACGTGCACTGCACCGCGGTGGGGAAGGCTTTGGTCGCACAGGACGACGACGACGAGGTCCGCGCCATGCTGGACCGGACCGGGATGCGTCGCTACACGGACTCTACGATCGTCGAGCCGAGCCGGTTGCTCGCCGAGCTCGACCGCATACGCAGTGTCGGATTCGCCACCGACGAGTCGGAGCAGGAGGAGGGCGTCCGCTGTGTCGCGATCACGGTGGGGGTCGGTGACGCCGCCTTTGCCGTGTCTGCGTCCGGGCCCGAGGCGAGGTTCACCGAGGTGCGACGCGACGCCGCCGTCGAGGTGCTCAGATCGGCTGTGGCGGAACTCCACCCCTGACCGGGAAGATCCGCTGCCCAGGCCAGGGATCCGCTACCCCTGTGCGGGTAGCGGATCCGGAAGGCGGGTAGCGGAACTTCGGGGGACGCGCGCGGATTCTCCGGGGACGCGCGGCGGGGGAGGGCGTGCCCTACAGCCCGTTGGCCGCCTTGAACTCGCGGCGACGGCGGTGCAGGATCGGCTCGGTGTAGCCCGACGGCTGCCCGGTGCCCTCGAGGATCAGCTCCCGGGCGGCCTGCCAGGCGATGGACGAGTCGAAGTCCGGTGCCATGTTCCGGTAGGCGTCGTCGCCGGCGTTCTGCTTGTCCACGATCTCCGCCATACGGCGCAGGGAGTCCTCCACCTCATCGGCGGTGATGATGCCGTGGCGGATCCAGTTGGCCAGCATCTGCGAGGAGATCCGCAGGGTGGCGCGGTCCTCCATGAGGTTGACGTCGTGGATGTCCGGGACCTTCGAGACGCCGATGCCCTGCTCGACCCAGCGGACGACGTAGCCGAGGATGGTCTGGCAGGAGTTGTCGACCTCCTCCTTCTTCTCGGCGTCGGTCCAGTCGGTGTCGGGTGCGAGCGGCACGGTGAGGATGTCGTCGACGCCGGCGCGGGGTCCACCGGCGAGGAGCTCCTCCTGCCGCGACATCACGTTCACCCGGTGGTAGTGGGTGGCGTGCAGGGTGGCACCGGTGGGGGACGGGACCCAGGCGGTGTTGGCGCCGGCCCGAGGCTGACCGATCTTCTCGGCGAGCATCTCGGACATGAGGTCGGTCTTTGCCCACATCCCCTTGCCGATCTGGGCGCGCCCACGCAGGCCGCAGGCCAGGCCGGTGTCGACGTTGAAGTCCTCGTAGGCGGTCATCCAGTGGGCGGACTTCATCTCACCCTTGCGGATCATCGGCCCGGCCTCCATCGAGGTGTGGATCTCGTCCCCGGTCCGGTCGAGGAAGCCGGTGTTGATGAACACGACCCGGTCGGTGGCCTCGGCGATACAGGCGGCGAGGTTGACCGACGTGCGCCGCTCCTCGTCCATGATTCCCACCTTGAGGGTGTTCTCCGGCAGCCCGAGGAGCTTCTCGACACGGCCGAACAGCTCGGTGGTGAAGGCCACCTCGGACGGGCCGTGCTGCTTGGGCTTGACGATGTAGATGGACCCGTAGCGGCTGTTGCCGCGCTCGTTGCCCTCGGCGATTCCGTGCATGCCGGCGAGCGACGTGATCAGGGCGTCCAGGATGCCCTCGGGCAGCTCGTTGCCCTCGGAGTCGAGAACCGCGGGGTTGGTCATCAGATGACCCACATTGCGGACGAAGAGCATCGAGCGGCCGTGGAGGCGGACCTCGCCGGAACCGTCGGGCGCGGTGAAGACCCTGTCGTCGTTGAGAACACGGGTGAAGGTCTTGTCGCCCTTCTTGATCTCCTCGGAGAGGTCGCCCTTCATGAGGCCCAGCCAGTTGCGGTAGCCGTGGGTCTTGTCCTCGGCGTCGACGGCGGCGACCGAGTCCTCGAAGTCCATGATGGTGGAGACGGCGGACTCGAGCGCGACGTCCTTGACGCCGGCGGAGTCGGTCGACCCGATCGGGGACTCGGCGTCGATCTGGATCTCCACGTGCAGGCCGTTGTTGCGCAGCAGCACAGAGGTCGGGGTGGTGCTTTCGCCCAGGTAGCCGACGAACTGCGCATCATCGGCCAGCCCGGCGGTCGAACCGTCGGCGAGCGTCACCAGCAGTCGGCCGTCGACCACCGAGTACCCGGTGCTCCCGACGTGACTGCCGGAGGCGAGCGGCACGGCGTCGTCGAGGAACTCCCGGGCCCAGGCGATGACCCTGTCCCCGCGGACCTTGTTGTAGGAGGAGCCCTGCTCCGCGCCGCCGGACTCCGGGATCGCGTCCGTGCCGTAGAGGGCGTCGTACAACGATCCCCACCGGGCATTGCCCGCGTTGATCGCGAAACGCGCGTTCATGATCGGCACGACCAGCTGGGGGCCGGCGACCGTGGCTATCTCCTCATCGACGTTCTCGGTGGTCACCCGGACAGAGTCCGGCTCCGGGACCAGGTACCCGATCTCCTGCAGGAACGCCTTGTAGGCGGCGGGGTCGATCGGGGAGGGGTTCTCGTGGTGCCAGGTGTCGATCTTCGACTGCAACTCGTCGCGGACCGCGAGCAGTTCACGGTTGCGCGGTGCGAGGTCGGTGAAGATCTCGGAGACCCCCGCCCAGAACGCGTCGGGGTCGACCCCGGTGCCCGGGATCGCCTGGTTGTTGACGAAGTCGTACAGGACCTCGTCGACCTGGACGCCGCCGACGGTGATGCGTTCGGACATCGATGTGCTCCTCAACATAGGGGACCGTTCTCGCTCCCGACTCTAGTGCTCCCCTGTCGAGGGATCATCCGGGCTTTCCGCAGGGTGGAACGGGTCGCCGAGTTGGCTAGGATCTGTGGCCATGAACCCCGCCCCCCTGACCGCGCCGCAGGACGGCCTCGCCTTTATCAAGGGTCACGGAACTCTCAACGACTTCGTGATCCTGCCGGACGACCACGCCGAGGTGGATCTCGACGAGGATCTGGTTCGGGCGCTCTGCGACAGGCGCGCCGGGATCGGCGCCGACGGGGTGCTTCGGATCGCCACCGCCGGAGCCCTGGTGGACCGGGGTGTTCTCGCCGTCCTGCCGGAGGGCGTGGACGCTGACCACTGGTTCATGGACTACCGCAATGCAGACGGTTCGATTGCGGAGATGTGCGGGAACGGTGTGAGGGTCTACGCCCACGCCCTGGTGTCGACCGGGCGGGCAGACCTCGGCCGCATCCCCATCGGCACTCGTTCCGGACCACGGCCCGCCGACATCCTCGACCACGACGGGAACCACGCCGTGGTGCGGGTCGACATGGGTGAGCCCGGTCTCCTCGGGGTCTCCTCCGTCGAGCTCGGCGGTCGGGTGTACGCCGGCCTCGCCGTGGACATGGGCAACCCCCACCTCGCATGCGTCGTCCCGGGCCTGGACGCCGCCGTGTTGCGCGACCTCCCGGTCCACGACGCCCCGGTGTACGACACCGGCTTCTTCCCCGGGGGGGTCAACGTGGAGATCGCCACCCCGCTCGCCGACGGGCGGGTGTCGATGCGGGTCCACGAACGTGGATCAGGGGAGACGATGTCCTGCGGTACGGGAATCGTCGCCGCCGCCGTCGCGGCTCTCGCCGATGCCGGCGAGGCCACGGGCGAGGTGGTGGTGGCAGTGCCGGGTGGCGACGTGGCGGTGTCCGTGATCGACGGTGGTTCCACTCTGACCGGGCCCTCCGCGATCGTCGCGGAAGGGTGGTTCCGGCGCTCCGGCGCAACGCCGGGCTCGGAGGCGTCCCGATCGGAATTATGAGATGATGCCGGTGAATGACTAACGATGACACCGCCCCTGACCGGGCCACACGAGACCATGATCCTTCGGTCGGCGACTTCCAGCTCGAGGAACGCTCCTCGCTGCGCCGCGTCGTCGGACTGTCGACCGAACTCCAGGACGTCAACGATGCCGAGTACCGCCAACTCCGGCTGGAGCGGGTCGTCCTGGTCGGGGTCTGGACCGAGGGTTCCGCCGCACAGGCAGACGCCGCGATGGCAGAACTGGCCCAGCTCGCCGAGACAGCAGGCTCGGAGGTGTGTGATGCCCTGATCCAGCGCCGCGACAAGCCTGACCCCGCCACCTACATCGGCTCGGGAAAAGCCAAGACGCTGAAAGACGTGATCGACGCGACCGGCGCCGACACGGTGATCTGCGACGGTGAGCTCACCCCCGGTCAGCTGATCGCCCTGGAGAAGGTGGTCAACGTCAAGGTGATCGACCGCACCGCGTTGATCCTCGACATCTTCGCCCAACACGCGACCAGTCGAGAGGGCAAGGCCCAGGTCTCACTGGCGCAGATGGAGTACATGCTGCCGCGGCTGCGCGGCTGGGGCGAGGCACTCTCCCGGCAGGCGGGTGGCCGGGCGGGAAGCAACGGGGGAGTCGGACTCCGTGGTCCCGGTGAGACCAAGATCGAGACGGATCGCCGCCGCATCCGGGAGCGGACGGCCAGGCTGCGTCGGGAGATCAAGGGCATGAAGCAGGCCCGGGATACCAAGCGGCATCGCCGGCGCGCCACCCCGGTCCCCTCGATCGCGATCGCCGGGTACACGAACGCCGGCAAGTCGAGTCTGCTCAACCGTCTGACCGGTGCCGGCGTTCTGGTCCAGAACGCGCTGTTCGCCACCCTCGACCCCACGACCCGTCGGGCCGAGCTCCCAGACGGGCGCTCGGTGGTCTTCACCGACACCGTCGGATTCGTCCGACACCTCCCGACGCAGCTGGTCGAGGCCTTCCGCTCGACTCTGGAGGAGGTTGTCGATTCCGAACTGCTCCTGCACGTGGTGGACGGATCGGACACCTTCCCGTTGCGCCAGATCGAGGCCGTCCGGACCGTCATCAACGACGTCGTGGAGGAACAGAACGCAGAGAGTCCGCGCGAGCTCGTGGTGATCAACAAGATCGACGTCGCGGACCCGGTGGTATTGACCGAACTGCACCACGCCCTCCCGGACGCGGTGTTCGTCTCGGCGGCGACTGGAGAAGGCTTCGACGAGCTTCTCCGACGGATCATGGGGGTGGTCGCCTCCGGGGACACGCAGGTGACGCTCGAGATCCCCTTCACCCGGGGCGACGTGGTCTCCCGCGTCCACGCAGAGGGGGCGGTGGTGGAGGAGCAGCACACCCAGGACGGCACCCGGATCGTGGTCCGGCTACCCGCCTCCGTCGCGGGAGAGCTCGGGGAGTACCGCACCGGCAGCTCGCACGACGGTGTCGCCTGACCCTGTCACGAGGCCCGGCGACACCGCGTTCGCACGGTGTCAGAGCTTGCGGAAGACCGTGACGACCTTCCCGAGGATCGTCGCGTGCTCTCCGGGAATCGGACTGAACGACGGGTTGTGGGGCAGGAGCCAGACCCCGCTCGGGTCCCTCCTGAAGGTCTTGACGGTCGCCTCCCCGTCGATCATCGCCGCCACTATCTCGCCGTTGTCCGCCACGTTCTGCCGACGCACCACCACATAGTCGCCGTCACAGATGGCGGCGTCGATCATCGACTCGCCGACCACTCGGAGCATGAACAGGTCACCGGAGCCGACCAGGTCGGACGGGAGTGGGAAGACCTCCTCCACCGCCTGCTCGGCAAGGATCGGCCCGCCGGCCGCGATCCGACCCAGAACGGGAACGTACACAGGCTCCACGGCCCCGCTTGGCCGCGGTTCCTCCTGCGCGGGTGCGCGCCGGCCCCGGGAGCGCTGCCCCGGGACACCGTGGACATCGACAGCCCGCGGCTTGTGCGGATCGCGCGTCAGGAACCCCTTCTTCTCCAGCGTCCGCAACTGGTGTGCGACCGAGGAGGTCGACTGCAATCCGACAGCGTCACCGATCTCGCGGATGCTGGGAGGGTAGCCCCGGTCCTTGACGGTGTCGTGGATATGCAGCAGGACACTCTTCTGGCGAGGTGTCAGGGCCTCGAAGTCGGGCTTGGGCATGTGTGGGTCCCTTCGGCGAATGGGTGTTCGACGTCGTCATCTGTGTACACCCTACTGCCCGCATAGGGTCAGCGCCACACAGGTGTTCGAAATAATATCCTGATGAATGTCGACTCTGTCGGACCAGCGTGATACAACTTTAGTCACGTTCGAGTTCGAACATCTGTGCACAAGGATGCACACGGGCGTGCGAATGAGAATCGCACACCGTATCGAGTTGGGAGTTTTCATGTCCGTTCTGGAGATGCAGTCACGATCGCGTCCGTCTGTGCCGTTGACTGAGGTCTGCGCGACCGAACACGACCAGCCCACTGCGTTCGGGCTGCGGTCCCGCCCCGACACGCACTACCGTCCCGTCAGCCGCTCCAGCACTCGCAGTGTCGACCGGGGACGTCAGGTGTCCACGCGATCGGTGGCCCCCGGCCGTCAGGTGCTCGTCCGACCCGCGTCCCCGCACCAGGTCAGAGCATGCGGCGTCGAGGCGCGGCCGGCTGCGCCGGTGGTCGACGATGTGCCGACCTGGGCGCTGTTGGCCTGTGGGATCCTGTTCGGGATCCTGATGCTGCTTGCGCTGGCACTCCTGGGCGGGCCCGCCTACGCATGACCCATGGGATCGCCTTCTAGAATGATCCAGGGACGGCGACCCGTCGCCCCCGCATCACCTTCGGCTCCGGCCGGTGGCCACGTGCGGACCCGGTCGACGAATGGCGAAGCTGGAATGTACTGCCCCATATGTCACCACGAGGACTCCCGGGTGATCGACTCGCGTTCGGTCGACGAAGGGCAGGCGATCCGGCGGCGACGCGAGTGCCCTGAATGCGGACACCGGTTCACCACGCTGGAGACTCCGTTGTTAACCGTACTCAAACGCAGTGGCGTCACCGAGAGCTTCAGCCGCGACAAGGTGGTTCGTGGCGTCAGAAGAGCGTGCCAGGGCCGGGCGGTGGAAGAAGACGCACTCCGGCGGCTGGCGCAGCAGGTGGAGGACGCTGTCAGGGCGGGTGGGGCGTCGGAAGTCCCCGCACACGAGATCGGACTGGCGATCCTGGGACCTCTCCAGGATCTGGACGAGGTCGCCTACCTGCGTTTCGCCTCCGTCTACAAGCAGTTCAGTTCTGCTGCGGACTTTGAGAGCGAGATCATCGCCCTTCGTGAGCGACACGCCACGCACTAGTGCGCGTGGTGGCCGGGGCTCAGAGTGGCACCGGCGCATCACCGGGTTGCACCGCGCGACACACGCCTACGCTCGGGGGATGCCACGCGCCATTCTGGCAGTGCTGGTCCCGGTACTGTTCGCCCTTCTCGCCTGGCTGGTGATCGGGCCTCACCACCGGGCATTTCCGTGGGTGTTCTCCGCCGGTGTCTTCGGCATTCTCGGCGTCCTCGGACCCTGGCCCGAGACGATGGTGCCCCGGTGGGTGACCTCGACGACACAGCGGACGAGTCATCGCTCGCGGGCGCTCGGCATCCCTGCCATGATCCGCGCTCTGGATCGCGTGGGCTGGAACAGGGCCCTGGGTCGGCGTGACGCCACGGCTCCCGGCCGAGCAGCCCTGGTGGTGCTCCGCACGAGAGCTACCCAGAGCCTGGCCGCCCACGGTGTCGGCGCGATGCTTCACCTGCTGGTGGCGATACCGGCCGCCGTCGCGGGCGCGTGGATGAGTGCGCTGATCCTGGTGTCACTCGGTGTCCTGCTGCACCTGATCCCGGTGGCGATGCAGAGATACACACTGGCGAGGATCGATCGGGTGGATCGCGCGATCCGGTCTCGACGCAGCGACACCTGACCGTGTCGCCGAGGGGGATGAGGGGTCCGGGCCTACCCGGACCAGACTCGTGGCGTGAGCGGGGTCACCGGCCGCTGCGGCGGGAGAGAGCGGCAGCCACGGCCTTGTCGATCCGCTCGGCGGAAACCGGGCGCGCGGTCCCGAGTGACTGGGCGAACAGCCCCACCCGGTACTCGGCCAGCAGCCACCGGAGATCCCGGGAGGTCCGCGCCCCACCCGGTCGTCTGCGGAGCGCTGCCGTCGCGTCCGCGACCGTGGCCTCCGACTTCTCCAGCCGGGCCGTGAGGTCCCGGTACCTCGACGGTGACTTCTCCGCCATGTCGAGCCTGAGGTCGATCGCCCTCACATGACGCTCCAGCTGGGGGAGATACTCCGCGGGGTGCCGCGCGAGGAAGCCCTTGCCCACGAGGAAGTCCAGAGCGGGCCGGACGTCGTCCGCGATCTCCCGTGGCGCCTGCTCCAGCCGTGCGGAGACAGTCTGGGCGACCACCAACGCCGGCAGCGCGGCAGAGATCGAGGCCGTCACGGCGGGCGGAGCCTCGGACCCGGCCTGCGCACGCAGCTCGTCGAAGTCGTCCACGGTGAGTACCGGTGCCCCCTTGCGTCGAGCGATCATCCGCCCGCACGCCGCCAACGACGCGTCAGAGACCAGACCGTCGGCACCCCCATGGGGATACTGGGTGAGCGCTAGGCGCTGTTCGACCGGGCGACCCCGGATTATCGATGCCGCCGAGACCAGGCCGTGGGAGATCATGGTCAGCACGGCTGTCGTCTGCGCGGCCCGCCGCTCCTCTTCGGTCGCACAGGCGATCCGGTGGATGCCGTCGTTGCGCACCTGCAGGGCGGGGTAGACCGTGACCTCCACCCCGTCGACGGTGCCGGTGATCGAGGGTGCGAGATCCCCGATCGTGGCGGCGGTCCACGTCCGGTGCGGACCGTCGTCGGGGACGAGCCGGGAGTTGAGAGTGGCGCGGACCTTGTCCACCAGGCGGCTTCGCAGGGCACCCAGATCCGTTCCGGACGCCACCACCTCGTCACCGTCGACCACCTCGAAACGCATGCGCAGATGTTCAGGGAGCTGTGCCGGGCGGAATTCGCGGGGTTCGACGGTCGTCCCGATCCGCGCCGAGAGCGCCTGGGCGAGCGCCACGGGCAGAGGCGCGGACCGAGGCGTGAGGTCGTCGGCCACCAGGGCGGCGTACTCGGCAGGCGGGGAGCACAGACGCCGCAGGTACTTGGGCAGAGTCCGGAGCATCTCGGTGTAGAGCTCCTCCCGGAGACCGGGGACGAGCCACTCGAAGCCGGACGTGGCGACCGAGGAGAGTTGGGGGAGCGGGATCCGCACGGTGATGCCGTCGGAGTCGACACCCGGGTCGAACGCGTACCTCAGCTCGAAACTCCGCTCACCCTGCCGCCAGAACGGTGGGAACTCGGATGCGGCCGGGGCGGTGTCGGAGGTGCGGATCTGTTCGGGTGCGAGCCGCAGGTGGTCCGGATCCCCGTGACCCTGCTTCCGCCACCACGAGTCCAGGTGACGACCGGAGGTGATGTCCGCGGGGAGACGGTCGAGGTAGAACTCGACCAGGGCGTCGTCGTCGATCACCAGGTCGCGGCGCCGGCTCCGGGTCTCCAACTCGCGCGCCCGGGCGACGGCCTCGGCGTTCTCCAGGATCACCGGGATGCGGGTGGCCCACCGTCCGTCGACTATCCCGTGCCGGACCAGCATCTCCCGCGCCAGCGGCGCGTCGACCCGCGAGAGGAGGATGCGGCGGGCCTCGACAACGGTCAACCCCAGGAGCAGGACCTTCTCGTAGGCCATCGCGGCACCCTCGGCGTCCGACCAGTGCGGCTCGGAGTACTGGGTGCGGACGAGGTGCCCACCGAGCTGCTCGATCCACCCCGGGTCGATTCGCGCCACGTCCCGGGCCCACAGCCTCGAGGTCTCGACGAGCTCCGAGGCCATGATCCATCGCGGAGGCTTCCGGGACAGGTCCGAACCGGGGAAGACCTGGAACCGGATGCCGCGGGTGCCGCGGAACTCTCGGGTCTCCTCGTCCCGCATCCCGACGTTGGTGAGCAGCCCCGACAGGATGGCCTTGTGGAGATCGTCCTCGGCCGCGTGACCGGACGCGGGATGCCAGCCCTGCTCGCGGCACATGCTGGTCAACTGCGCGGTGAGGTCCTGCCATTCGCGGATGCGCAGCCAGTGCAGGTACTCGGCCTTGCACATCTTCCGGAACGCGCTCCCGCTGAGTTCCCGGCGTTGCTCGGTGAGGTAGCGCCACAGGTTGAGGTAGCCCAGGAAGTCCGATGACTTGTCGGCGAACCGGCGGTGGAACTGGTCGGCCTTGTCGCGTTCCTCGACCGGCCGCTCGCGGACGTCCTGCACGGTCAGCGCCGCGACAACCACCACCACGTCGGCGAGCGAACCGTTGCGGTGGCCCTCGACCACCATCCGTGCCAACCGGGGATCGAGGGGGAGCGACGCCATATCGCGGCCCACCCTGGTCAGGTGCGGGCGCTCGTCGTCGTCGATCCGGAGAGCACCCAGCTCGGAGAGCAACGTCATGCCGTCGCGGATGGCCTTGCGGTCGGGTGGTTCGACGAACGGGAAGTCGTCGACGGCCCCCAGGTCGAGGTCGGCCATCGACAGGATGACCGAGGCGAGGTTGGTCCGCAGGATCTCCGGGTCGGTGAACTCGGGTCGGGAGTCGAAGTCGTCCTCCGAGTACAGGCGGATGCAGATTCCGTCCGCCACCCGACCGCATCGTCCGGCGCGCTGTGCGGCGGAGGCCTGCGAGATCGGTTCGATCGGCAGCCGCTGGACCTTGGTGCGGGTCGAGTAGCGGGAGATCCGGGCGAGGCCGGTGTCCACGACGTAGCGGATGCCCGGGACCGTCACCGAGGTCTCGGCGATGTTGGTCGACAGGACCACGCGTCTGGTGGAGTGCCGGCGGAACGCCCGCTGCTGTTCGGCAGCGGTGAGCCGGGCGTACAGCGGGAAGATCTCGGTGCTCCTGAACTTCCGGCCGCGCAGTACCTCCTCGGCGTCGCGGATCTCCCGCTCCCCGGAGAGGAAGACCAGTACGTCACCGTCCCCCTCGGTGAGAAGTTCGCCGACGGCGTCGGCGAGCGCGTCCAGGGGGTCCAGGTCGATCGTCCGGTCCGCGTGTTCCACCTGGAGTGGCCGGTACCTGATCTCCACGGGAAAGGTGCGGCCGGAGACCTCGATGACGGGGGCGGGACGGCCCGCGGGGTCCGCGAAGTGGCGGGCGAAGCGATCGGGGTCGATCGTGGCGGAGGTGATGATGAGTTTGAGGTCCGGCCGCCGGGGCAGGATCTGCCGGAGGTAACCGAGCAGGAAGTCGATGTTGAGGCTGCGTTCGTGGGCCTCGTCGATGATGATCGTGTCGTAGGCGCGCAGCAGCCGGTCGCGTCGGATCTCGGCGAGCAGTATGCCGTCCGTCATCAGCTTGACCGCGGTGTCGGCGCCGGTGCGGTCGTCGAACCGCACGGCGGAGCCGACCAGCCGGCCGTTCTGCACGCCGAGTTCCTCGGCGATGCGCTCGGCGACGGACCGGGCCGCCAGACGGCGGGGCTGGGTGTGGCCGATCATCCCGCGGACCCCGCGGCCGAGTTCGAGGCAGATCTTGGGGATCTGGGTGGTCTTGCCGGATCCGGTCTCGCCCGCGATCACCACGACCTGGTTGTCCCGGATCGCCGCCGCGATCTCGTCTTTGCGGGCGCTGACCGGCAGTTGCTCCGGGTACTCGGGCGTGGGGACCGACTCTGCGCGCCGACGCAGGCGGGCGACGGCGGCGTCGATCCGCTCGCCCAGTTCTGGCAGTTGGTCGGCGCGGGCCTTGCGGATCCTCGACCGGAGCCGGTGGGCGTCGAGGATGCCGACGTCGTTGAGGCGGACCAGGAGATCGTGCCGGGCCCGGCGCAGTTCGGGGGAGGGCACGGAGGACGTCGACATGGTGCTCGCCAGGGTATCGGCACCCGGGGCGGAGGCCGATCCGGGTGTCAGTCGGTGCCGCTCTCCCGGCGGGACTGGATGCGGGTGTAGCGCTGGTGCAGCCGCTCCCGGATCTCGTCCGGCTCGTACGCCTGCCGTCGGCGTTCGGTACGCGCGGCGAGGATGCCGGTGGCCGCGACGCCGACCACTCCGGCCGCGCCGATCATCTTGAGCCACTGCCGTCCACGGGGTGCCATGGGAGCAAGGGTAGGTCTTCTCGCCGGGCCGGCTGGCAGGATCGCACCATGAGCCTCGACACCGTCCCGCTGGCCGCCGCGGCCCACCGCACCCGGACCGGAGACCTGTGGTTGTTCCGCGGGCGGACGACCGCCGACCGTCTCATCCAGACCCTGACCAACTCCCCCGTGAATCACGTGGGGGTGGCGGTGGTGATCGACGACATGCCACCGCTGCTCTGGCACGCGGAGATGGGGCGGGCGTTGACCGACGTGTGGACGGGGCGCCGGCAACGGGGCGTCCAGCTCCACGACCTCGAGGCGGCGGTGCGTCAGTGGACCGGCCCGTACGGCCAACGGGCATGGTTCCGCCAGATCAGCCCGGAGACCGGAACCGCCCAGGAGGACGCGCTCCTCGAGACGATCGCCCGACTGAACGGGGTGTCGTTCCCCTCGGCGGGGCGTCTCACCGCCCGGTGGGCGCGGGGACAGTGGGCCGGGGGGCGGAGGGCGGCGCGGGGACACCACTCCGCCGACCGTGACGCCGGTGGGGGGCGAAGGCCGGGAAGCGGCGACGACGACGAGGAGACCTCGGGCCGCCGGGCTATCGGTCTCCCGTGGCACCGCCGGGCGGACACCGGCCCGGCGCTACGTATGGAGGCCGCCTACTGCGCGGAGGTCGTGGGGATGACCCTCGAGGCGATGGGCGTCCTGCTGCCCGCCGGCGATGCCAGTTGGTACGACCCCGGACGATTCTGGAGTGGCGACGCCCTGCCCCTCGCACCGGGGTGGGACTACGGCCGTGAGGTCGCGGTCACCGTTCCCGGGGGTGCCGCCACCACTCGTTGAGCGGGGGTCAACCGCCGAGGACCGCGTCGCTCAGGCCTGCCTCGGCGGCCTCCGGTGCCACGACGAGCAACTCGTCGCCGGGTTCGAACGGCACGTCGGGTTCCGGGACGATCACCCTGCCCCCGCGGATGATCGCCACCAGCGCCGCGTCCCGGGGGAAGCGGACGCGGGAGACCGGCCGGCCCGCGAGGGGGGTCTGGTCCGGCAGGGTCACGCTCACCAGGTTGGCGCCTCCGCGCCGCAGTGTCATCAACCGCACGACGTCTCCGACGGAGACCGCCTCCTCGACCACGGAGACCATCAGTCGGGGGGTGGAGACGGCCACATCCACGCCCCAGCGGTCATCGAACAACCACTCGTTCCGGGGGTCGTTCACGCGGGCCACGACCCGGGCCACGGCGAACTCCGTCTTGGCCAGCAGGCTCACGACCAGGTTCGCCTTGTCATCACCCGTGGCCGCCACCACCACATCGGCTTCCTCCGCCCGGAGTCGCTCGAGGAAGCTCAACTCACAGGCGTCCCCGACGAGTTGCCGGGCGCCGGTCACCCCGTCACGGTCGAACACCGCAGCGCGCTTGTCGACGAGCGTGACGTGGTGGTCGTTGGCCAGGAGTTCGCGCGCGATGGATCGTCCCACCACGCCTGCCCCGGCCACCAGCACCCGCATGGTGGCGGAGTGGAACGTGCGGGCGGGGGCGCGATCCAACAGTCCGGCCCCGTCCGCGTAGTCGGGGACCGGGCCGTCGGGCACGGAATCGTCGGGAACGGGCCGGTCAGTCATCAGAGGGTCCTCGCTCGAGGGTGTCGTCGAGACCGTCGACCGCACCGGAGGGGACGGCGAGGTGGATCAGGTCGTCCGACTGGACGAGCGTGCCACCGCCGGGGACCCGGCACTCCCCGAAGCGGGTGAGCGCGACGACGCTCCCCCCGACCACCCCGGCGAGCGAGGCGAGAGAGGCCCCGACCCACACCGGCGCCGGGACGACCGCGACCACCGACACCTCACCGGTCTGGTCCCGCCAGACGACGGGGCTCGAGCCGGCCGTGATGTACCGGATGAGGCGGCCGGTGGCCCAGGGGACCGTGGCGACGGTGGGAATGCCCAGGCGCTCGTAGACCTCGGCGCGCCCGGCGTCGTAGATCCGGGCGATCACCCGCTCGACGCCGAAGGTCTCACGGGCCACCCGTGCGGCGATGATGTTGGAGTTGTCCCCGGAGGAGACCGCCGCGAACGCGTCCGCGCCGTGGAGTCCGGCGTCGACGAGCACCTCCCGGTCGAAGCCGAGCCCGGTGACGGTGCGGCCGCCGAACTCCTCGGACAATCGGGCGAAGGCCGCCGGTTCGCGGTCGATCACCACGACCTCGTGACCGCCCTCGTCGAGCTCGGTCGCGAGCGCCGCCCCGACGCGCCCACAGCCCATGATGATGACCCTCATGGCGAGTACCGCTCCTCACGGTCCGCGACGCGCGGACCCGTTCGATCACGCTACCCTCGTCGACGGTGCTGTCCCTGCGGCACGCGGAGCCCTACGATGTGTCGGTGTCCAGGATCTCCAGGGTCTCCGTAGGAACCAAGCGCCTCCTGTTGGGGCGCCCCTTCCGCAGCGACACGACCGGCGACACCCCGTTGCGCAAGCGGATCGCGTTGCCGGTGTTCGCCTCCGACGCGCTGTCCTCGGTCGCCTACGCCCCCGAGGAGATCTTCCTCATCCTGTCGCTGGCCGGATTGTCGGCCCTGGCGTTCACCCCGTGGGTCGGGCTCGCCGTGGCTGGGGTCATGGTGGTCGTGATCGCCTGTTACCGCCAGAACGTCCGCGCCTATCCGTCCGGCGGGGGCGACTACGAGGTCGCCACCGTCAATCTCGGGCCGAACGCGGGACTGGGGGTCGGCGCCGCACTGCTCATCGACTACGTGCTCACCGTGGCGGTGTCGATCTCCGCGGCGGCCGCCAACATCGGTTCCGCGATCCCGTTCGTGCACTCGAACGAGGTCGTGTTTGCCGTCATCGCGATCATCCTGCTCACCGCGATCAACCTGCGGGGCATCCGGGAGTCCCGCGCGATGTTCGCGATCCCCGTCTACGCCTTCATGGCGGCGATGGCAGCACTCGTGGTGTGGGGTCTGTTCCAGGTGGACGTGCTGGGCCGTGAGCTGCGGGCGGAGTCCGCCGACTTCGATCTCGTCACGCCCGACGGCGTGGCGGTCACGGGGCTCGCGCTGGCGTTCGTGGTGGCCAAGTCCTTCGCCTCCGGCTGCGCCGCGCTGACCGGGGTCGAGGCCATCCACAACGGTGTGCCCGCGTTCCGCAGTCCCCGGGCCAGGAACGCCGCCACGACGCTCGTGATGCTCGGGGTGGTGTCCATCTCGTTCCTGCTCGGGCTCATCGTGCTGGCGAACCAACTCGGGGTGCAGATCGCCGAGGACCCGGCCGCGCAACTGATCGGTGCACCGGAGGACTACCAGCAGAAGACCATGATCGCGCAGCTGGCGGACCCGGTGTTCGCGGGACTCCCGCTCGCCTTCTACGTGATCATGACCATCACCGCACTCATCCTGGTCCTCGCGGCGAACACCGCGTTCAACGGTTTCCCCGTACTCGCCTCGGTGCTCGCGCGCGACAAGTACCTCCCGAGGCAGCTGGCCACGCGCGGTGACCGCCTCGCGTTCTCCAACGGGATCGTCCTGCTCGCCGTGGCGGCGATCGTCCTGGTTGTCGCCTTCGATGCTCAGGTCACCGTGCTCATCCAGCTCTACATCGTGGGTGTCTTCGTCGCCTTCTCGCTCAGCCAGCTCGGGATGGTCCGCCACTGGACGCGGCGGCTGGAGAACGAACAGATCCCGGCGGTCCGTCGACGGGTGAAGCGCGCGCGGGCGGTCAACGCGGTCGGCTTCGTGCTCACCTCCGGTGTGCTGGTAATCGTCATGAGCACCAAGTTCTTCGCGGGTGCCTATATCGCGGTGCTGGCGATGCTGGCCGTGTTCGGGGTGATGAAGCTCATCCACCGTCACTACGAGTCGGTCGCGCGGGAACTCGAGGACTCCTCGTGGGAGGTCGTCCTTCCGAGCCGGACCCATTGTGTGGTGCTGGTATCCAAGCTCCACCTGCCCACGCTCCGGGCCCTGGCCTACGCGCGGGCGACCCGACCGGACACCATCGAAGCCCTGACCGTGAACATCGAGACCGCGGAGACCCGCGTCGTGGTCCGCGAGTGGGAGAAGCGGCGGATCTCCGTGCCGCTCAAGGTGGTGGAGTCGCCGTACCGGGAGATCAACCGGCCGGTGGTGGACTACGTCAAGCGACTGCGGGACCAGTCGCCGAGGGACGTCGTGATCGTGTACATCCCGGAGTACGTGGTGGGCCATTGGTGGGAGCAACTCCTGCACAACCAGAGCGCACTCCGACTCAAGACCCGTCTGCTGTACGAGAGGGGTGTCATGGTGACCAGCGTCCCGTGGCAGCTGTCGTCCTCGGACGGCCGCGCGGAGCAGGCGCGTGACGAGCCCATCATCGGGCGCTGGGGCGGACCGGAGGACCTATGACGCAGACGGAGAGAACCGACTGGACGGGGCGTGTGCTCCACCTGCGGATCGAGGGCCCCGCGCAGGGCGGTGAGTTCGTGGCCCGCCACGAGGGACGGGTGGTGTTCTGTCGGGGCGGGATCACCGGCGAACTGGTCGAGGTCGTGGTCGACGACGACCCCGGCCGCGCCTTCTGCCGCGGCACCGTGACCGGCGTGCTCGATCGCTCGGGCCACCGGATCGACCCGCTCTGCCCGGCCGCGGCGGCGGGCGCCGGATGTTGCGACTGGAGCCACATCGACCCGGCGGCCGCCCGGGATTTCTCCGGCAGGATCCTGGCCGAACAGGCCCGCCGGATCGGACGGATCCACTCCACCGCCGATCGCGTTCCGGTCGGGGTTCCCGACGGCGACGACGCGAGTACCGGGTGGCGGACGGTGGCCAGGTGGGTGACCGGAGCCGACGGCGTGCCGGGCGTCCGACGGTCCCGGTCCCGCGACGTGGTGACCGAGCCCTGTGTCCAGGCCGACCCCCGTATCGCGGAGGCGGTGCTGGCCGCGGGCGTGGCGCCGAACCGGGAGGTCCTCGGGGTACTGGGGGACGACGGCGAGGTCCACGTGGCCCATCGGCGGGTCGCCGACCCGCCGACGCGGGGGCGCGATCGTCGGTCCCGGCAGGGCGCCGCGACCAGGGCGCGGGCCCGGTCCTCTCGAGCCGGGGCGTGGGAGCACGTGTCCGGCCCGCCCACCGTCACCCGCCGCGTCGGAGAACACTCGTGGCGGCTACCGGTCGACGCCTTCTGGCAGGCGCACCGGTCGGCCGCGGTGCACTACGCGGATCTCGTCCGCCATGCGGTGACCGGGGCCCCGGAGCTGCCGGCCGAGCCGGTGGTCTGGGATCTCTACGGGGGAGCTGGCCTGTTCTCCGCGGCGGTCCTCGACGTCGCCCCGCGGGCGCGGGTGACCGTGGTCGAGTCCTCACGCGCCTCGTTGGGGGCGGCCGGAACCGCGCTCGACGTGGGGCCCGTCATCGTCCCGGTGTGTGCGAGGGTCGAGACGTTCCTCGAGGCGGCGGACGGGGATCCGGACCGGCCCGGCACGCCCGATCTCGTGATCCTGGACCCGCCCAGGGGCGGCGCCGGAATCAACGTGATGACCGATCTCTCGCGCAGGACGAGGTCGCGGATCATCCATGTGGGATGTGATCCGGCCAGTCTCGCCCGCGACGTCGGGGTCCTGGTGGCGGCCGGGTGGACGCTGGTGGATCTGCGCGGGGTGGCCGCGTTCCCCGCGACGCATCACGTGGAGGGTCTCGCCGTTCTCGATCCACCCCGTGAGACCTGATGCCGTCTCTTGCGCAGGTCCCGACCGACCGACCGGCAGCGGGGTCGCTCCACGTTTGCCCGTAGACTGTTGGCTCGACCCCGCGGGGTGCGGCCAGGGAAGGGGCAGTCGACGGCAATGAGTGTGCTCGATCAGGTGAACGACCCCGCCGACCTCCGGGCACTCGGACCCGACGAACTGGTCCGGCTCTGTGGCGAGATCAGGGAGTTCCTCATCCGGAAGGTCTCCGCGTCGGGCGGGCACCTCGGTCCCAATCTGGGCGTGGTCGAACTGACCGTGGCCTTGCACCGGGTCTTCGACTCCCCACGGGACCCCATCGTCTTCGACACCGGGCACCAGTCGTACGTCCACAAGATCCTCACCGGTCGCCGGGACCAGTTCGACGGCCTCCGCACCCGCGGCGGATTGTCCGGCTACCCCTGCCGTGCGGAGAGCGACCACGACATCGTCGAGTCCTCGCACGCCACCTCGTCGCTGTCCTACGCCGACGGGCTGGCCAAGGCGTACTCCCTGCGCGGGGAGACCGACCGCACCGTCGTGGCCGTGATCGGCGACGGCGCGATGACCGGCGGGATGGCATGGGAGGCGCTCAACAACATCGCGGCCGGCAAGGACCGGCCGATGGTGATCGTCGTCAACGACAACGGGCGCTCGTACTCGCCGACCATCGGTGGCCTGGCCGAACGTCTCGGTGTGCTGAGACTGCAGCCCGCCTACGAGAAGGCGATGGATCACACCAAGCGCACCCTGGGCGCGCGGAAGGACGTCGTGGGCAAGGCCGTCTACTCGATCCTGCACGGGATCAAGACCGGTCTCAAGGACGTGGTGTCCCCGCAGGAACTGTTCGCCGACCTGGGCCTCAAGTACATGGGGCCGGTCGACGGTCACAATCTGGCCGCCACCGAGTCGGCGTTGCGGCTGGCCAAGGATTTCGGCGGCCCCGTCGTGGTTCACGTGGTCACCCGCAAGGGCATGGGGTACGTCCACGCGGAGAACAACGTGGCGGACCTGATGCACGCGACCGGGGTGATCGACCCCGACACCGGCCGCCCGCTCTCGGCCTCGTCCGCGGTGGACTGGACGTCGGTCTTCTCCGCCGAGCTGTGTGAGATCGGGGCCGAACGGGACGACGTCGTGGCCATCACCGCGGCCATGGCCGGACCGACCGGGCTGACCGCGTTCGGTGACCGCTTCCCGGACCGGATGTTCGACGTGGGCATCGCCGAGCAGCACGCCGTCGCCTCGGCCGCGGGACTGGCGCTCGGGGGCCTGCACCCGGTGGTGGCCGTCTACTCGACCTTCCTCAACCGTGCGTTCGACCAGCTCCTCATGGACGTCGCCCTGCTCGGGCAACCGGTCACCCTGGTGCTCGACCGCTCCGGCGTGACCGGCCCGGACGGCGCCAGCCACAACGGGATGTGGGATCTCTCGCTGACGGGGATCATCCCCGGGGTGCGGGTGGCCGCACCCCGCGACGCAGCGACCCTCCGGACAGCGCTCCGTGAGGCCGTGGCGGTGGCCGATGGTCCCACCGTCGTCCGGTTCCCCAAGGGGTCGGTGGGTGAACCCCTGCCGGCACTCGAGATGACCGCCGACGGTGTGGACCGGGTGTACGGCACCGGCGACGCCGACGTGCTGGTGGTCGCAGTCGGTTCCATGGTCGTCTCGGCGATCGCCGCGGCGCGTGAACTCGTCAGCGAGGGCGTGTCGGTCGATGTCGTCGACCCGCGGTGGGTCTATCCGGTCCCGCACTCGATCGTCGACTCCGCCCGGGGTCGACAGCTCGTGGTGACCGTCGAGGACAACGGTCTCCACGGCGGCGTCGGATCGGCGGTCTCGGCGAGTCTGGAACGCGCGGGCGTGCGGGTCGATCGTCTGACCCTCGGGATCCCCCAGGAGTTCCTCGACCACGCCTCGCGGGGGGAGATCCTCGCCGACGCCGGGCTGACCCCGGAGGGGATCGCGGACGGGATCCGTGTCCGCCTCTGCGATCAGGTCAACAGAGACGGCCGGGTCGACACCTAGGCCACGTCGGACCGCGAAGACTCTGCCTAGCCGTCCGATCTGAACTCGTGCACCGCGCGCAGCAGCGGCGCCTCGGTCAGCTCGATCTGCCATCGACGGGCACCCTCGTCCTGCAGCACCCCGTGTAGCAACTCCGCGTCATCGTCGGGGTCGGTCGTGGCCGCCCGCCACGCCCACAGTCGTAACGTCGACGCCTTGAGCAGCAGCCCCTGTTCGATGCCCAGCTCCTCGGCGAGCGCACCGATCGCCTCGCGCGCGGTGTCCAGGAGCGCTGCCGCCTCGGGGTCGGTCCGTTTCCACGTGGTGTGCGGAGGGTGCTCGCCTCTCGGCGCCTGCCGGGCGGGGAGGTCTCCACGCCCGAGTTCGGCAGCCCACTCCAGCGCCGCCAGCCACTCATCCGCCAACCGTCTGCGGTGCGGGCCGTCGAATCCGTCGATCGCCAGCAGATCGGAACGGCTCGTCGGCGCGGTACGGGCGGCCTCGATGATCGCCGCGTCGGTGAGCAGCCTTTTGGGAGCGATGTCCCGCTCCGCCGCCACCCGGTCACGCGCCATCCACAGCTCGCGCGCCCGGGCGATCTGCCGGGCGTCGCGCAGGGAGGTCAGGCGGGCCAGTCTGCGCCAGGGTTCCTGGGCCGCCGGTGCCGGACCGGAGTCGACGAGGTGTCGACACTCGGCGTCGAACCACTCGCGACGGCCGAGCTCATCGAGTCGGGGGAGCACCGCCTCGGCCAGTTCGTGGAGGAACAGCACGTCATATGCGGCGTAGTCGAGCCACGCCGGGGGCAACGGGCGTCGCGACCAGTCCGCGGCCGAGTGGGCTTTGGCCAACCCGATGCCCAGGTGCTCGGAGATCATCGCTCCGAGGTTCACCCGCTCGATGCCGAGGAACCGGCCGGCCAGTTCCGTGTCGACCAGTGAGCTCGGCCTGATCCCGAGTTCACGGAGGGACGGCAGATCCTGGCTCGCGGCATGGAGGAGCAGAGGGCGCGTCGAGAGGATGTCCGCGAGCGGCCCGACGGTCTGTCCCGGGGTCTCCGGATCGATCAGCAGGGCCGGGCCGGAGGCGGGCCGCAACTGGAGGAGGAAGGCCCGTTCGGAGTAGCGGATTCCGGATGCGCGCTCGACGTCCACCGCGACGGGGCCGGCCGAGGACTCGAGGGCGGACGCGACCGACTCGATGCCGGGGGCGTCGTCCACGAACTCGTACTCGGCCGGTGGGGGCGGCGCCCCGGGCGGGGTCTCCCCGCGACGGCGGCCGCTCACGCCCGACGGTGGAGGGAGGTCACGCCGACGGGCGGTAGTCCGGCGGCCAGCGCGAGGGTCTTGCAGAACGCGGCCGCGTGGCCGGTGAGGTCGGGCTCGAGAGCGGTCCACGAGGCGCGCAGTTCGAGCTGATGGGCCTGCGGAGGGCCGGAGATGTCGCCGTATCGGACAGATGCGGTGCTGGTGACGGTACCGCCGAGTGAGGTGTACGGTCCGGCGTCCTCGCCGAGCGCCTCGGTGAGCCAACTCCAGGCGACCTGGGGCAGGAGGGGGTCGCCGGCCAGGGAGGCCTCCATGTCGGCCTGGATGTAGGCGACCAACCGGAGGGTGCCGTTCCACGCGTCGTCCCCGGACGGGTCGTGCAGGAGGATCAGACGGCCGAAGGCGTCACCGTCGGAGAACTCGGGCACGTCGTCCCCGGTCGGCGGGATGATCTCAACCCCGAGCGCGTGACTGTACGGCGCCAGTCGCTGCGGCGGACGGATCGGGCCGACGGAGATCTCCGGGCGGACCTCGAGTCGGGACAGCGACTCGACCGCTTCCCGGAAGACCTCGGGCTCGCCGTCATTGACCGATGTGCTCACAGGTCGTCACGCTAGCGACCACCCCGCGGTGCCCGGAGGAGGCGCGCCGTCGCCCACCGGGGTGGGGTGAACGACCCCGGCGACGGACTCATGGGACCATGGGGATGTGCTGAACTCCGATGTGCCCTCGAATCCCCGGACCGTTGACACCCAGGGCTCGGGGCGTGCCACCGCGCGCCGGGCCGGGACCGGTCCCTATCTCGACGAAGTCGGTGGCACCGGCGCCGCTCACACCCCGGTGTGGTTCATGCGTCAGGCGGGTCGCTCGTTGCCCGAGTACCGGGAGCTACGGGCCGGGAGCACCATGCTCGAGGCCTGTTTCGACCCCGAGATGACCTGCGAGGTCACGCTGCAGCCGGTGCGCCGCCACGGAGTGGACGCCGCGATCTTCTTCTCCGACATCGTCATCCCGCTGGCGGCCGCGGGTGTGGACATCGACATCGTGCCGGGCACCGGGCCTGTGGTGGCCGAGCCGATCCGTGACGAGGCCGGGGTCGCCGCACTTCCCGACCTCACCCCGGACCGGCTCGAGAAGATCCAGGAGGCCGTCCGCATGGTGGTGGCCGAACTCGACCCCGAGGTCGCGCTCATCGGCTTCGCCGGGGCCCCCTTCACCATGGCCTCGTACCTCATCGAGGGCGGCCCCAGCCGCAACCACGAGCACACCAAGTCGCTGATGTACTCCCGTCCCGACGTCTGGAACTCGTTGATGTCCAAGCTGGCGGACCTGACCACGGTGTTCCTGCGCGCCCAGATCGACGCCGGTGTGGACGCCGTCCAGCTCTTCGACTCCTGGGCCGGGGCGTTGAGCCTGCGTGACTACCGCTCGATGGTGCTCCCGCACTCCACCGGCATCTTCGCCGACGAGGTGATCTCCACCGTTCCCCGCACCCACTTCGGGGTGGGGACCGGCGAGTTGCTCGGCGCGATGGGGGAGGCCGGCCCCGAGGTCGTCGGCGTGGACTGGCGCATCCCGCTGGACGACGCCGCCGGGCGGGTACCGGGCAAGGTCCTCCAGGGCAACCTCGACCCCGCCATGCTCTTCGCGGACCGTTCGGCGCTGGACTCCGAGGTCCGCAGGATCCTCGACGAGGGGGCACGCGCTCGTGAGCTGGGCGCCCGCGGGCACGTGTTCAACCTCGGGCACGGAGTGCTGCCCGCCACCGATCCGGGCGCCGTGACCCACGTGGTGGAGCTGGTCCACGAGCTGACCGGGAAGTAGGGATGGCCCCTCGTGTCGCGGTGGTCGGGGGCGGTCTCAGCGGACTCACCGCCGCCTACCAGCTCGCCCTCGACCTGCCCGGTGCCCGGATCACGATCCTCGAGGCGTCGGATGCGGTCGGCGGGGCGCTGCACACCGTCGACTTCCCCTCCGGCCCCATGGAGCTGGGGGCCGAGGCCTTCATCGGCCGCCGACCCGAGGCCGCCGACCTCGTCGCCGAACTGGGTCTGACCGACCTCCTGAGACACCCGGGTCCGCTCGCGCCGGCGATCCTCACGGGCGGTCGACTGGTCCCGATGCCGGTCGGCACCGTCATGGGGCTGCCGTCCGACGTGGCCACCCTGTCCGGTGTCCTGAGCCCGGGGGAGTCGGCCGTGGCCGCCCGTGAGACGGACACGGATCTGGACTGGGAGCCCGGCGGGGACGTCTCCCTGGGGCGACTCGTCGCCGAGCGGTTCGGCGACGCGGTGGTCTCGAGGCTCGTCGATCCCATGCTCGGCGGGGTGTACGCCGCCCCCAGCTCGGGACTCGGCCTGCGACAGGTGATCCCCGGACTCGCCGAGGTGTTGGACCGGGGCGCGCCGACGCTGACCGCCGCCCTCGGCGAGCTCGTGGGCAACCGTGTTCCGGGGCCGGTGTTCGCCTCCCTCGAGGGCGGGTACCGACACCTCGTGGACGCTCTGGTGGAGGCCTCGGGGGCCGTGGTCCGCACGCACGGAACCTGCACCGCGATCCACCGCGAGACCAACGGATACGCCCTGACGGTCACCGGCGCCCGCGGGTCGTGGGTCGAGGACGCGGACCTCGTCGTCGTCGCCGTTCCCGTCCCCCACGCCACGCCGCTCCTGGCCGCGGCCGGTGGCGTGGACGCCGCGGTGACCGGCCTGTCCGGGATCCGGACGGCCTCCTCCGCCGTGGTGGCGATGGAGGTCGACAGGGGGCTCGAGCTGCCCGACCTCTCCGGTGTGTTGGTGGCCACCGACGAGCCGGTGCCGTTCAAGGCGATGACCTTCACAAGTCGGAAGTGGCCCCACCTCGACACCCGTCCGGGACACCTCGTGCGGGTGTCGTTCGGGCGGCTCGACGACGACGACGTGCTCACCGCCGACGACATCGCTCTGTCCAGGATGGCCGAGTCCGCGCTGGCCGGGGTGTGCGGATCCGCACCGACGATCCTGTATTCCCGGGTCCGCCGCTGGGAGGACGCACTCGCGGAGATCGGTCCGGGCCACACCGACCGGATCTCGGCCGTGCGGGCCGAGCTGGCCGAGCGGTTGCCCGGGGTGGAGGTGGTCGGAGGGGCGACCGAGGGCGTCGGTGTGCCCGCGTGTATCGGTTCGGCACGGGCCGCGGCCCGGCGGTTGGCCGCCGGGTGGCAGGATTGAGTCATGGCACGCCTTGACTACAAGAAGCTCAACTCGACACTCCGCTACCTCATGTTCTCGGTCTTCACCGTGACGCCGGGGGAGCTGGGGGAGGACCGGGCCGCGGTCACCGCGGACCTCGAGCGGTTCCTCGCCCGGTTCGACGGCACCGACGTCGTGGTCCGCGGACTGTACGACGTCTCGGGGCTCCGCGCCGAGGCCGACTTCATGATCTGGACCCACGCCGAGCACATCGAGGACCTGCAGCGGTTCTACAACGAGTTCCGGCGCACCACGATCCTCGGCCGGGCCAGCACGACGTACTGGTCCAACACCGCTCTGCACCGCCCCGCGGAGTTCAACAAGAGCCACATCCCGGCGTTCCTCGCCGAGGAGGAGCCCGGTGCGTACATCTCGGTGTACCCGTTCGTCCGCTCCTACGAGTGGTACCTGCTCCCGGACGAGGAGCGCCGCCAGATCCTCGCCCAGCACGGTCGCGCGGCACGCGAGTACCCGGACGTCCGGGCCAACACCGTTCCGTCCTTCTCGCTGGGGGACTACGAGTGGCTACTGGCCTTCGAGGCCCCGCAACTCGACCGGATCGTGGACCTGATGCGCGTCATGCGCAGCACCGAGGCGCGTCGACACGTCCGCGAGGAGGTCCCGTTCTTCACCGGGCCCCGGGTCAGCGCCGAGCAACTGGCCACGACGCTGCCCTGAGGCGAACGGTCAGCCCTCGGCCGGCTCGAGGGTCATGCTCACCGAGTTGATGCAATAGCGGAGATCGGTGGGGGTGGGGTAGCCCTCGCCGGAGAAGACGTGCCCGAGATGGCCGTGGCACTTGGCGCACACCACCTCGGTCCGGGTCATCCCCATCGAGGTGTCGGTCCGCTCGATGACGGCCCCTCCGGCCAGCGGGGTGAAGAAGGACGGCCAACCGCAGTTCGACTCGAACTTGGAGTCGCTACGGAACAGCTCCGCACCGCAGCCGCGGCAACGGTAGACGCCCTCGGTGGTGGTGTCTGTGTACTCCCCGGTATACGGCCGCTCGGTTCCCGCCTTTCGCAGGACCTGGTACTCCTCGGGGGTCAGCCTGCGGCGCCACTCGGCGTCGTCGAGGGTGAAGTCCGGTTGTGTTGTGCTCGAGGGGGTGTCGGTGGGCTCACTCATGTCCGCAGGCTACGCCGCCGCGGCGGCCGGTGCGATCCGCTCGTGTCGGGTGGGGTCCGTGCGCCGCCACAGCAGGATCACGAGCACGGTGGACAGGAGCAACAGCCACCCGAGCGTCGGATGGGCGAACTCCAGCAGCCGGCCGTAGTACGGCCACCGGCCCGACTCCCAGAAGTCCAGGGTGAAGAACCCGTATGCCGCCAACCAGGCGGGCCAGTTGCGGACCAGCGACTTGTCGAGGACCACCGTGAGCATGATCGGGATGAGCATCATCGAGTAGTACATCTGGCCGAGACTGGAGACCAGGAACACCCCGGCCAGGATGACCCCCGAGGTGGTCGTGAGCCACAGCACCTCGTGGTTGTGTCGGTAGTCCAGGAGGAGCCACACGGCGACGAGGGTGGCCACCACGATCAGGATGCGGGCCACCAGGACGAGAGGTTCGGGTACGCCGTAGTACAGGCCAAGGCCGGCGATCGAGCTGTTGTAGTAGTCGCGTACCTCGCCCATGTAGGGTGCCGTGACCTCGAGGTAGCGCCTGGCGTCCACGGTGAGCGCCCAGCCCGCGGCCATGGCGGCGGCGGGGATCGCCAGGGCGGCCACGAAGGGCTGCCACTGTCGGCGGATCAGGGGGAGCACCAGGAGCGGGGCGAGCATCGGTTTGATCGCCAGGGACAGCCCCATCGCCACGCCGGCCCACCAGAGCCGCCTTCGGTGGAGCAGGTACAGGAACGCCACCTGACACAGGAAGATCACACCGTTGATGTTGGTGAAGACCAGGGTGTTGGTGACCGCCTCGGTAAGGAATGCGCCCAGGAGGATCGCCGGGGCCGCGAACGACCGCACGTCGAGGTCGAACAACCGCATGAGTAGCCACAGCGCGCCGATGATCGCCGCGGTGTTGACGAGGATGAACAGCCACCTCGCCGCGGTGTAGTTGTCGATGGCGCCGAACGGGGCCAGCAGGAACGTGCCACTCGGGGCGTAGAGGTAGTGCGGCTGGACCGTGAGCAGATTCTCGCTGTAGACGGGTTCACCGGCCAGGAAGCGCCTGGTCGCCGCGTAGACGGTCCCGAAGTCGTTGGTGATGGATCCGTTGACGGCCCTGATCAGGACGCGGTGGATCACGGTCATGATCGCCAGCGGCCACAGGATGTGGTTGAGCAGGCGGGGCACGGACATAGTGCTTCGGGTCGGCAGCGGCACGGTGTGCAGGGTACCGGCCAGGGTCCGGTCCCCCGCGCAGGCGCCCCGGTGGGCCGGTCCGGGCCCGCCCTGACGGGCGACCGGTCAGGAGGGGCAGGCCACGGATCGCTCGACCGACGCCGGGTCGGCGAGGAACTCCGTGACGGTGGACCTGGCGCACGCGGAGTGCAGGACCACCCGCGATCCGGGCGCGCCCCAGGTGAGGGTGCGGATATCGCCGGCCCCGGCGGCCGTCAGCATGCCCGCGGTGGGCTCCAGCGCCGCGGCGCCGGCGACAGGGTCCGCGATCCCACCCATCAGGAGCACGGGCGCGGGACCGGGTAGCTCCACGGTGGTCTGGCCCGGGACGGGCCAGGTGGAACACCCCGACAACTGGGCGGCCAGGATCTCGCCGAACGGCGGGTCGTCCGTCCATTCGGCGGCGAGTTCCGGCACGCGGTTCACCGGCACCCTCCTGGGCAGGTCGGAGCACTCCGCGACGTAGCGGAGCGACGAACTCGACAACGCCTCCGCCCGGTCCCGCACCGAGGACGGGAGGGCGTTCGTGCCGGGGTCCGAGGCCGCGATGTCGCCGAGGATCACGTCCCCCTCGGAAGCGGACCCGGCCGACGCCCCGGACAGGTCGGCGAGTGCGGAGCGGATGACGTCGGAGAGGAGCGCGGCCGGCACCCGGGCGCCCGGATCCCGTGCCGCGTCGAGGGCGCGGGTGACCGCGTCGACCCTCTCGTCCGCGCCGCCCGGCCCGCATTCGGTCCGGGTGCACGACGCCGCCCACAGCCGCAGCGCAGCGTCGGAGCCGTCGAGCGCGGATCGGGCCGCGGTCTCCTGGTCGCCGTCCCACGGGGCGGGGGAGTCGAGGATCAGCAGCGACACCCGGCCGGGGTGGGTCCCTGCGTAGTCCAGGGCCGTGCGGGCGCCCGCCCCCACGGCGAGCACCGCGAGTCCCGGCACATCCCACGACTGCCGGAGGACCTCGAGGTCCTCCGCGGCCCCGGTGGCGCCGAAGTCGAGTTCCCGGCCGACGAGCTGGTCCGTACAGGACTGGGCGGTCTGGGCGAGGTCGCCGCGGAGTTCCGGGGAGCCGGGGTCGGCGTCCCGCTCGGCGAGCTCGTCGAGGGTCCGGCGAGCCGCGGGGGACAAGCAGGTCCCGGCCGGTCCTGTGCGTCCCGTGTGATCCACGATCACGACCGGATGTGACCCGGTGATCTCCGGTCCGGCCGAGGCGAACCGGACAGCGAGATCGTCGGCGGGGCTACCGGGACCGGCGACGACGACGAGGGGAGCCGACTCCTCCGGGGTTCCCGCGGTGGTGACCCGGAGAACCGGGGTCTCGCCGAGCAGGCCGCAGTCGACGCGGGCGTCGTCGGGAATCCCACGGGTACCGCCGTCCGCACAGGGGATCCAGTCGAGTTCGGATCGCGGCGTGATCCAGTCGGGCGGGTCCGAGAGTTCGGTCCCCGCATCGGGACCGGGGGAGCGACCGGGCCCGTCGCCGGTGGCCAGCCGCGGCCCCGTGGCGGGCAGCGGCGCACATCCGGCGACCGCCACGGCCAGCGCCGCGACCACTGCGCCGGCCGCCCGGGCGAGGTGTAGACGGGTCACCGGTCGCCCTCGCCGACTGCCCAGCGGGTGTACAGGCCCCCGCGGGAGCAGGTGAACGCCGAGACCACCCGCATGGGCACCCGTGCGTCACCGGGGCCGGAGGTCAGGGTCGAGGCATCGCCACCGACGATCACCTGCGGAGACACCGACAAGACGAGCTCATCCACAGCACCCTCCGAGAGCAGTGTCCCCAGCAGCCGGGGGCCGCCCTCGAAGTCCACCTCGCGGACGTCGAGGTGGGACGCCAGAGTGCGAATCGCCGCGCCGGTGGGGCCCGGGTCCAGTACGTGCACGGTGACACCCCGCGCCCGCGCGGCCTCGACGCGCCGGGCGTCCACCTCGTGCGCGGCTGCTATCCGGATCCGGTCGTCGGTGTCGGCACAGAGATCGATCAGCCGGTCGGGTAGCGACCGGGTGAGCACCAGGATCACGGGGGCCGGCCCGGTGCGCCTGTCCGCCCAGACCGGGCTCACCTCGGCGGGACCGTAGCCCTCGGCCAACGCCGTCCCGGAGCCCACCAGGATGAGGTCGGCGCGGGCCCGCATGGCGTCGTAGACCAGGCCGTCGGTGGGCGTTCCCAGACCCCCGCTACGGCCGTCGACGGTGGTGGTCCCGTCGACGGAGGAGATCATGACCGCACGGATCAGCGGAGTCCCGGTGGAGCGCTCCGGGCGCAGGGCGGCCCATATCGCGTCGAGCGCAGCCGGGTCGTCGTCGAGCACTGGGGGTCGGGTCGACAGCACCTGGGGCTCCTTCCGTTCTGACGCCTGTCGTCCCACGATAGGCTCTCGGCATGGTCTCTCGCCTCGTTGACGTCACCCCGGTGGTCCCCGCCGACCAACTCGTGGCACAGATGGTTCCGCCGTCGATGTTCGATGACGTGAGTTTCGAGTCCTACATTCCAGACCCCGCGGAGCCCTCGCAGGCCACCGCCGTCAAAGCGTGCCGGGAGTTCGCCGAGGGGGTCGTGTCCCGTCGTGCCCCGAAGAAGGGGTTGTTCGGACGTCGACCCAGGTCGGTCGAGGGATTGGGCATCTACCTCGACGGCGGTTTCGGTGTCGGCAAGACCCACCTGCTGACCTCGATCTACCACACGTGTCCCGAGCCCAAGGCGTTCGGAACCTTCGTCGAGCTGACGCACGTGGTGGGTGCCCTCGGCTTCAACCGTGCGGTCGAGGAACTGTCCGGGCACTCGGTGCTGTGCATCGACGAGTTCGAACTCGACGACCCGGGCGACACCATGCTGGTGTCGCGGTTGCTCGCGGAACTCACCACGGCGGGGGTCAGCGTGGCAGCGACCTCCAACACCCTTCCCGAGCAACTCGGTGAGGGACGGTTCGCGGCCAAGGACTTCATGCGGGAGATCCGGAAGATGTCGGGGATCTTCGAGTCGATACGCGTCGACGGGCCCGACTACCGTCACCGGAACCTTCCGCCGGCTCCCGACCCGATGTCGGACGCCGATCTCGAGTCGGACGCCGGTTCGGACCCCGGCGCGACACTGGACGACTTCGACGCGCTGTGCGAGCACCTGGCCACCCTCCACCCGTCCAAGTACAACCGGCTCGTCGACGGGGTGACCAGGGTGTGTCTGCGCGACGTCGCACCGCTACCGGACCAGGCCATCGCGCTTCGCCTGGTCGTCCTGGCGGACCGCCTCTACGACGCGGGGATCCCCGTCCGCAACTCGGGGGAGAAGCTGGACGCGATCTTCACCGAGGAGATGATCGCCGGCGGTTACCGGAAGAAGTATCTCCGGGCGACGTCCCGGCTCCTCGCGCTCTCACGCTTCGAGACCGTCGGGGGCTGAACGCTCAGTCCGAACCCGGAGCCGTCCCGCTCAGAATCTTCTCGTACACCACGTCGGTGTTCGACAGGCCGCCCACGTCGAAGATCCGGGTTCCCCGTTCGACGAACCCCTGTTTGTCGTAGAACCGGCGCGCCCTGGCGTTGGCGACGTTGGTGGCGAGCCACAGGCTGCGGACACCACGACCGGAACACATCCGGACCATCTCGTCGAGCACCAGGGCCGCGAGACCCGAACCGTGGTGGCCGGGGTCGACGTACAGCTTGCTGATCCCGACAGTGGGTCGACGGAGGACCTGGTCGGCGCACGTCGGGTCCATCGCGGTGCCGTCGATCAGCAGGGCGTACCCGACGAGCTCGTCGTCAGGGGACCTCGCCGCGAGGAGGTCGTGTCCGGGGGCGACCAGGTGAACCCTCAGGGCCCCCGGTGAGAGGTGTCGGACGATGAACGAGTCGATGGCCTCCCGGGGTAGTTCCGGAGGACACGCCAGCGGGAAGGTCCGGGCTGCCAGGTCGGCGATCGGGTCGAGATCCGACTCGGCGGCGGGCTCGACGCGGGCGATCACCCCGCGAGCCTAGCGGGGAACAGCCATCAGACATGCAGGTGCAGGGTCTCGGTTCCACCCACACCGGCCATGACGATCCGTTCCGAGTCGTCCCCGCCTCCGAGAACCATCGTGACCTCGTAGCTGTCGGTGGCCGTGCGGCGCAGATCCACCAGAATTCCCGTGGTGTGCCGGAGGTCGACGACTCGACCGCGGACGTCCTCCAGGCGAACCGAGTCGACCGTCGCAGCATGGGGGAGCTTGTGTGATGTGGACATGATCTGATGATGAGTGATCTCCATCACGTCGGGAGCACGGGCGCATACCGAACAGGGAGCGATCTCCGCGAAATGCACGACGCCCCGGCGGTCAGCCGGGGCGTGTCTCGTGGTGCGCGATACTGGGATTGAACCAGTGACCTCTTCCGTGTCAGGGAAGCGCTCTCCCGCTGAGCTAATCGCGCGGGGGTCTCCGTCCGGATCACTCCGGCGTGGGAGGTGGAGACGGGAATCGAACCCGTGTTGACGGCTTTGCAGGCCGCTGCCTCACCACTCGGCCACTCCACCGCAAAGGTATCGAGCCTGGTGAGGACGTCCTGGCTCCTCGATCCCTCCGAGCGGATGACGGGATTCGAACCCGCGACCCTCACCTTGGCAAGGTGATGCGCTACCAGCTGCGCCACATCCGCATCGCTCCCCGGCTCGCTGTTGCTCACCGCGTTGCGAGAATGAACATTAGCCGAACCCGAACTTGGAACACAAATCGGGGGTCCAAAATAGGGTTTTACCTGCGTGGATGCCCAGATCTGCGCCTCGGGGGCGCCGTGCGCCCCGGACCTCGATATGCGTCGAGCACGGTGCACCGTCACCCGACAGGCCCCGAATTGGGACGCTGCGTCCGGCTTGCTACAGTGTTCCGGTGCCGATCGGGAGATCGGGCCACATGCGGTCCTATAGCTCAGTGGAAGAGCGCTCCGTTCACACCGGAGAGGTCACTGGTTCGAACCCAGTTAGGACCACAGAACATCTTCAGCCCCCGTCGCGGTATCCGCCGAGACGGGGGCTGCGTGCGTGTCCGGGCGGGCCGGCCGGGGCGCGTCAGGTGTGCTGTCCGGCACGAGCCTGGTCGAGGGCCTGCCGGAACACCTCCACGGGCTGTGCGCCACTGACGGCGAGCCGGCCGTCGAGGACGAAGAACGGCACACCCTTCACCCCGATCCCGCGGGCGGCCTCGATGTCCTCGCGAACCCGGTCGCCGAACTCGTCTCCTGTGAGCACGCGGTCGACGGCATCGGCGGGCACCCCGGCCTCGATGCCGACCCGCCTGAGGACCTCCGGATCCGAGAGCCGCTGACCGTCGGTGAAATAGGCCCGGCGCAATGCCTCGTCGACCTCGTCCGACAGGCCGTGATCGGCTGCCAGCGACGCCAACCGGTGCGCGTCGAAGGTGGAGGAGGTGGTGGTGGAACGCCAGTCGAACTCCAACCCGAGTTCCCGGAACCGTTCGGCCATCTTTTCCTGCCCGGCCTCGGCCTCCGCGAGCGTCATTCCGTACTTGCGCGAGAGCATCTGGGCGCTGGACTCCTCGACGCCGCTCTCCCCGTGGCGCGGCGCGGCGGGATCGAGTTCGAAGGCCCGCCAGACCACCTCGACCTCCGTACCCGGATGTTCGGTGCGGAAGGCCTCCAGTGCGGCCTCGAGGTGGCGTTTGCCTATCCAACAGAACGGGCAGACGACGTCGGACCAGATGTCTATGCGCATGGCGGATACAACGGTCCGAGGCGGTCCGGGATTCCGGGAGCCGCCGGGTAGCATGGACCGGCCCAGGTCCGTCACCGGAACTGGTGCGCCCGTCACGGGTGGCCCACGGCCACCCGTCGCCCACTGCCGAGGAGATCGCCCCCCGTGTCCGAGAACCGCATGCCGGAAGCCGAAGTCGACGCCACGGGTGCGGGCACCGCGACCACCACTGTGACCACCACCGTCATCCCGGCGGGAGAGCCGGCGGGCAAGGTCCTCGCCGAGCGGGAACTGCAGTCGAAGAGCGGCCCGGAGACCGTCGTGGTGGTGCGAGACCCCGGCGGCGCACTGCGGGATCTGTCGTGGGTGCCCGAGACCGACACCGAGGTCGAACTCGTCCGCGCGGACACCGAGGACGGCAGGTCGGTCATCAGGCACTCCTGCGCCCACGTGTTGGCGCAGGCCGTCCAGGACAAGTTCCCCGAGGCCAAGCTGGGGATCGGCCCGCCGATCGAGAACGGCTTCTACTACGACTTCGACGTGGCCGAGCCGTTCACACCCGAGGACCTCAAGGACCTCGAGAAGCGGATGAAGAAGATCATCAAGTCGGGCCAGCGTTTCGCGCGCCGCGAGTACGCCTCGCTCGACGAGGCCCGCGCCGAACTGGCGGGTGAGCCGTACAAGCTCGAGCTGGTCGAGGACAAGGGTCGGGCCGACTCCGGCGACGCCGAGGGTGCCGAGGCGCTCGAGGACGCGGAGATCATGGAGGTCGGGGCCGGGGCACTGACCGCATACGACAACCTCAACCCGCGCACGGGCGAGGTGATCTGGTCGGACCTGTGCCGGGGTCCCCACACACCGACCACCAAGTTCATCCCCGCGTTCACCCTCACCCGTTCCTCCGCGGCGTACTGGCGTGGTGATCAGAAGAACGCGGGCCTCCAGCGTGTCTACGGCACGGCGTGGGAGAGCACCGAGGCGATGGACGCCCACCTCGACCGCCTCGCCGAGGCCGAGAAGCGGGACCACCGCCGGTTGGGCTCGGAGCTCGACCTCTTCAGTTTCCCGGACGAGATCGGTTCGGGCTTCCCGGTCTTCCACCCGCGTGGCGGGGTCATCCGCAACGAGATGGAACAGCATTCACTACGCCGCCACCTGGGCGCCGGGTACTCGCTGGTCAACACTCCGCACGTCACCAAGGGCGACCTGTTCCGCAAGTCTCAGCACCTGAGCTGGTACTCGGAGGGAATGTTCCCTCCCATGATCCTGGACGCGGAGTACGACGCCGACGGCAAGGAGACCAAGCCGGGGCAGGACTACTACGTCAAGCCCATGAACTGCCCGATGCACAACCTCGTCTTCGATTCGCGCGGCCGCTCGTACCGCGAACTGCCGCTGCGGATGTTCGAGTTCGGCACGGTGTACCGGTACGAGAAGTCGGGCGTGATCCACGGGCTGACCCGCGCCCGCGGCTTCACCCAGGACGACGCCCACATCTACTGCACCGAGGACCAGATGGAGGGCGAGATCGCCTCCGTCCTGTCCTTCATCATCTCGCTGCTGCGCGACTACGGCCTCGAGGACTTCTACCTGGAGCTGTCCACCAAGGACCCCGAGAAGTACGTCGGTGGCGACGAGATCTGGGAGCGCGCAACCGAGACGCTGCGCCGGGTGGCCACCAACTCCGGCCTCGAGCTGGTCCCGGACCCGGGCGGGGCGGCGTTCTACGGCCCCAAGATCTCGGTCCAGGCGCGGGACGCGATCGGCCGTACCTGGCAGATGTCGACGGTGCAGCTCGACTTCAACCTCCCCGAGCTGTTCGACCTCACCTACAACGCGGCCGACGGCACCAAGAAGCGTCCGGTGATGATCCACCGCGCGCTCTTCGGATCCATCGAGCGGTTCTTCGCCGTCCTGCTCGAGCACTACGCCGGGATGTTCCCGGCGTGGCTCGCGCCCGTACAGGTCGTGGGGATCCCCGTGGCGGAGGCGCACGAGAAGCACCTCGAGGACGTGATCGACGAGCTCCGCGGCCGGGGGATCCGCGCCGAACTCGATCTCGCGGACGAGCGGATGCAGAAGAAGATCCGCAACCACACGACCGGCAAGGTCCCGTTCATGCTGCTGGCCGGCGACCGCGACGTGGAGGCGGGCGCGGTGAGCTTCCGGTTCCCCGACGGCACCCAGCTCAACGGGGTGTCCCGGAACGCCGCGATGGACAAGATCGTGTACTGGATCAACTCGCGGCGCAATGACGTGCCCACGGCGGAGCGGGTGTGACGGCCGGGGAGTCGACCCCGACGGACGGATACCGCCAGTACGGGGTGGGGGAGGACCGTCTGCAGCTGCTGTGGACCCCGTACCGCATGTCGTACATCGCGGAGTCACGGCCCGAACCCGCGGAGGGGATGACCGGGGAGCCCTTCCTCGACATCCCCCGGATGAGCGACGAGGACGGGCTGGTGGTCGCGCGCGGCTCGCACGTGTACGTGGTGCTCAACCTGTACCCCTACAACCCGGGGCACGCCATGGTGGTGCCGTACCGCAAGGTGGCCGATCTGGAGGATCTCGACGACGCCGAGTCACGCGAACTCATGTCGTACACGCAGCACCTGATCCGGGTCATCAAGGCCGTGTCACGGCCCGACTCATTCAATGTGGGACTCAACCTCGGCAGCGCGGCGGGTGGTTCCCTATCCGAACATCTGCACCAGCACGTCGTGCCACGCTGGATCGGAGACGCCAATTTCATTACCGTGACCGGCGGAACCAAGGTGTTGCCGCAGTTGCTCCGTCAGACACGCCAACTGCTGGCCGAGGCGTGGTCGACGGTGCCCGCGCCCGATCACACCTGATTTCGGAAGGACACATGCTCAGCGAGTTCGGAAGGTCGGGTGTCACCAAGGTGGCACACCCCTTCGCGGCGTTCCTGGTCCGGATCGGGGTCACCGCCAACGGCATCACCCTCACCGGGCTCGTCCTGACCTGTGCGGCGGCCGTCGCACTCTTCGGCAACGGCCATCTGGTCGCCGGGGCGATCGTGATCGCCCTGTGCACCCTGCTCGACCTGGTCGACGGTGCGGTCGCACGCGCCTCTGACGGCGGATCACCGTACGGCGCCCTGGTCGACGCGGTGTCGGACCGGGTGGCCGACGGCGTGATTCTCGCGTCCCTGCTGTGGTGGCTGGTCGACGCGGAGCCGGACAACAAGTACGCGCTCGGCATGCTGCTGTCGTGTCTGGTGCTCTCCCAGGTGGTCTCGTACTCCAAGGCCCGTGCGGACGCAGGGGGACTGCGCACACCCGGCGGTCTCATGGAACGCGCCGACCGCCTGGTCCTGATCCTCCTCGGTGCCGGGGTGGAGGGACTCGGCGTCCCGTGGGCCCTCGAGGTCGCGATCACCGTGGTCGCGGTGGGCAGCCTCATCACGGTCGTCCAGAGGGTGTGGGGCGGGCGGGCCGACTACTTCGGGCGGCTCCATCGGCTCGACTCACCGACGGCGGGCGAACGGTGACCCGGTTGGGCCAGCGCGCCTCGGACCTCGGGTACGCCGCGGGGTGGGCCGTGGTCCGCGCGCTTCCCGAGCCGGTGGCGCGGGCTCTGTTCAGGGCCGGCGCCGATGCCGCCGCCCGACGACAGGGCGAGGACTCCCAGCTGCGCAGGAACCTGTCCCGGGTCCTCGGTGTCAGCCCGGCAGAGGTCCCCGACGCCCTCATCCGGGAGTCCTTCCGGTCCTACGCCCGCTACTGGCGTGAGGCGTTCCGTCTTCCCTCGATGGACCGCGAGGCCGTGGCCAGCGAGATGGACCGGACCATCGAGGGCGTCGAACACCTCGACGCGGCCCTGGCCGAGGGGCGCGGAGTGATCGTGGCGCTTCCACACTCGGCCAACTGGGATCTCGGCGGGACGTGGCTGGCCCGGCGGTACGGCACGTTCGCGACGGTCGCCGAGAGGTTGGAGCCGGAGTCGCTCTACCAGCGTTTCCTCGAATACCGGGAGAGCCTGGGGTTCACCATCTATCCGCACACCGGTGGGCCCACTCCACCGCTCGACGCGCTCAGGGAGTTCCTCGGCGGGGGCGGTATCGTGTGCCTGCCGGGCGAGCGGGACCTGCGGCGCACCGGTGTTCCCGTGACCTTCTTCGGGGAGACCACCCGCATGCCCGCCGGGGCCGCCAGGCTCGCGGTGGAGACCGGCGCGCCGTTCCTGGTGGCGCAGTTCTGGTATGAGGACGAGGAGACGATGCGGGTGAGGATCACCCCACCCATCGACGTCTCCGGCGGGGTCGACGCCGCCGTGCAGGCGATGGCCGACCTCTTCGAGGAGGGCATCGCCCGCCACCCGGCGGACTGGCACATGCTCCAGCCGCTGTGGCTCGACGACCTCCCCGCCGACCGCCGAGCGCGGATCGAGGATTGATCGAACCGTGCGCATCGGCATGATCTGCCCGTACTCCTTCGATGCGCCGGGCGGCGTACAGGCCCATGTGGTGGACCTGACCGAGGAGTTGCGTCGGCGCGGCCACACGGTCCGCGTCCTCGCCCCCGGCCGTCCGGAGAACGCTCCCGTGTCGGGGATGACGCTGACCGGACCGGGTGTCCCCATCCCCTACAACGGGTCCGTGGCCCGGTTGAGCTTCGGACCCGCGGCCTGGCGAGCCACCCGTCACTGGCTCCGCCGGGAGCCGCTGGACGTGCTGCACATCCACGAACCCAACGCGCCGGGAGTCGGGATGTTCGCTCTGGCCATGTCCTCCGGACCCATCACTGCCACCTTCCACACCTCCACCTCGAGCTCGATGATCCTCGGTGCCGCGGACGGGGCACTCGCCCCGCTGTTGGAGAAGATCCGCGGTCGTATCGCGGTGTCGACCCTGGCCCGGCGATGGCAGATGGAGGCCCTCGGATCCGGTGCCGTGGAGATCCCGAACGGCGTGGACGTCGCCGCGTTCCGCGAGGTCGACGCCGCGGCCGAGCGATCGGGCTCACCCACCGTGGTCTTCCTCGGACGCTACGACGAACCGCGCAAGGGGATGGACGTGCTCGTCGCCGCACTCCCGGACGTGCTCAGAGCGGTGCCCGATCTCCGACTGCGGATCATGGGTGACGGTGACGAGCGCGCCCTGCGGGCCCGGATGCCGGCCGGCCTCGACGTGGAGTTCCTCGGCCGTGTCGACGACACCCGCAAGGCCGCGGTGCTCGCGGCCGCGGACGTCTACTGCGCACCCAACACGGGCGGGGAGAGCTTCGGGATCGTCCTGGTCGAGGCGATGGCGGCCGGAACCGCGGTGGTGGCCGCCGATCTCGACGCGTTCCGTCGGGTCCTGAGCGACGGGATCTGTGGGGAACTCGCCCCGGTGGGGGACCCCGGTGCCCTCGCCGCCGCCCTCGTCCGCGTGCTCGGTGACGACGCCTATCGCGCCGGACTCTGCGCCCGCGCGTCCGAGGCGGTCCGGGATTTCGACTGGCCGGTCGTGGCGGAGCGGGTGATCCGCGTGTACGAGACCGTCCGTGGACCGGGGGAGACCCTCCGTGTCCGCTGAAGCGATCCTCCTCGTCGTCGTCCTGCTCATCCTGGCGGCGACCGCCCTCGTCGTCGCGTATCTCACCGCTCATCGTCTCGACCGACTCCACATCCGGACCGATCTCGCCAGGGCGGCACTGGTCGGCGCACTCGAGCGCCGCCACACGGTCACGGCGGCCATCGTCGCCGACCTCGGCGACCGGGACCCCGGTTCGGCGCAGCGGTTGTCGCACGCCCTCTCGCTGGCACGCGCCCATCCGCCCGACGCGGTGACCGGGAGCGACCCCCTGCCGGGGCCGGTGCCGGACAGGCGCGGTCGCCCGTCGACCGGCCGGCCCGGGGACGACGGGGCCCCGGACGCCGAGCGGGCGGAGAACACCCTCGGGACGCTGCTGTCCGGGCTGGACGTCGCCGCGCTCCCGGTCGACCTGGCCGCCGAACTCGGGGACGTGACCGACAGGGTGTCGATGGCGCGGAGTTTCTACAACGACGCGGTCCGCGACACGAGAACCCTGCGCGAGAAGGGGACCGTGAGGGCGCTCCGACTGGCAGGGCGCGCGCCGATGCCCGACTACGTCGAACTCGTCGATCACCCCCCGTCGGGAGGCTGACCCGGCGCGGTGGGGCGGCGGTTGGGGAACCGAGGTCAGGGAGACCTACACTGGACGCCTACTACACGCCTACTACGAGTCGTCGACGCCAGGAAAGGCCTATTTCGTGAGCGAGCCGCAGTCCACCGAGAACACCACCGGAACCGCACGCGTCAAGCGAGGTATGGCCGAGATGCTCAAGGGTGGCGTCATCATGGACGTCGTGACCGCCGAGCAGGCGAAGATCGCCGAGGACGCCGGCGCGGTCGCCGTCATGGCCCTCGAGCGGGTCCCCGCCGACATCCGCGCCCAGGGCGGCGTCGCCCGGATGAGCGACCCCGACCTCATCGACGGGATCATCGAGGCCGTCTCCATCCCCGTGATGGCCAAGGCCCGCATCGGTCACTTCGTCGAGGCTCAGATCCTCCAGGCGCTCGGCGTGGACTACGTCGACGAGTCCGAGGTCCTCACCCCGGCCGACTACGCCAACCACATCGACAAGTTCGAGTTCACCGTCCCGTTCGTCTGTGGTGCCACCAACCTGGGTGAGGCGCTGCGGCGCATCACCGAGGGCGCGGCGATGATCCGCTCCAAGGGCGAGGCCGGCACGGGCGACGTCTCCAACGCCACCACGCACATGCGCAAGATCCGCCAGGAGATCCGCCGCCTGCAGAACCTGCCCGAGGACGAGCTCTACGTGGCCGCCAAGGAGCTGCAGGCGCCGTACGACCTGGTCAAGGAGGTCGCGCGGATCGGAAAGCTCCCCGTGGTCCTGTTCACCGCGGGCGGCATCGCCACCCCGGCCGACGCCGCGATGATGATGCAGCTCGGCGCCGAGGGCGTGTTCGTCGGATCGGGCATCTTCAAGTCCGGTAACCCCTCCGAGCGCGCCAAGGCGATCGTCAAGGCCACCACCTTCCACGACGACCCGGAGACGCTGGCGAACATCTCCCGCGGCCTGGGCGAGGCCATGGTCGGCATCAACGTGGACGACATCCCGGAGCCGCACCGGCTCGCCGAGCGGGGCTGGTGACCCCCCGGTGGCCAAGATCGAGGACATCCTCGCGATCGAGCGGATCGACCGGGATCTCTACCGCGGTCACCCGATCGAGACCCACCTGCAGCGCACGTTCGGCGGCCAGGTCGCCGGTCAGACACTGACCGCCGCGGTCAGCACCGTCGACGACGACAAGCACGTCCATTCCCTCCACGGGTACTTCATCCGCCCGGGGATCCCGTCGGCCCCCACCGTCTTCCAGGTGGACCGGCTGCGTGACGGGCGCAGCTTCGCCACCCGACGGGTCACCGCGATCCAGGAGGGTGAGCCCATCTTCTCGATGTCGGCCTCCTTCCACCTCCGCGACCAGGAGGGGATCGAGCACCAGGACCCGATACCCGACGTGATCGACGCCGAGGAGATCCCCGCGCCCCGGTATGAGGACCTGGACGAGACCCACCGCGTCTTCGTGGACGAGTGGGCGCAGTGGGACATCCGGATGGTGCCGCGGGAGAAGCTCCGCGGATCCTCGCAGATCGCCTCGCAGCAGCGCGTGTGGTTCCGCTGTGTGGACGAGTTGCCGGACGACCCGAACTTCCACGTCTGCACGCTCGCCTACATGTCGGACATGACCCTGCTCAGCTCGGCCAAGGTCATCCACCCGGACGAACCCACCCAGGACGCCTCCCTCGACCACGCCATGTGGTTCCTGCGCCCGTTCCGGGCCGACGACTGGCTGCTGTACGACCAGACGTCCCCGTCCGCCTTCGGCGGCCGCGCGCTCACCCAGGGACGGATCTTCGACCGCGCGGGGCGCCTCGTCGCGGCGGTCACCCAGGAGGGACTGTCCCGCCGCCTCCGGGAGGGCGCGCAGTCCTTCCCGGTGGACCTGTCGGGCACCGAGACCGACCGCACCGACCGCGGGGACACCGGTTCCCGCGGGGAGCACGGGTGAGCGCTGCGCGCCGTCCCCGGATCGGTGTGCTCGCCCTCCAGGGCGACGTCGCCGAGCACCTCCGTCACCTGGAGTACGTCGGGGCCGACGCCGTCACGGTGCGCCGCCGTTCGGAACTGGACACGGTCGACGGGTTGGTGCTGCCGGGCGGGGAGTCGACCGCGATGAGCCGGCTGCTGGACGTGTACGACATGTACGAGCCGGTATCCGAGCGGATCTCGGGCGGTATGCCGGTCTACGGGTCGTGCGCCGGCATGATCCTGCTGGCCTCCGTGGTGCTCGACACCCGCCCGGACGCCACGTGGTTCTCCGCGATAGACATGACGGTCCGCCGGAACGCCTTCGGACGGCAGGTCGACTCGTTCGAGGCCGACCTCGTCGTCGACGCCCTCGGCCCCGACCCGTTCCGGACGGTCTTCATCCGGGCACCGTGGGTGGAGACGGTGGGACCCGATGTCGAGGTACTCGCCGGTGTCCGCGCCTCCGACGGCCTCGATCACGTGGTCGCCGTGCGCCAGGGCAACGCCCTCGCGACCTCGTTCCACCCGGAGGTCACCGATGACGTGCGCGTCCATCAGTACTTCCTCGACATGGTGCGGTCGGCGACCTCGTAGAGTGGGCCGTCAGCGGCACCCATAAGTCACCCAGAGGTCATCCAGACCTCACCCCAGACACCCCGGAGGGCGGAACTCCCCATGTCAGGCCATTCCAAGTGGGCCACCACCAAGCACAAGAAGGCGGCGATCGACTCCAAGCGCGGCAAGCTCTTCGCCAAGCTCGTCAAGAACATCGAGGTGGCGGCCCGCACGGGTGGTGGTGACCCCGACGGCAACCCGACGCTGTTCGACGCCATCCAGAAGGCCAAGAAGAACTCGGTCCCGGGCGACAACGTCGAGCGGGCGCGCAGGCGTGGCGCCGGCGAGGAGGCGGGCGGCGCCGACTGGGAGACCATCATGTACGAGGGTTACGGCCCGAACGGCGTGGCGATGCTCATCGAGTGCCTCACCGACAACCGGAACCGCGCAGCCATGGAGGTCCGGACCGCCATGACCCGCAACGGCGGGAACCTGGCCGACCCGGGCTCGGTGGCCTACCTCTTCGCCCGGAAGGGTGAGATCGTCCTGGACAAGGGCGAGCTCGAGGAGGACGACGTCCTGTTGGCCGTGCTCGACGCCGGGGCCGAGGAGGTCAACGACCTCGGTGAGCGGTTCGAGGTGACCTGTGAACCCACCGACCTCGTACAGGTCCGCACGGCGCTCCAGGAGGCGGGGATCGACTACGAGTCCGCGGAGTCGGGCTTCCGAGCCTCCGTCGAGGTCACCGTGGATGCGGAGGGGGCGGGCAAGATCTTCAGGTTGATCGACGCGCTCGAGGACTCCGACGACGTCCAGAACGTGTACTCCAACGTCGACATCCCGGACGACGTGCTGGCCTCCCTGGACTCCTGAGGCGGCCACCGCTGGTAGGGTCTCGAACGTAAGTTCTACCACTGGTCGGCGGAGGTTCGATGCGCGTCATGGGAGTGGACCCCGGGCTGACCCGGTGCGGTCTCGCGTTGATCGAGACCGCACCGGGTCGCGCCGTCACGGCGCTGGACGTTGACGTGGTGAGGACGAGCGCAGAGGAACCGCTCGAGCGCCGTCTGCGGGCGGTGCACGAGGTGGCCGACGAATGGATGGCCATCCACCGGCCCGACGTGGTGGCCATCGAGCGCGTCTTCGCCCAGAACCAGGTATCCACCGCGATGGGCACCGCGCAGGCGGCCGGAGTCGTGGCCATGGCTGCCGCGTACCGGGACATCCCGGTGGCGTTCCACACACCGTCGGAGGTCAAGGCGGCCGTGACCGGAAGTGGTCGTGCCGACAAGAAGCAGATGACACTCATGATCACGCGGATCCTCGGCCTGCAGAAGCCCCCGAGCCCGGCGGACGCCGCCGACGCCCTGGCGCTGGCGGTGTGCCACAGCTGGCGCGCGCCCATGCAGGGCCGGGTGGCCGCGCTCGACACCCAGGTGGCCCGGTCGCGAGCCGGCTTCGAGGCCAAGGTTGACAAGGGCAGGGCGGCGGCGGCGACCGAGGCCGCCGATGCCGGCCGGACGCGGGGTCGGACCAGCACCGCGGATCAGGAACGTGCCCGTGCCGCGGCTCGGGGGATGGCTCGAACGAAGGGAGTGCGCTGGTGATCGCCTCGATCAGGGGGACGGTGGCCGAGATCGGTCTGGACCGCTGCGTGGTGGAGGCGGGAGGCGTCGGCATTCTGGTCCACGCGACGCCGTCCGCGCTCGCGGGGTTGCGACGGGGAGACGAGGGCATGCTGCACACCGAGTTGGTGGTGCGCGAGGACTCCCTCACCCTCTACGGCTTCGATTCAGTGGACGCCCGTCGGCTCTTCTCGACCGTCCAGACGGTCTCCGGCGTCGGCCCACGTCTCGCTCTGGCGATCCTGGCCACCCTCGAGCCGGATCAACTGGTGAGGGCGCTCGGAACCGAGGACGTCAAGGCGCTCACCAGGGTGCCCGGCGTGGGTAAGCGCACCGCCGAACGGATGGTGCTCGAACTCAAGGACAAGGTCGGCCCCGTGCACGGGACCGGCGGGAGCGGCGACGGTTCCGGAACGCCGACGGTCCCGGCGGCGGCCGAGGTGGCCGGGGCGCTCGAGGGTCTGGGTTTCTCCGTCACCGAGGCGGACAAGGCCGCCACCGCGGTCCTGGCGACCGATCCGGACCTCGGACCGGCGGAGGCGCTGCGGTTGGCGCTGCGTTCGCTCGGTAGGCGCTGATGACGGGACAGTTCGGGAACGGGGACGGGGAGCCGTTCTCCCCGGAGGCCGGCGACGGGTCGGACTCCGAACTGTCCGCGTCCCCGACCCCGTTCGATTCCGATGTCGAGGGGGCCCTGCGTCCGCGGAACCTCGACGAGTTCATCGGCCAGGAGACGGTCCGTGAGCAGCTCGACCTGGTGCTCACCGCGGCGACCCGTCGCGGTGTGGTCCCGGACCACCTGCTGTTCTCCGGGCCTCCGGGACTGGGCAAGACCAGCCTCGCCATGATCGTGGCGGCCGAACTGGGCGGTTCGCTCCGCATCACCTCCGGACCCGCGCTCGAGCGGCCGGGGGACCTCGCCGCCATGCTGTCCAACCTCATCGAGGGCGACGTCCTGTTCATCGACGAGATTCACCGCATCGCACGCCCCGCGGAGGAGATGCTGTACCTCGCGATGGAGGACTTCCGGATCGACATCATGGTGGGCAAGGGGCCGGGTGCCACCTCGATTCCCCTGGAGATCTCCCCGTTCACGCTGGTCGGAGCCACCACGCGATCGGGTGCGCTCACCGGCCCGCTCCGGGATCGCTTCGGCTTCACCGCGCACATGGACTTCTACTCGGACGCCGACCTGGCCCGGATCGTGTCCCGAGCGGCCGAGATCCTCGCGATCCCCGTGGACCCGGATGCCGCGAAGGAGATAGCGGGGCGCTCCCGCGGGACGCCCCGGATAGCCAACAGACTGCTCCGCCGCGTACGCGACTTCGCGGAGGTACGTGCCGACGGGCGGGTCACGGTGCCCGTCGCCCGCGCGGCACTCGAGGTCTACGAGGTCGACGAGCTGGGCCTGGACAGGCTCGACCGCGCGGTACTGCGCGCGCTTCTCGTCCAACACGAGGGCGGGCCCGTCGGCCTGAGCACGCTCGCGGTCGCCGTGGGGGAGGAGTCGAGCACCCTCGAGGAGGTCTGCGAGCCGTTCCTCGTCCGGGCCGGGTTGCTAGCCCGCACCCCCCGGGGACGGGTGGCGACCGCCGCAGCATGGGAACACCTGGGGCTGCGCCGTGCGGAACGTAACCCCGGGGAACCGATGCTGCCGGTGGAGACCGAGACGGGACCCGGCCCGCGCGGCTGACCACTGTGGTGGCATCCTCGAACGAGACCGGTCCGTTGCCCGGACCCGACACCATCGGACCCCGAACCGACGGGTCCCGAGCCGAGAGGACCCCGCATGGGACTGGAACTACTCCTGCCAGTGATGATCATCGCGCTGGTCGCGCTGATGTTCTTCCAGAGCTCCAAGCAGCGTCGGGCGATGAAGGAGCTGCAGGAGATGCAGGCCTCCCTCACTGTCGGCGATCAGGTGCTGACCACCTCGGGACTACACGCGACCGTCGTCACGGTCGGGGAGGAGAGCGTCGTCCTGGAGATCGCCCCCGGCGTCCGGACGCAGTGGGACCGCAGGGTGATCCGGGAGAAGCTCGACCTCGGGACCTCTCCCGGGTCGGCCCCCGGTCCGGATGGCGCTGGTTCCTGACAAGCGCCTACCGGCGAGTACTGTGATGGGGCCGTCCAGCCGGAGGCCTCCGAAGAAGACCGAGAGAGATCACCCGTGTCACCAGTCCGTTCTCGAGGCAGAGACGCCCGTCCCAGGCCCTGGGCTCTGCTGTCAGCCTTCTCCCTGGTGTTTTTCGTCCTCTTCCTCGCCGCGTTCGCGGTGGCAGAGAAGGGCCTCACGCCCAAGCTCGGAATCGACCTGCAGGGCGGCACACGGGTCACCCTGATCCCTATCGGGCAGCCGGACGAGCAGGATCTGCGACTCGCCCAGGACATCATCCGCGATCGCGTCGACGGTCTCGGCGTGGCCGGGACCTCGGTGGTGATCGAGGGGAGCAACATCGTCCTCACCGTCCCCGGCGAGGACTCGAGCCAGGCCCGTGACCTCGGGACCACCTCCCAGCTGACGATCCGCCCCGTTCTCGAGGTCCAGCCGGTGGCCGAGGGGGACGTCGAACCCGTCGACGCCGCCGTCGGGGACCGTGACGCGGTCGCCCAGGCGGTGGAGGAGGCGCTCGAGGTACGCCAGGGGGATCCCCAGGAGCTGGCCCAGAGCCTTCCGGGTTTCCGATGCCCCGAGCGGGAGATCACCGCGGGATTCGAAGACCAGGCGCAGGCGTTGATCGCGTGCGGCGACGGGGCCAAGTATGTGCTCGGCCCAGTGCCGTTGCTCGTCGGCGAACCGGAGGACGGGGAGCGTCTCGACGGCCAACAGATCGTCAAGGACTCGGTCAGCTCCGGCTTCAGCCAGCAGGCCGGGCAGAACGAGGTCTCCTTCCGTTTCAACGCCGGTCCCGGCCAGCAGGGGAGCGCCACCTGGTCGCAGCTCACCCAGGAGAACCTGCAGCGTCAGATCGCCATCCTCCTCGATGGTGAGGTGATCAGCGCGCCGGTGGTCCAGGGCGTCACCCCGGTCGGATCGGCCACGTCGATCACCGGCAGTTTCACCATGGACGAGGCCGCGGCGCTCGCCGCGAACCTCCGCTACGGGGCGCTGCCGATCTCGTTCGAGGACCCGAACGTCGACAACGTGCCCGCCTCGCTGGGCCTCGCCTCGCTCGAGGCCGGACTGCTCGCCGGCGCGATCGGCTTCCTGCTCGTCCTCCTGTACACGGTGCTGTACTACCGACTGCTCGGCGTGATCGCTTTCTTCTCCCTTGCCATCTCGTTCCTGATCACCTACGTGATGCTCGTGTTCCTCGGGTACACGGTGGACTACAGCCTCGACCTCGCCGGTGTCGCGGGCCTGATCATCGGTATCGGTATGACCGCCGACTCCTACGTGGTCTTCTTCGAGAGGATCAAGGACGAACTCCGTGACGGACACAGATTCAGATCGTCGGTACCCAGAGCCTGGAAGAGCGCCAGTCGCACCATCATCACCGGCAACGTGGTCAGTCTGATCGGCGCCGTCGTGCTCTACCTCCTGGCCACCGGTGAGGTCCGTGGCTTCGCCTTCACCCTGGCTCTCAGTACGGTCATGGACGTCCTCGTGGCCTTCACCGTGCTCTGGCCGCTGGTATACCTCGCCTCCACGAAGCCGTTGTTCACCAAACCGTGGGCCAACGGACTCGGGCGGATGGAGTCCCTCCGGGCCGACTCGGCCGAGCGACGCCGCCTCGAGCAGGACGCCGAGAAGGCCGCACTCGACGCGGATTCCGGTGGTGCCCGTGGAGTGTCGGCAACCGTGCGCGGTCCGGACGGGCCGTCTACGGATCCGGGACCGGTATCCCCGGGCGTGACGATGATCCTGCCGCGCCGTGACGACTCCGAGGAGGAGGGCCGATGAGCACTCCGGACACGACCGATACCCGGGACACCACGGGGGCGCCCGACCAGCCGGAGAGCTTGTTCAACCGTCTCTACACCGGCACGGGCGCGTTCCCTATCGTCCAGAGGCGGCGCCTGTACTTCCTTCTCACCGGTGCGATAGTCGCGATCTGCCTGGCGAGCATCATCTTCCGGGGGTTCACCTTCGGGATCGACTTCACCGGCGGAACCAAACTGACGATGCCGGCCGGCAACGCCGACACGGGCCGGGTGGCCACAGTCGTCGAGGAGACGATCGGCCAGGAACCGCAGACGGTCCAGGTCGTCGGCGCGGGCGCCGCGCGCATCGTGGAGGTGGAGACCGGGTTCCTCACCAGCGACGAGATCTACGCGACCAAGCTCGCGCTCGTCGAGGAGTTCCAGCCCGTCGCGGCGAGTGGTGAGGTCTCGATCGAGGCGATCGGGGACTCCGCACGCAGTGAGAGCTGGGGCGGGCAGGTCACCGAGCAGATGATCATCGCCCTCGTGGTGTTCATCGCGATCGTGTTCGGTTACATGGCGTTCCGCTTCGAGTGGCGGATGTCGGTCGCCGGTGTCGTCGCCCTGTTCTTCGACGTCATCACCACAGCGGGGATCTACTCGCTCCTCGGGTTCGAGGTGTCACCCGCGACGGTCATCGGCCTGCTCACCATCCTCGGTTTCTCCCTCTATGACACGGTCATCGTGTTCGACAAGGTCGACGAGAACACCCGTGGTGCCAAACACTCCCTGAGTAGCACCTACGCGGAGGAGGCCAACCTGGCCGTCAACCAGACCCTCATGAGATCGATCCACACCACCATCATCGGCATCCTGCCGCTCCTGGCGCTGCTGGTGATCGCGGTGTGGATCCTCGGGGTCGGCACCCTGCTGGACCTGGCCATCGTCCAGGTGGTCGGGATCGTCACGGGAACCTTCTCGTCGATCTTCCTGGCCACGCCGCTGTTGGTCCTCCTGAAGGAGAAAGACCCCGTCACGAGACGCCAGACCGCCAAGGTCCTGGCCCGTCGGGAGAAGGTCGGGGCAACCGCATGACAGACCCCGCGATCTCCGAGGTGTCGCCGGTGGTCATCGCCGCCGTCGAGAAGCTGATGCGCCGGGTGGAGGACTTCCCGGCCGCCGGGGTGCAGTTCTGCGATCTCACGCCGGTGCTCGCCGACCCCGACGGTTTCGATGCCGTGGTCACCGGGCTCGTCGCGGGCCACGAGGTCGGCTCGATCGACTACGTGGCGGGGTTGGACGCCCGCGGCTTCCTGCTCGCCGGGGCGGTCGCGGTGCGACTGCGCACAGGTGTGCTGGCTATCCGCAAGGCCGGCAAGCTCCCGCCGCCGGTGCACTCTCGGTCATACGAGCTCGAGTACGGGGCCGCCACGCTGGAGCTCCCGGCCGACGGCCTCGACCTCCGGGGAACCCGTGTCCTCGTGGTCGACGACGTCCTGGCCACGGGAGGCACCCTCGGGGCCGCCGTCGGGCTCCTCGATGACTGTGGAGCCGTCGTGGTGGGGCTGTCGGTCGTGCTCGAGGTCCCCGGCCTCGGGGGTAGGGATAGACTGGCCGACACACCGCTGACCTGCCTCACGGTCGCGTGAGCCCTACCCGTCGTTGACGGATCGGACCCGGAGGGAGGAGTCGGCATGACCAATCGGCAGGATCCCGCCGCGAACGCCGGCGCCGGCCCGACGTCCGCGCCCGGGGAGCAGCCACAACCCAACACGCAACCACTACCGGTGATCCCGGGTGCGCGCCCGTCCGCGGGGAGACGCGTGCGGGCCAGGTGGGCTCGTCGCCTCACCTCCGGGTTGACGGTGACCTCCACTCCCGCCGTCCTCGAACCCCTGGTCCGGGTGCACCGGATACATCACGTCAAAGCCGACGTCGGGCTGCTCGCACGCGCCTACTCCCTCGCCGAGCGCCAGCACGAGGGTGTGTTCCGTAAGTCGGGCGACCCCTACATCACCCATCCACTGGCCGTGGCCACCATCTGCGCCGAGATGGGAATGGACACCACCACCCTGGTGGCGGCGCTGTTGCACGACACGGTGGAGGACACCGACTACTCCCTCGAGACCCTCTCCGCGGATTTCGGCGACGAGGTCGCCCACCTGGTGAACGGGGTCACCAAGCTCGACAGGGTCGACTTCGGCGAGGCGGCCGAGGCGGAGACCATCCGCAAGATGATCATCGCGATGGCACACGACCCACGGGTCCTGGTGATCAAGGTCGCGGACCGCCTGCACAACATGCGGACCATGCGCTTCCTGCCTCCGGAGAAACAGGTCAAGAAGGCTCGCGAGACCCTCGAAGTGATCGCGCCGCTGGCGCACCGGCTCGGCATGGCCACCGTGAAGTGGGAGCTCGAGGACCTGGCGTTCGCGATCCTGGAGCCCAAGAAGTACCAGGAGATCGTGCGGCTGGTCGCCGACCGTGCGCCCAGTCGGGACGTGTACCTGGACACGGTGATCAACCGGGTCAGAGCTGAACTGGAGAAGGCCCACATCCAGGCCCGGGTCGAAGGCCGCCCCAAGCACTACTGGTCGATCTACCAGAAGATGATCGTCCGGGGACGCGAGTTCGACGAGATCCACGACCTGGTCGGAATCCGCGTGCTGTGTGAGGACGTGCGGGACTGCTACGCCGCGATCGGCGTGGTCCATTCCACCTGGAAACCGATGCCGGGACGGTTCAAGGACTACATCGCCCAACCCCGGTTCGGCGTCTACCGCTCACTCCACACCACCGTGATCGGGCCCGACGGCAAACCGCTGGAGATCCAGATCCGGACCCACGAGATGCACCGCAACGCCGAGTACGGCATCGCGGCACACTGGCGGTACAAGGAGACCCGGGGCAGGCACCACGGCGACCCCGCCGAGGTGGACGAGATGGCGTGGATGCGCCAGCTGTTGAGCTGGCAGCGGGAAGCCGCCGACCCGGGGGAGTTCCTCGACTCACTGCGCTTCGAGATGACGAGCAAGGAGATCTTCGTCTTCACGCCGAAGGGCGACGTCATCAACCTCCCTGTCGACGCGACCCCCGTGGACTTCGCCTACGCCGTCCACACCGAGGTAGGGCACCGGTGCATCGGTGCGCGGGTCAACGGCAAGCTGGTCGCACTCGAGAAGCCGTTGGAGAACGGTGAGGTCGTCGAGGTCTTCACCTCGAAGGACCCCAACGCCGGCCCCAGCCTGGACTGGCAGAAGTTCGTCGTGTCCGGCAGGGCCAAGAGTTCGATCCGCCAGTGGTTCGCCAAGGAGCGGCGCGAGGAGGCCCTGGAACGAGGCAAGGACCTGATCACCCGCGAGGTGCGGCGCGGGGGGGTCCCTGTCCACCGGGTCTTCTCCAACGAGTCCCTCGCCGGGGTCGCGCGCGAGCTCGGCTTCGCCGACGTCACCGCGCTCTACACGGCGATCGGGGAGAACCACGTCTCCGCCAAGCAGATCGTGGGTCGGCTCATCGCCGCCCACGGGGGTGTCGACGAGGTCACCGAGGAGCTGGCGGACCGCTCGCGGGACAAGAACATCACCTCGAACCGGCCCGCGCCCGCGGGTCCCGGGATCCTGGTGGGCGGCGTGAAGGACGTACACGCCAAACTGGCCCGCTGTTGCATGCCGGTGCCCGGGGACCAGGTGCTGGGGTTCATCACCCGTGGCGGTACGGTCAGCGTCCACCGCACGGATTGCACCAACGCCTCCGACCTGCACCGGGAGCCCGAGCGACTGGTCAAGGTCGAGTGGGCGCCCCAACCGGGTGCGGTCTTCCTGGTGGCGATCCAGGTGGAGGCGCTCGACCGTCACCGGCTCCTGTCGGACGTGACCAAGGTGTTGGCGGACGAGAAGGTCAACATCCTGTCCGCATCCGTCCAGACGGCGGGCGACGATCGAGTGGCGATCTCTCGGTTCACCTTCGAGATGGCCGACCCGAAACACCTCGGACACGTCCTTCAGACGGTCCGAGGTGTCGAGGGGGTCTTCGACGTCAACCGGATGACGTCGAACTGAGCCGGTCGTCCGGCCCCGGGGATCACTCCTCGGGGAGCCCGGATTGGTCGTCGACTACCACCGTCTCGATGGTGACGGGGCGCCTGGGGACCTGGTTGTCGCGGTCGGTCGGGTCATCGCTCTTCACACCGGTCTCGGCGATGTCGTCGAGGACCTCGAGGCCCGACTCGCCGACCGTTCCCATGACGGTGTACTCGGGCGGGAGTGCCGAATCCTCGTACACCAGGAAGAACTGGCTGCCGGCACTGTCAGGTGCCTGTGACTTGGCCATGGCCACGGTTCCGCGGGGATAGATGGCGGCGCCCGAACCGTCGTCGGCGAGCGCCAGGGCGTCGGCCGCGGGAGGCTCGTCGACCACCGAGTATCCGGGCCCGGACAGGCCGGTCCCCGTCGGGTCGCCGCACTGCAGGACCGACAGACCCGGCTCCTCCTCCGACACGGTCAGACGGTGGCACTCGGTGTCGTCGAAGTACCGCTGCTCGGTCAGGTGGACGAAGCTCGCGACGTTGCAGGGGGCGCCGGAACGATCGAGCGTGATCGGGATCTCGCCCCGGTCGGTGGTGATGGTGATCTCCGCGAGACCCTGCCTGGCTTGGTCACCAGTCGGCGGCTCGGCGTCACGCTTGGTGTCATCGATCGTCTCGACCTGGGCGTTGAACTCCTCGACCTCCGCGACCACCTCCGCGCCCTGGTCCTCGAACTCCGCCGGGTCCAGGAGCTCGGGGGTCTCGGTGTCGGTGGGGTACTCGCAGGTCAGCCAATTCGCTGCGTACTCTTCGGCGCGATTGCGGTCGTAGTTGATCCAGGCGACCACACCCACGATGCCCAGCAGGACGGCTACGACGACCGAGGCCGCGACGATCTTGAGTTGCTTCTCACGCCGGGCCTGAGCCTCCATCTGCTCGCGCAGGCGTTGGCGCGCCTCTGCTCGGCGTTCCTGGTTGGTGGACACTGACCCTCCTGGGTACCTGGACTAGGCTGGAACAGTCGGCTGCAGCCGCGGTGGGGACTCACAGAGCAGACCACAGTGCTCCAGCCCAGGGGTCTTGTCTACCAGGTCGGGCTGAGACGATTGAACACCACTCCGGTGTACCGCCCAGTCGGGGCCGGGGGTCCGCGACGGACGTCGTGGGCGATCGAGGAAGGGAGTACTGGACGTGCAGATCATCGGGTTCCCAGCCGGGATGTTCCAGACCAACTGCTACATCGTGTCCGACGACGCGGGGGACTGCGTGATCGTCGACCCGGGCCAGGACGCCGAGGAACAGGTCCGGCGGCAGGTCTCCGAGGCGGGGCTGAGGCCGCGCGCGGTCCTGTTGACCCACGGCCACCTGGACCACATCTGGAACGCCCAGCAGGTCGCGGACCACTACGGAGTGCCGGCCTACATCCACCCGGACGACCGCGCGATGCTCTCCGATCCGGGCAAGGGTCTCTCGCTTGACCTGTCCGCCATGCTCAAGGGGATGACGTTCACGGAACCCGCTGAGGTCGTCGAGGTGTTCGACGGTGACACCCTGCGGTTCGGGTCGATGGCCTTCGACGTGGACCACGTGCCCGGTCACAGCCCGGGGTCGGTGTCCTTTCGCATCATCATCGACACCGAGGAGGGACAGCGGATGGTGGTGCTCGGGGGCGACGTGTTGTTCCAGGACGGGGTCGGACGCACCGATCTGCCCGCCGGTGACACCGAGGTGCTCATGCAGTCGATCTCCAAGAAGTTCCTCACCCTCGACGACGACGCGGTGGTGCTCCCCGGGCACGGCCCCTCCACCACCGTCGGGCGGGAGCGCCGGTCCAACCCGTTCCTGCGCGACCTCTAGAACGATTCGTCCGAACCACCCACCGAGAGACACAAGGATCCCCCACACGTGACCGGCACCCAGAAGAAGACCGCGCTCAAGGCACCGAAGGGGGTGCCCGACTACGTCCCCCCGGCGTCGGCCGGGTTCGTCGCGGTCCGGGAGGCGATCACCTCCGCCGCCCGGCGGGCGGGCTACGGACACATCGAGTTGCCGATCTTCGAGGACACCGCGCTGTTCGCCCGCGGAGTGGGCGAGTCGACCGACGTCGTCTCCAAGGAGATGTACACGTTCGAGGACCGGGGCGGCCGGAGCGTCACACTCCGGCCCGAGGGCACCGCCGGCGTCATGCGTTCGGTCATCGAGAACGGCCTGGACCGCGGTCCGCTCCCGGTCAAGCTCTGTTATGCCGGCCCGTTCTTCCGCTACGAGCGTCCCCAGGCCGGCCGGTACCGACAGCTGCAGCAGGTCGGCATCGAGGCGATCGGCATCGACGACCCCGCCCTGGACGCCGAGGTGATCGCGGTGGCGGACGACGCCTTCCGCTCGCTCGGCCTGACCGGGTTCCGGCTGGAGCTCACCTCACTCGGCGACGACTCCTGCCGGCCCGCCTATCGGGAACGGCTGCAGGGTTTCCTCGCCGGCCTGGATCTCGACGAGGCCACGCAGGAGCGTGCGCGGATCAACCCACTTCGCGTGCTCGACGACAAGCGCCCCGAGGTCCGCGCGCAGTTGTCGGACGCGCCGCTGATGATCGACCACCTCTCCGAGGAGAGCGGCGCGCACTTCGCCGAGGTCAGGTCGCACCTCGACGCGCTCGGGGTGGCCTACGAGGTCAACCCCCGGATGGTCCGGGGTCTGGACTACTACACCAAGACCACGTTCGAGTTCGTCCACGACGGACTCGGGGCACAGTCCGGCATCGGCGGTGGCGGTCGCTACGACGGACTGATGGAGCAGCTCGGCGGGCAGGCACTGTCCGGCATCGGGTTCGGTATCGGGGTCGACCGCACGATGCTCGCGCTGCAGGCCGAGGGCATCGACCACGCCTCGGGTGCTCGGGTGGACGTGTACGGGGTGGCGCTCGGCGCTCCGGCCAGGGCCGCTCTGGTGCCTGTGCTCGCCGGGTTCCGGCGCGCCGGTCTGCGCGCCGACATGGCCTACGGCGACCGCGGCATGAAGGGCGCCTTCAAGGCCGCTGACAGGTCCGGGGCCGCCGTCACCCTCGTCGTCGGCGAGAACGAACTGGCCTCGGGCACCGTGGTCGTCAAGACCATGGCCACGGGTGAGCAGAACCCGGTCCCGCTGGACTCGGTGGTCTCCCACGTCGCGGGTCTCATCACGCCCTGACCCGGCCCCCGGGGGCGCAGCCACAGCCGACACCGGGAACGGCGGCGGGTGGACGTAGACTGTGCGTCGTCCGAACCCGGGGCCGACCGCTCGATCAGCGGTGGGTCCGATCGCCGTTCGCCGACCACTTCGCTTTTCCGACGAGAGGACCACCGCAGTGCTGCGCACCCATTCCGCCGGCCAGCTCCGAGCCGCCGACGCCGGGGACACCGTCACCCTGGCCGGCTGGGTCGCGCGCCGCCGGGATCACGGCGGGGTCATCTTCGTCGATCTCCGCGACTCCACCGGCGTGTGCCAGGTGGTGTTCCGCTCCGAGGAGATCGCCGAGCGCGCGCACCGTCTCCGGAACGAGTTCTGCGTGTCCGTGACAGGCGTCGTGGACCGCCGCCCCGAGGGGTCGGAGAACCCGAACCTCGAGTCGGGTGAGGTCGAGGTCGACGTGGTCTCGTTCGAGGTGCTCGGTGAGGCCGCGGCCCTGCCGTTCCAGCTCGACGACGAGGTGGGCGAGGAGGCCCGCCTGCGTCACCGCTACCTCGACCTCCGACGCGAGGGGCCGGGAGCGGCCCTGCGACTGCGGTCGAAGGTCAACACCGCCGCCCGGGGCGTCATGGCCCGCCACGACTTCGTGGAGATCGAGACCCCGACCCTGACCCGGTCGACCCCCGAGGGCGCGCGCGACTTCCTCGTCCCCGCGCGCCTCCAGCCGGGCACGTTCTACGCCCTCCCGCAGTCGCCGCAGCTGTTCAAGCAGCTGCTCATGGTGGCCGGGATGGAGAAGTACTACCAGATCGCCCGCTGCTACCGCGATGAGGATTTCCGCGCGGACCGGCAGCCGGAGTTCACGCAGTTGGACGTGGAGATGAGCTTCGTCGACCAGGACGACGTCATCGCGATCGCGGAGGAGATCCTCACCGATGTGTGGGCCACCGCCGGGTTCCAGATCTCGACACCGATCCCGCGCATGACCTACGACGAGGCGATGCGTCGCTTCGGCTCGGACAAGCCGGACCTGCGCTTCGACATCGAGCTCGTGGAGTGCACCGAGTTCTTCGCCGAGACCCCGTTCCGGGTGTTCAAGGCTCCCTACGTCGGCGCGGTGGTCATGAAGGGCGGGGCCACTCAGCCCCGCCGTCAGCTCGACGCCTGGCAGGAATGGGCCAAACAGCGCGGAGCCAAGGGTCTGGCGTACATCCTCGTCGGACAGGACGGCGAGCTGGGCGGTCCGGTGGCCAAGAACCTGTCTGACGCGGAACGGGCCGGGATCGCGGCACACGTCGGGGCGGAGCCGGGGGACTGCGTCTTCTTCGGCGCCGGAGGCGTCAAATCCACCCGCGCGCTGCTCGGCGCCGCCCGTGGTGAGATCGCCGACAAGCTCGGACTGGTCGATCCGGACGCCTGGGCGTTCACCTGGGTGGTCGACGCACCGATGTTCGAGCCCGCCGACGACGCCACGGCCGCCGGGGACGTGGCGGTGGGTTCGGGGGCGTGGACGGCCGTGCACCACGCGTTCACCGCACCCAAGCCGGAACACCTGGACAGCTTCGACACCGATCCGGGGTCCGCGCTGGCGTACGCCTACGACATCGTGTGCAACGGCAACGAGATCGGTGGCGGGTCCATCCGTATCCACCGCAAGGACGTCCAGGAGCGCGTCTTCGGCGTGATGGGCATCTCGCAGGACGAGGCTCGGGAGAAGTTCGGGTTCCTGCTCGACGCCTTCTCCTACGGCGCCCCGCCGCACGGCGGCATCGCATTCGGCTGGGACCGCATCTGCGCGCTGCTCGCGGGCACCGAGTCCATCCGTGACGTCATCGCCTTCCCCAAGTCCGGCGGCGGGGTCGATCCGCTCACCGATGCGCCCGCCGCGATCACCCCGCAGCAGCGCAAGGAATCGGGCATCGACGCGACTCCGGTCCAGCGCGGTCAGGGCATGCAGGCGGAGACCACAGCGTCCGAGTGACGGCGTCCGGGTAGCCACCGGGCGCGGCCAGACGACCCCCGCATCCGATCAGGCCCGCGGCCCGCTCCGCGGAGAGGGCCGCGGGCCTGTCTGGACCGGCCGGGTGACGCCCCGTCCCGGGTGTCAGAAGTGGAACGCCTCCACAGCCGGGCGTCCGTCCATCCCCGCGTGGTCGAGACCGAACAGCCGCGCGACGGTCGGTGCCACGTCGAGGGTGCGGACAGGGCGGTCGACGACGCCACCCCGACGCACGATCCGGTGCCCACCGCCGATGAAGAACGGGATCCCCAGGGTGACCTCGTGCCCGTGGTTGCCGGGGATCGGGTTGGAGAACGGGGTGGGGTCCGAGAAACGCCAGCCGGGGTGGCAGGTGGCCACCAGGTCCCCACCCCGCTCGCCCAGGGAGAGCTCGGCCGGATCGTAGAGGCGGTTGACGCCCGGGAGCGCGCCGACGACCTCACGCAGTCGTCTCAGCGAGGCGTCGCGCTCGTGCGCGGGCCCGAGGTAGGCGAAGGTGTCCGCGCCACCGTTCTGAGCGATCCCGAACCGCCCGCGGATCGCCGCGTCCGCCTCGATCGCTCCGGCTGCGCTGATCAGGCTCAGCGGCTCCGACCAGTCCATCCCGTGATCGGCCAGCACGATGACCACCGAGCGCTCCCAGCGGCCCGTGGAGCGGAGGAACTGCTCGAAGTCCCAGAGCTTGTGGTCGGAATTGGCGACCGCCTGGTTGCGCGCCAGTCGCAGGGAGTTCCCCGACAGGTCCATGTGTCCGAAGCGGTCCATGTCGCCGAGGTTGACGAAGGTCATCCGCGGGGCGTGGTCGGTGACGGTCTGCTTGAGTGCCTCGATGGTGAACCAGTCGAGAGAGTGGTCGGTGATCGGCACGAGCGGGAACGGCGCCCACTGCACGCTGGCGCGCCCCCCGAACAGGCCGTGGAGGTAGTCCTTGCTCAGCACGCTCGCTGTGGTCAGGCCGGCCTCGGTGCGGATCCGGTCGAGCACGGTGGGGGCGCGGAGATCGTCGGGCCGGTCGAGAGTCCTGTCGGTACCGGCGGCGTGGTCCCAGACCGAGTTGGCGGGGACCCCGTTGCGCTCGGGCAGCACGCCGGTGACCATCGCGGCGTGGTTGGGGAGCGTCTCGGCGATCATCACCGACGACGCGTGTGTGTACCTGGTCCCCTCAGATGCCCAGCGGTCCAGGGTGGGGGCCTGCACGGGGTTGAGCTCGTCGGGCCGCATACCGTCGGTGACCAGGACGTAGACGTCGAGGTCGTCGGCGACCGGGCGGACGGGGTTGGCCCACACCGGGGCCGGGTCGGCGAGCAGGGTGACACCCACGGCGCCAGCCGCGGCGACCATACCGGCCCCGGCCAGCGCCTCCCGGCGGGTCAGGGTGGGGCCGTGGCAGGGGTCGTGGTGGCGGCTCATCGGGTGGGGCTCCTCGGGCTCAGACGTGACTGGACACTGGTCTACCCCGTCGGGACGGGGTACACACGGATTCCAGACAACTCGACGACGACGAGCCGGGCTACCCCGACGATCGGATCGTCGCCCGATGTTCACCTCGGGGCAGTGTCGGGGGCCATCGGTAGCCTGAGGCGCGTGAGCGATGACGCAGGGCTGTTCGCGGCCGGGGACGCGGGACCGGGCGCGCGGGGAGGGTCCCTACCGCCGCCGGTCGACCCGTCGGCTCCGCTGGCGGTGCGGATGAGGCCGCGCACGCTGGACGAGGTCGTGGGACAGGACCACCTCCTCCGCCCCAACTCGCCGTTGCGGCGACTCGTCGAGGGCCGGGGAGGATCCTCGGTGATCCTCTACGGGCCGCCGGGGACGGGAAAGACGACGCTGGCCAACCTCGTGGCCAGCTCGTCCGGCCGTCATTTCGTGGCGCTGTCCGCCCTGAGTGCAGGCGTCAAGGACGTCCGGGCGGTCATCGAGGACGCGCGGACGCGCCAGATCCACGGCCAGCGGACCGTGCTGTTCATCGACGAGGTCCACCGGTTCTCGAAGAGCCAACAGGACGCACTGCTCGCCGCGGTGGAGAACGGCATCGTGCTCCTGGTGGCGGCGACCACGGAGAACCCGCACTTCTCGGTGATCGCGCCGCTGCTCAGCCGGTCGCTCATCGCAGAACTCCAGGGACTGGACGGGGCGGGGGTGGCCACGGTGATCCGGCGCGCCGTGGCCGACGACCGGGGTTACGCGGGTGCGGTCGAGGTGACGGACGCCGCGGTGGAGGACATCGTCCGGCTCTCCGGCGGGGACGCACGCCGCAGCCTGACCATCCTGGAAGCCGCTGCGGGGGCCGCCGAGGACGGCGTGGTGACCCCCGGGACGGTCGAGTTGAGTCTGGACGCGGCGCCGGTGCGCTACGACCGTGACGGGGATCAGCACTACGACGTCACGAGCGCGTTCATCAAGTCCATCCGAGGATCGGACGTCGACGCGGCCCTGCACTACCTCGCGCGGATGCTCGTCGCGGGGGAGGACCCGCGATTCATCGCGCGGCGACTGGTGGTGCACGCGAGCGAGGACATCGGGATGGCCGATCCCACCGCGTTGCTCGCCGCGTCCGCCGCGGCGGAGATCGTGCAGAAGGTGGGGCTACCCGAATGCCGGCTCGCGTTGGCCCAGGCCACCATCCACCTGGCGACCGCGCCCAAGTCCAACGCGGTGATCTCCGCGATCGACGCGGCGATGGCGGATGTCCGCGCCGGGGGCGTCGGGGAGGTCCCCAGGCACCTGCGGGACGGTCACTACGCCGGGGCCAAGGGGCTCGGGAACGGAGTGGGATACACGTACGCGCACCAGGCGTCCGCCGGAGTGGTGCGGCAACAGTATCCCCCGGACGAGTTGGTCGGGCAGGACTACTACACCCCGAGCGGCCACGGTCACGAGCGTGAGCTGGGATCGCGGGTCGCCAAGTTGCGGGGGATCGTCCGGGGTAAGCCCTAGCCGACCCTGTCCGAATATGTGAAACTCATATGGCCTGTATTAACAGGTGCAACATTCACGTCTCTCACCATTCTCCGGAGGAACCATGAGCGGAATCGCGAGCATCTTCTCGACCCTGGTCGGCGTCGCCACTTCGGTAGGTGTCTGGGGCACCGGCGCCCACAGCCTGGGGCTACTGCCCCAGGAGGCGTTCATCACGGCCGCCAACTTCGGCATCATCCTGCCTCCGATGCCGCGCTGACACGGCACCACGTCTCGACCGCGGCACAGGCACGGACCCCTCCGTCAGGGTCCGTGCCTGTGCCGTGTGTCGGGGACTACGGTGCGGTCAGCCCGGGAGGGATCCGTTCCTCGACCCCAGGGGGCGCGCCGGTAGGCTGGTGAGCCGACTGATCCACCACCTCCGTAGACCACCAGTGAGGCCCCCTGTGCAGACCCATGAGATCCGGCGCCGCTTCCTCGACCACTTCGTCAGGGCCGGTCACGCCGAGGTCCCCAGCGCGTCACTGGTCCTGGACGACCCCAACCTGTTGTTCGTCAACGCCGGGATGGTCCCGTTCAAGCCCTATTTCCTGGGCCAGGAGACCCCCGAGCACGCCACGGCGACCTCCATCCAGAAGTGCGTGCGCACCCTGGACATCGAGGAGGTGGGCATCACCACCCGCCACAACACCTTCTTCCAGATGGCCGGGAACTTCTCGTTCGGTGACTACTTCAAGGAGGGGGCGATCCGGCACGCGTGGTCGCTGCTCACCTCATCCGTGGAGGGCGGCGGGTTCGGGATCGACCCCGCGTTGCTGTGGGTCACGGTGTACCTCGACGACGACGAGGCCTTCGGCATCTGGCGCGACGTGGTGGGCGTGCCCGAGGGCCGGATACAGCGCCGCGGCATGGCGGACAACTACTGGTCCATGGGCGTTCCCGGGCCGTGCGGGCCGTGCTCGGAGATCTTCTACGACCGCGGGCCGGCGTACGGGGTCGAGGGCGGGCCGGAGGCGGACGAGGACCGCTACATCGAGATCTGGAACCTCGTGTTCATGCAGAACGAGCGGGGCGAGGGTACGGGTAAGGACGCGTTCGAGATCCTGGGCCCGCTGCCCAAGCAGAACATCGACACCGGGATGGGGATCGAGCGCGTCGCGTTCCTGCTCCAGGGTGTCGAGAACGTGTACGAGACCGACCTGCTCCGCCCGGTCGTCGACACCGCAGAGCGGCTCTCGGGCACGAAGTACGGGACGGACACCGCGTCCGACGTGCGCTTCCGAGTGATCGCCGACCACGCCCGTACCGCCTATATGCTGATCTCCGACGGTGTGACCCCCGGCAACGAGGGTCGCGGGTACATCCTGCGGCGACTGCTGCGGCGCATCGTCCGGTCGGTCCGACTCCTCGGCGCGACCGGCGACACGATGGCCGCGTTCATGGCCACCGTGAAGGAGGCCATCGGCCCGTCCTTCCCCGAGACGATCGCCGGATACGAGCGCATCGAGCGCATCGCCGTGGCCGAGGAGGTCGCCTTCCTGAAGACCCTCGAGTCGGGCACCCAACTCTTCGAACGCGCCGCCGAGGCCGCCAGGGAGTCGGGCGCCGCGACCCTGTCCGGTAGCCAGGCCTTCGCGCTCCACGACACCCACGGGTTCCCCATCGACCTGACCCTGGAGATGGCGGCCGAGGCCGGACTGCAGGTGGACGAGACGGGCTTCCGTTCCCTCATGTCCGAACAGCGGGCCCGGGCCAAGGCCGACTCGCGGTCCAAGAAGCACGCGCACGCCGACCTGTCGGTGTACCGGGATTTCCTCGACGCGGGCGAGACCGTCTTCACCGGGTTCACCGAGCTCGCCGACGAGTCCACGCTCCTGGGGATCGTGTCCGGTGGCGAATCCGTCCACGTGGCCAGGGAGGGCGACCGGGTCGAGTTCGTCCTCGACCGGACGCCGTTCTACGCCGAGTCCGGGGGCCAGCTCGGTGACCGCGGGATGATCTCCACCGCCGGCTTCCAGATGCAGGTCGACGACGTGCAGAAGATCGGGAAGAAGCTCTGGATCCACAAGGGCGTCCTCACGGGTGGGGAGGCCGAGGCCGGCCAGCTCGTCACCGCGGCCGTCGACCCGGAGTGGCGCAAGGGTGCCACCCAGGGCCACTCGGCCACCCACCTCGTCCACGCGGCACTGCGTCAGATCCTCGGACCGGAGGCCGTGCAGGCCGGGTCACTCAACAAGCCGGGTTACATGCGGTTCGACTTCAACTGGTCCGGCTCCATCCCGTCTGACGTCCTGGCCCAGGTCGAGGAGATCACCAATGCCGCCGTCGACGCCGACTACGGCGTGAACACGATCGAGACCAGTCTCGATGAGGCCCGACGGATGGGAGCGATGGCCCTGTTCGGCGAGAACTACGGGTCGCTGGTGCGGGTGGTGGAGATCGGCGGACCGTTCTCGATGGAGTTGTGCGGCGGCACCCACGTGTCCAGTTCCGCGCAGATCGGCCCGGTGAGCCTGCTCGGGGAGGCCTCCGTCGGGTCGGGGATCCGGCGCGTGGAGGCGTACGTCGGCATGGACGCCTACCGGCACCAGGCCCGCGAGCGTGCGCTCGTGTCGGGTCTGGCCACCTCGCTCAAGGCGCCGGCCGATGAACTACCCGACCGTGTGGCCGCTCTGACCGCCAAGCTGCGGGAGGCGGAGAAGACACTGGAGTCGATGCGCGCCGCCCAGCTCGCCTCCCGGGCCGGGGACCTGCTGTCGGCGGCCGAGGACCTCGGTGGGATCCGCTTCCTCGCCCACGACGACCCGGGAGGCGCGGCGGGTGACCTGCGCACGCTCGCATCCGACCTCAAGGGCCGCCTCGGCGGGGATGCCGGCGTCATCTTCCTCACGGCCCCGGGTCCGGACAAGGTCCCGTTCGTGATCGCGGTGAGCTCCGCCGCCCAGGAGCGGGGTCTGCGTGCCGGCGACCTGGTCAAGGCCATCGCACCGACCCTGGGGGCACGGGGCGGTGGCAAGCCGGACATGGCGCAGGGGGCGGGCACCGACCCGTCCGGTATCGAGGCGGCCGTGGCCGCACTGCGCGCAGCCGTCAGGGATGCCGGGTGACGGGTTCGGAGCCCGGGGATACCGGGTGGCTCCGAGGCCGGCGGCTCGGTCTGGACGTCGGGACGGCACGGATCGGGGTCGCCTCCTGTGATCCCGACGGAATCCTCGCTACGCCTGTGGAGACCATCCGTGTCACCAGCGGCGACCCGGAGTGGTCGGCCGAGCTGAGGCGACTGGACGAGCTCGTCGAGGAGTACGACGCCATCGGGGTGATCGTGGGACTGCCCACCTCGCTGAAGGGTCGGGACACCGCGTCCACGGCGATGGCGCGGTCGTTCGCGGCGGCTCTCGGAGCCACCTCGCCCGACCTCGGTGTCGAGTTCGTGGACGAACGACTCACCACCGTGACGGCCGGGGCGGCGCTCCACGGCGCGGGCAGGAACACCCGCCAGCAGCGAGGCGTGATCGATCAGGCCGCCGCAGTGGTACTCCTGCAGGCGTGGCTCGACTCACGGCGCGCCCGGCGATGACGGGCGTGTCGACCGCCGCGGCTGGATAAACTGACCGGAAGCACGATGCTGTCCGGCGGGCAGCTCCCTGAACCCCTGGCTAAGGAGCACGATGTCTGCGGCACGAGGACGCTCACGAACGAGTGGCACCACCCGGTTCATACTCCTTGCGGCCGTGGTCGGGGTGGTCCTGGCCTTCGCAGTGATGGTGTACCGCAATGTCAACACCGAGGTCTCCGCCGCGCCCGATTTCGAGGGCGAGGGCTCCGGCAACGCTCTCCTGCACGTCGAGCCGGGGGACACCCTGGGAGTCGTCGGTGACAGGTTGTACGACATCGGCACCGTCGCGAGCACGCGGGCGTTCACGGGCGCCGCGACCGGCACCGCGGTCGAGGGCATCCAACCGGGCTACTACCAGGTCCGGGAGGAGATGAGCGCCGAGGCGGCGGTGGAGGCCCTGGCCGATCCCCAGAACAGGGTCGGCTTCATGGACGTCAACCCCGGTGGTCGCCTGCTCGACACCGTCGTGGTCGGTGGCGGGACCGAGAAGGGCATCTTCACCCTGATCGCCGATGCGACCTGTCTCCGGGACCTCGACGATCCGGAGACGCCACCGACGTGCCGCCTGCCGCAGGAGATCGTCGACGCGGCCGTGCAGGCCGATCCCGCCGAACTCGGGGTGCCCGACTGGGCCATCAACGAGGTTCGCGCCGCCCCGGACCCGGTTCGTCGACTCGAGGGCCTGATCGCGCCCGGGGTCCACAACGTCAACCCGCAGTCGGAGCCCGTCGAGATCCTCCGCCAGTTGATCGACTCGTCGACCGACTCGTACGACGCCACCGGGCTAGTGCCCTCGGCAGAGCGGATCGGGCTCTCTCCGTACCAGGTGGTCACCGCGGCGTCACTGGTGGAGAAGGAGGGCACCCTGGTGGACTTCGACAAGATCGCCCGTGTGATCCTCAACCGACTCGACGAGCCGATGCGACTCCAGTTCGACTCGACGGTGAACTACGCCCTCGCCGACCAGGAGATCGCCACCACCGACGCCGACCGTGCCGCGCTCACGCCGTGGAACACCTACGCCATGGACGGCCTGCCCTACGGGCCGATCGGGTCTCCCGGTCTCGATGCGCTCCGGGCGATGGAGAACCCCGCCGACGGCCAGTGGAAGTACTTCGTGACCGTCGACATGCAGGGCACCACCCGCTTCGCCGACGAGTACCCGGAGCACGAGCGCTACCAGAGTGAGGCGATCGCCAACGGGGTCCTGTCCAGTGGGCGCTAGTGTCGCCGGCGCTGGCGCCGACGGCCTCGCGGCCACCCCTCCCCGTTCGGCGGCGGTGCTGGGCCACCCCGTGGACCACTCGCTCTCCCCGGTACTGCACGGTGCGGCGTACCGGGCGCTCGGTCTGGACGGATGGACCTACGAACGGATCGACTGCGATGCCGAGCGGTTGCCCGCCGTGGTCGACTCCTCACCCGACCTCCGGGTGGGCTACTCGGTGACGATGCCCGGTAAGTTCGCCGCACTCGGGTATGCGACCGAGGTGAGCGAACGGGCCCGGATCGTCGGTAGTGCCAACACCCTCGTCCGGCGGGGGAACGGCTGGTTCGCAGACTGTACCGACGTGGACGGTGTGACCGGTGCGCTGGCCGAGTTCGACGATCTCCCCCCGGAGCCGACGGCGGTGGTGCTGGGCGTCGGTGGGACCGCGCGGCCGGTGCTGGCCGGGCTCGCCGAGGCCGGGGCCACGCGCGTGGTGCTGGCCTCGCGCCGCGACAACGCCGGACCAGCCGCCGACTGCGGGCGGGCACTGGGCCTGGAGATCCGCACGGTACTGCTGAGCGACGAGTCGTTGGCGGATGAGATCTCGCGGTCGGACGTCCTCGTCAACACCGTCCCCGAGCCGGGGGTCGGGGACCTCACCGGCCTCGTGGCCCGGGCCAACCGGCTGTTCGACGTCCTGTACGACCCCTGGCCCACCGCCGCGGGGTCAGCCGCGATCGCCGCCGGGATCCCCGTCGTGGGCGGAGATGTGATGCTGTTGCACCAGGCCTTCGGCCAGGTGGAACTCTTCACCGGACGCCCCGCACCTCGCCAGGCCATGGCCACGGCTCTCACGGCGGCACTCGGACGCTGACGGGCCGGGACGCACCCGGCCCGGCCCGGGACCCACGGTCAGATCGCCGCCGACTCCTGCGAGCGGCGGGGCGCGACGATCTCGTAGTCGGCCGTGTCCGCGGTCCGGGTTCGGCGCTGGTACTCGTGAACCAACCCGGGCCAGTTGGTGGTGACCCGTCCGGAGTCCACCTTGTACCACGAGTCGCACCCGCTCCAGACCGAGTCGTCGAGACGACGCAGGATCTCGGCGTCGTAGGCGTCGTCGACCTCGCGGCGCACCTCGACGGCGACGGGCCCCTCGGCGCGCGACAGCTCCTCGACGATCTGGCGGATGTAGCGGGCCTGCTGCTCCATCATGAGGATTATCGAGCTGCTCCCGAGGTTGGTGTTGGGGCCGTAGACCACGAACATGTTGGGGAAGCCCGGTACTGCCATCCCGAGGTACGCCCGTGCGCCCTCGCGCCACTGCTCGTGCAGGTCCTGTCCACCGCGCCCACGCACGGTGATGGGCGCCAGGAACTCGGTGGCCTTGAAGCCCGTGCCGTACACGATGACGTCGGCGGGGTGCAGCCGTCCGTCAGCGGTGACGATCCCTTCGGGGACCACCTCGGCGATGCCGTCGGTCACCACGTCGACGTCCGGCTGGGCGAGCGCGGGGTACCACTGATTGCTGAACAGCATTCGTTTGCACCCGATCGGTTCCGTCGGGGTGAGTGCGGCGCGCAGTTCCGGGTCCCGGACGGTTAGCCTGAGGTTGGCCTGGGCGAGACCGCTGAGGATCCGGGCCAGTGGCCGTGCCGAGGTCAGGGCGAGGCCGATCGCCTCCGTCGCCTCCCAGATGGCGCCGCGCATCGCGGGGACGAGTCCGGGGACACGGGCGAACGCGGTGCGATGCGCGTCGGTGTACGCCCGGTCGGGCTTCGGCACCACCCACGGCGCCGAGCGCTGGAAGACCGTCACGTGTGCCGCGGCCTCACGGATGCGGGGGACGAACTGGATCGCCGAGGCCCCGGTACCGAGTACCGCGATCCGCTTGTCGGTCAGGTCCACGTCGTGCCGCCACCGTGCGGAGTGGAACGACGGTCCCGCGAACGTCTCCAGTCCCGGGATGTCCGGGTAGGCCGGCCGGGACAACTGACCGATCGCGGGAACGAGGACGTCGGCCTCGAACGACTCGCCGGAGGAGGTGAGTACCGTCCAGGTGGCTGTCTCCTCGTCGAAGGCGGCCGAGGTCACCTCGACCCCCGTCCGCACCTTCTCCCGTAGTCCGAACCGATCCGCGGTCTCGCGGATGTAGGACAGGATGTCGGGCTGCTCGGCGTAGCGGCGGCCCCAGTCGGTCTTCCGGTGGAACGAGTACGAGTAGAGGTTCGACGGCACGTCACAGGCCGCTCCGGGGTAGGTGTTGTCCCTCCACACCCCGCCCACGTCGTCGGCCTTCTCCAGGATCGTCACGTCCGCGAGGCCGTCGCGGGTCAGTTCGTAGGCGGTGCCCAGGCCACCGAATCCGGCGCCGATGATGAGAACGCGGGGTCGGCGCCGGGTCCGGTCCGTGGGGGAGGAGTCCGTGGGGGAGGAAGAGGTCATTGTCCGACCGTATGACTTCAGACCGGCGTGGCCGCAGACTTTCCCGGACGGATAATCCATAATTCCGGCCATGACCTCTTGGGACGACCCCGCGGTTCCGCACTGGGACTTCCCGCGTTCGGCCACCGGGGTCGGCGTGCTCGTCGAGGCCGGGCGCGGGCTCGGTGTGGAGGCCGGGACGATCCTGCGCGGGGTCGGTCTCACCCCGGCCGACCTCGCGACCCCCGATCTGCTCGTGGCCCCGGGGCAGGAGTTGGCCGCGATCCGTAACCTCCGCGCCGCCGCGGGTGACCGTCCAGCCCTCGCCGCCGAGGTCGGCGCCGCCTACCGGTTGACCACCTTCGGGATTCTCGGCTACGCGCTGCTGTCCAGCCCCACGCTCCGCGACGTGATCGCCATGACCCTGCGGTTCATCGACCTGAGCTACATCTTCAGCACGTTCGGGGTGGAGTCGACCGGGGACCGGATCGTGGTGCGACTGGGGGGCGCGACACTGCCGGAGGACGTCCGCGGATTCCTGGTGGACCGCGACCTCTTCGCGATCCACTCCGTCCTCGGCGACCTCGTCCCCGGCGGCCTCCCCTTCACCGAGATCGCGTTCTCCGGAGGGCGACCACCGGACACACTCGCCGCCTACGGCGCGCGGCTGGGCCTGATGCCGTCGTCCTCCGCCCCCGGGGACGGGGTCACCGCGGTCTTCGACGCCGTCCACCTCGACCGTCCCCTCCCGCAGGGCAGTCCCGCCGCGGTGGCGGTGGCGGAGACGCTGTGCCGGGATCTGGCCGCCGCCCGCCGGACCCGCGGACCGGTGAGCAGCCGTGTCCGCGTCGAGATCACCGGACGTCTCTCCCACGGGGCCCCCATGTCCTCGGTGGCCGCCGAACTGGGGGTCAGCCCGCGGACGTTGCGCCGGCACCTGTCGGAGGAGGGCACCTCCTACCAGCGCGTGCTCGACGACGTGCGTGTCGAGCTGGCGGAGCAGATGCTGGCCACCGGCCTGTTGTCCGTCGAGGACGTTGCGATCCGTCTGGGATACGCCGAGGCCTCGAGCTTCATCCACGCGTTCCGGCGCCTCACCGGCAGCACCCCACACCAGGCCGCCGTCGCCTCGCGGACACTGAGGTCGGCGTCGCCGCGGGCCTGATGTGCCGGGTGATACCCGGACGTGGGATGATCGGCGACGTGCTGAAGTGGACCACCGCCGGAGAATCGCATGGCCAGGCCCTAGTGACGATCGTCGAGGGCGTCATCGCGGGGGTCGAGGTGACGAGCGACGAGATCGCCTCGCAGCTCGCCCGCCGCCGTCTGGGCTACGGTCGCGGGGCCCGGATGAAATTCGAGGCCGACGCGGTCAGGGTCCTGGCCGGCGTCCGCCACGGTCGCACCATGGGGTCTCCCATCGCGATCGAGGTGGGCAACACCGAGTGGCCCAAGTGGGAACAGATCATGTCGGCGGACCCCGTCGATCCGGAAGCGATCGAGGACAAGGCCCGCGCGGCGACGCTCACGCGACCGCGCCCGGGTCACGCAGACTTCGCCGGGATGCTCAAGTACGACTTCGACGACGCCCGCATGGTCCTGGAACGCGCGAGCGCCCGTGAGACCGCTGCCAGGGTCGCGGCGGGAACCGTCGCCAGGGCGGTACTGCGCGATGTCCTCGGCGTGGAAGTGCTCTCCCACGTCATCTCCATAGGCGCGTCCGAGCCCTACGTCGGGCCGGAGCCCGCCTTCGCCGACCTGCCGGCCATCGACGAGAGCCCGGTGCGGTCGTTCGACGCCGCGAGCGGGGACTCCATGATCGCCGAGATCGAGGCGGCCAAGAAGGCCGGCGACACCCTCGGCGGCGTGGTCGAGGTGGTGGTCCACGGTCTGCCCATCGGGCTCGGTTCCCACGTGTCGGGCGAGGAGCGTCTCGACGCCCAGCTCGCGGGAGCCCTGATGGGGATCCAGGCCATCAAGGGCGTCGAGGTCGGCGACGGTTTCGAGACCGCCCGACGACGCGGCAGCGTGGCCCACGACGAGATGGTGCGCGGCGCTGACGGAGTGGGACGCCGGAGCAACCGTGCGGGTGGACTCGAAGGGGGGATGACCAACGGTCAGGCTCTCCGGGTCCGCGCCGCCATGAAACCGATCTCCACGGTTCCCCGCGCGCTGAGCACCGTCGACATGTCCGACGGCTCCGGCGCCACCGCCATCCATCAGCGATCGGACGTGTGCGCGGTCCCCGCGGCCGGAGTGGTCGCGGAATCCATGGTCGCACTCGTCCTGGCACGTTCCGTCCTGCAGAAGTTCGGCGGGGACTCACTGTCGGAGACCCGACGCAACGTCGAGGGCTACCTCGACGCGGTGGCCGCGCGACTGGACTGGGACACGGATCCGGCATGAACGACCCGGCACGGCCGGTCGCCGTCCTGGTGGGTCCGCCGGGTGCCGGCAAGACGACCATCGGGCGCAAGCTCGCCCGGCGGCTCGACGTACCGTTCCGTGACGCCGACCAGATGATCGAGGAGTCCGAGGGGCGGTCGATACCCGAGATCTTCGCGGACGACGGTGAACCGGCTTTCCGTGCGATCGAGGAGACGGTCGTGGGGGAGGCGCTCGAGTCGTTCGACGGTGTCCTCTCGCTGGGCGGCGGCGCCGTGCTGTCGGCGACCACCAGACGGCGGCTTCTCGGTCATCGCGTGATCCATCTGACCATAGGGGTGGCCGAGGGTGTACGCAGGTCCCGGGGGCCCGGCCGCCCGTTACTCGCGGGCGGCGACGTGACCGCGCGTTACCAGGCGTTGCTGACCGAGCGGTCACCGCTGTACCGCGAGGTGGCGTGGTCCACCGTCAGCACGGAACGCCGGAGTTCGGGCAAGGTGGTGACGGAGATCGTCGACAGACTCGAGTCCGGTGACCCGCACGTCCGGGGCGCATGGGATCGATCGTGAGTCGGGCGAGCTGAACGGGCAGGAGACGTGTGGGTACGAGCGTGAGCAGTCGATCGATGAGCGGGAGTCATTCATGAACCGAGACCGGAACAACACCGACCCCGTGGTGGTGGACGTGCGGTCCGCCGATCCGTACCCGGTGGTGATCGGCCGCGGGCTCCTGCCCGAGATCCTCGAGACGTGTTCCTCGTCGCGCAACCTGGCGATCTTCCACCAGCCGCCGTTGACCCAGACCGCAGAGGCGCTGCGTGAGCAGCTCGCCGAGGCCGGCGTCAACGCCCATCGTGTGGAGATCCCCGACGCGGAGGCCGGCAAGGACCTCGCCGTGGCGGGCTACTGCTGGGACGTGCTCGGAAAGATCGGGCTGGGCCGTAAGGACACGGTGGTGAGCCTGGGCGGCGGGGCGGCGACGGACCTCGCCGGCTTCGTGGCCGCCACCTGGATGCGCGGGGTGCGCGTGGTCCACATCCCCACCACGCTGCTCGCCATGGTGGACGCCGCGGTGGGGGGCAAGACCGGCATCAACACCGACGCGGGCAAGAACCTGGTGGGGAGTTTCCACGAGCCGGCGGCCGTCTTCGTCGACACCGCGACACTCGAATCCGTGCCCCGCAACGAGCTGATCTCCGGCATGGCCGAGGTGGTCAAGTGCGGGTTCATCGCGGACCCGGTGATCCTGGATCTCATCGAGGCGGACCCGGAGGCCGCGCTCGACCCGACCGGGGACACGATCGTGGAACTCATCCGGCGGAGCGTCCAGGTCAAGGCCGACGTGGTGGGCCGGGACCTCAGGGAGTCCGGCCCCCGGGAGAACCTCAACTACGGTCACACCCTCGGCCACGCGGTCGAGAGACGTGAGCAGTACCGCTGGCGGCACGGAGCGGCCGTGAGCGTGGGCATGTGCTTCGTGGCCGAGCTCGCCCGTCTGGCCGGCCGACTCGACGACGCGACGGCCGACCGCCACGCCTCGATACTGGCCTCACTCGGCCTACCCACCGGATACCACGACGACGCGTTCCCGCGGCTGCTCGAGCTGATGGCGGGGGACAAGAAGAACCACTCCGGCTTTCTCCGGTTGGTGGTCCTCGACGGACTGGCCCGACCAGCACGCATGGAGGCCCCCGACCCGTCCCTGATGACCGCGGCCTACGCCGCGATCTCGGAGGGGAACAAGCCCAGCGGCGGCGGGATCCTGCTGTGACCGGCCGTCTGGCGGCCCGTCGACTCGCGGTGGCCTCCGCTACCGTGCGGGCGGGGGCGGGGGCGCTCCTTGTCACCGACCCCCGGAACATCGCGTACCTCACCGGGTTCAGCGGGTCGGGGGGCGCCGTTCTGGTGGAGGACGACGGCGACGCGGTCCTGTGCACGGATTCGCGGTACGAACTCCAGGTGGTCGACCAGGCCCCGGACGTGGGTCACGTGATCTCGCGGGAGTACGTCCCCGGCGTACTCTCGCGTCGCCGCGGACCCGCGGACGCCCCACTCGCGGTGGAGGCGGACCACCTGACCCTGTCCGATTCGTCCGCCCTGCGCCGTGCGCTCGTGGAGGTCGGGGCCGCGGACGCTCCGATCATCGAGACCAGCGGCCTCGTGGAGCAGGTCAGGCGAGCGAAGGACCCCGACGAGATCGGGCTGATCGAGCGTGCGTGCCGGGTGGTCGACGAGTCCTGGCGCCATCTGTTGTCCCACCGGTTGCTGGCCGAGGGCCGCAGCGAGCGGGAGGTCGCCGCGGACCTCGAACACGCGATGCGACGCGCGGGCTCCGACGGCGTGGCCTTCGAGACCATCGTCGCCTCGGGGCCCAACGGCGCGCATCCCCACCATGTCCCGGGGGACCGACTGCTGTCCGCCGGCGATCTGGTCGTGGTGGACTTCGGTGCGACTGTGTCCGGCTATGCCTCCGACTGCACCCGTACCGTCGCCCTGGGCGGCGCGGCCGACAGACTCCTCGACGCCTACGAGGTCGTCAGGCGCGCCCAGCTCGCCGGTGTGTCGGCGGTCCGTGAGGGGTTGTCCTGTTCGGAACTCGACGCCGTGAGTCGCGACATCATCTCCGACGCCGGGTTCGGCGCGTACTTCGGTCACTCGCTGGGACACGGTGTGGGGTTGGACGTCCATGAAGCGCCCGCGGTGTCCAGCAGGTCCGCGAGTACACTGTCCGACGGCGATGTGATCACCATCGAGCC